>JAOTTL010000174.1:0-7327 GCA_029864385.1 Betaproteobacteria bacterium | reverse complement strand
AGAATAGGGAATGGGAAATGGGGAATGGGTGAGGCCTAAGCTTTGTGGAATTATTCTATTTCCTATTTCCGGTTTCCTATTCACCGGGTGAGGACGAAAGGCCTCACCCCGAACGCCTGGCTGATGCGATCCGCGACAGAGCGCGCCTCATTCCGGCTGGCGTAGGGGCCAGCCTGTACACGATACAGGCCGTCACGCGGATAGATGTGGAGCGTTTCCGCCAACCAGTCGATTTGGGCTTGCAGACGCGACAGGAAGCGCTCGGCATTATCCCGTGAGCCGAATGCACCCAACTGCAAATAGATACCTGAGGCGTGGCGGGTCAGTGGCGCAGCGGCCATGACATTGGTCGAACCGTCGGGGGCCGGGCCCGCCGCCGCAACCGGCTGCGCGCTTTCGGCGCTGTCGTTAACGACCGGAGCAGCGGCACTATCTGCTGCGGGCGACGCGCAACAACCTTCGGGGTCCGGCGCGCTCGCCACGACCGGCGTTGCCTCGGCGCCTGGTATGATGCTTACCACTTCGACCTTGCCGCTTCCATTCGCGATGATGCCGAGCTTGTAGGCGGCGGTGTATGACAGGTCGATCTCCCGGTTGTCGAGAAACGGGCCGCGGTCCGTGATCCGCACCACGACGGACCGGCCATTGCGCACGTTGGTGACGCGCGCGTAGCTCGGGATCGGCAGGACCGGATGCGCTGCGGTCATCTGGTACATGTCGTAGATTTCCCCGGACGAGGTCTGCTTGCCGTGATAGCGACGGCCGTACCACGTGGCCACGCCCCGCGCACGATAGGGCCGCAGCGAGGTCATCGGCGTGTATTGCTTGCCCATGACGACGTACGGGCGCATCGTGCCCCGGTTCAGGGCTTCCACGCGGGGCGTCGCATCCGGGATGGTGTCGAGGTCGGGCGGCGGTTTGCCTCCGGGGCCGTCGTCGAGGTAGTAGCCGCCCCCGCGGGGTGCCGCCGGCCCATCGCGCTTGGCAGAGGTGCCGCATCCGCCCAATGCGATCACGAGCATTGCGGCCATCGCCACGTGACGTTTGACGACGGACGAGTAACGACACCAACCCAAGCCGTTTCCGGTCTGCTTTTTCACAGTACTCATGGCTCATTACCCATGGCTGATTATGTTGGTATGAGCTTCTTGTGCGTTGCAATGCTCATCAGTATGCCGAAGCCGAGGCAGATCGAGACCAGCGCGGTGCCGCCATAGCTGATAAGCGGCAGCGGGACGCCGACGACCGGCAGGATCCCGCTCACCATGCCCATGTTAACGAAAACATAGGTAAAGAAAGTGAGCGTGATTGCGCCCGCCAGCAGTCGAGCGAATAACGATGGCGCAGCCGCGGCGATCAGCAGGCCGCGCGAGACCACGAGCAGCAGCAGGAGGAGCAGCACGATATTGCCGATCAGCCCGAACTCCTCCGCGAAAACGGCAAACACGAAATCGGTGGTGCGCTCCGGTATGAAATCGAGATGAGTCTGTGTGCCGCTCATCCAGCCTTTCCCGAGCAGGCCGCCCGAGCCGACCGCAATCGTGGACTGGATGGTGTGGTAGCCCGCGCCGAGCGGGTCCTGGGTGGGGTCGATCAGCGTCAGGATGCGCTGGCGCTGATAGTCGTGCAGCAGCGACCATGCGAAGGGCGCCGCGACGAGGCCCGCGACGGCGCTCCCGCCGATGATGCGCCACGGCAGCCCGGCAAGGAACATCACGAAGAAGCCGGAGGCCGTGATTAACAACGCCGTGCCGAGATCGGGCTGGCGGGCGATAAGCGCGACGGGAAGCAATAACATCACAACCGCGACGGCGTAGTTCCAGAGCCTCAGGCCGGCCTCGTGGCGGTTGAAGTACCAGGCCATCGCCAATGGCACCGCAATCTTCATCAACTCCGAGGGCTGGATGCGGGTGATGCCGACGTCGAGCCAGCGTCGCGCGCCGTGCGACACCTCTCCGGCCAGCGCGACGGCAACGAGGAGGAGCACGCCGACGAGGTAGACCGGGAACGCAAGCCGAAGGAGGAAATGGGGCGGAATATTGGCGAACACCCACAGGACGCCCAGCGCAATCACCATGTTGGCGAGCTGAGCGGAAACGCGCGCGACATTCCCGTTCGAGGCACTGAAGAGTATGAGGAGGCCCGCCACCATCAGCGCGAGCACCAGGCCGAGCAGCAGGCCGTCGATGTGCCGCGTGAGGTGGCGGGTGACGCGCCTAACCGCCGGATGCATCGGATCCGTCCTTCCTGACGCGCAGCGGTGCATTGGCCGGCGCCCGCCCGAGGAGGTAGTAATCGAGCACCTTGCGCGCGACGGGGGCGGCGCTGCGCGATCCGAACCCCGCGTTCTCGACGACGACGGCGAGCGCGATCCGGGGTCGGTCGGCCGGGGCGTAGGCGACGAACAGGGCGTGGTCGCGGAAGCGCTCTTTCACCTTGCTCTCGACGTATTTCACGCCCGCCTTGAGGGCGACCACCTGCGAGGTGCCGGTCTTGCCCGCGCTCACGTAGCCCGCCTTCGCGAAGGCGCGCGAACCGGTGCCTTCCTCGTTGACGCCGATCAATGCCTGCTTGACCACCGCGATGTGGCGGGGATCGAGATCAAGCGTGCGCACCGGCTTGGGTTCAATCGGTCGCCGCTCGGCCTTGCGGGAATCCTCCACGTAGTCGACGACGTGCGGGCGGTACATAACGCCGTCGTTGGCGAGCGTCGCGATGGCGGCCGCAAGCTGCAACGGTGTGTACGAGTTGTAGCCCTGGCCGATGCCGATGCTGATGGTCTCGCCGGGATACCACTTCTCCTTGAAACGGCGCTGCTTCCACTGGCGCGACGGCAGGACGCCCGCGGCTTCACCCGTGATGTCGATGCCCGTGCGGCCGCCGAACCCGATCGACCCCATGAAACGCGAGATCGCGTCAATGCCAAGATCGTTGGCGAGCACGTAGTAATAGGTGTCGCACGACTTCACGATCGATTTGTACATGTCGACCATGCCGTGTCCGCCGACCTTGTCGTCGTGGAAGATGCGGCCGCCGAAACTGAAAAAGCCGGGGTCCTGAATCGCCTGTTCCGGTGTGCGGCGCCCCAGGCTCAGCGCAGCGAGCGCCATGAACGGCTTGAAGGTAGAGCCAGGCGGATAAGTGCCGGACAGCGCGCGGTTGAGCAGCGGGCGGTCCGGCGAGTTATTGAGCTCATGCCAGTTCAGCGGATCGATGCCGTCGACGAAGAGGTTGGGGTCGAAGCCGGGCTTGCTCACGAAAGCGAGCACGCCGCCGGTCGTGGGGTCGATGGCGACCAGCGCTCCGCGCCGGCCGCCAATCGCGTTGTAAGCGACTTCCTGCAGGCCCGCGTCGATGTTCAGTATCAGGTTATGCCCAGACATTGGCGGCGTGCGGGAGAGCGTGCGCACTGCGCGGCCGCCGGAGTCAACCTCGACTTCCTCGATCCCCGTCGAGCCGTGTAGGAGGCGCTCGTAGCTCAGCTCGAGTCCGGTTTTTCCGATGTAATCGGTGCCGCGATAATTGGCAGCGTCGTCATCGGCCTCGAGCCGGTCGAGTTCGCGTTGGTTGATGCGGCCAATGTAGCCCACAACGTGGGAGAACAGCTCTCCCTGCGGATACTGGCGGAACAGCCGGGCGTTGATCTCAACCCCTGGAAAACGGTAGCGTTGGGCGGCGAAGCGCGCGATCTCCTCGTCGGAGAGGCGGGTGCGGATGGGAAGACTGCCGACACGCTTGCTTTCTTCCATAAGGCGTTTGAAGCGGCGCCGGTCGCGCGGCCCGATCTCGACCAGCGTCGACACCCTGTCGATGAGGCCGTCGATGTCCTCTATCTCGCGCGGCTGGATCTCCAGCGTATAGGCAGAATAGTTGTGCGCAAGCACCACCCCGTTGCGGTCGGTAATGATGCCGCGGTTTGGCGGGACGGGAACGACCGAGATACGGTTGGCTTCGGCCAGCGTTTGCAGATCTTCGTGCCGCACGACCTGCAGGTAGGCGAAGCGCGCAAGGAGCAGCGCGGACAGGACCAGCGCGAAGCCGAAGGCGAGCGAAAGGCGCACCTTGAAATGGTGCGTTTCGAGCTGCGCATTCCGGATCTCCACGCCGGGATTGATCGACAGTTCAGGCATGATACGGGTCGGGTTTGGGCCGCAGCGGGATCTTGAGGAGTGCCCCGAGCGGCGGCCACAGCGCACCGGCGACAAAGCTCCCGAGGAAATACTGCCATCCTGGGAAATCCGCCCCCGCGAGCATGCGAATGGCGACGATGATCAGGTCGTTCAACAGAAGCAGCGGGATAATGTGCAGTGCCTGGGGTGTCACGGAGAACATGCGCACGCGGCGGTGCAGGATGAGCCCGGCATAGGCAAGAATGGTGTACGCGAGCGCATGCTGGCCGAACAGGGTGCCGTCGGCGACATCCATGAACAGCCCCACCACCCACGCGGTCACGAAACCGATTTTGCGCGGCTGCTCGATGCACCAGTAGAGCACGACCAGCGCAACGAAGTCGGGCATTAACCACCGCCAGTAGCCGGACCAGGGCAGTAGGTTTAGCAGCAGCGCCGCGATCAAGGTGAGCGCGATGTAGCCGGGCTTAACCGGCAACAGGATCTCGTGGGGCGCCGCACGGGTGTCGGCCATCAGCGTTTCCTCGGCTTCTTCCGGGACCGGCGCGGACTCGGTTCCTCGACCGGGCGCGGCGGGAGATCGCGCTGCGCGCTCAACAGCAGGACCTGCGTATGATTGGAAACGCCGGCGAGCGGTGTGCAAATGATGCGGGCGAAGAGCTGACTGGCATTGCGCTCGACGTGCGAGACGCGAGCGACCGGCAGGCCGGGCGGGTAGACGCCGTCGATCCCAGACGTGACCAGCTCGTCGCCGTTTTCGTGATCGGCGTTGTGGGGGATGAAACGCAGCTCGAGCGCGCCGTCGCGGCCCGTTCCCGACAGTACCGCGCGCAATCCGTTGCGCAGGTTCTGGACCGGAACGAAGTGGCTCTTGTCGGTTACGAGGGTTACTTCCGAAAGCCAGGGGTAGACGCGGGTCACCTGGCCTACGAGGCCGCGGTCGTCCGCCACGGGCTGGCCGGCCTTGACGTCGTCGCGCGCCCCCCTGTCCACGATGATCCGGCGGCTGAAGGGATCGCGCGCGGCGTAGACCACTTCGGCGGCAGTCGCGCTGAACGCGAAGTGCTTGCGCGCGCCGATGAGAGCGCGCAAATGGGCGTTCTCGGCGTGCAGCGCCTTCAGCTGCTGCAACGGCCCGGCATTGGAGAAATTCTCCTGGGCGAGGCGGGCGTTCTCGGCGCGCAGCGACGAGTGCGTCACGAAAAAATCGCTGACGCGGCGGGCGATGCTTGCGGGCGCGACGGCGATGCGCTGCAGTGGATAGAGGATGACGGCTGCGATCTGGCGCAGCGGCGCAAGATAATTGAGATGGGCGTCGGTGACGAGCAGCGCGAGCGAGAGGGCGAAGAAGATCAGCAGGCGGGCAAGCGGGGTGGGGCCAGTCCTGAAAAAAGGCGGGGCCTGGTATTCCATTCAACGGTGACGAGTGACAGGTGACGGGTGACGGGCAAAGTGCCTCACGCCTGGCTCCTCGCGCTTCACTCAGTCATTCGCGAAAATGGTAGCGATCCGCTCGAGCCTGTCCAGGGCCATGCCCGAGCCGCGCACCACGCACGTGAGCGGGTCTTCCGCGATGATCACGGGAAGCCCGGTTTCCTCCATCAGCAGCCGGTCGATGTCACGCAACAATGCGCCGCCGCCCGTCAGAACCATGCCCTTATCGGCAATATCCGCCGCGAGTTCTGGCGGGGTCTGCTCGAGGGCGGACTTTACCGCCGAGACGATTTGATTGAGGGGTTCGGTGAGCGCTTCGAGGATCTCGTTCGAAGAGATCGTGAAGCTGCGCGGAATGCCCTCGGCGAGGTTGCGGCCTTTCACTTCCTTCTCGCGCACTTCCGATCCCGGGAACGCAGAACCGATCTCCTCCTTGATCTGCTCTGCGGTCGTCTCGCCGATCAGCATGCCGTAATTGCGGCGGATGTAATTGATAATCGCCTCATCCATCTTGTCTCCACCGACGCGGACCGAGCCCTTGTAGACGAGGCCGCCCAGCGAGATCACGCCGACTTCCGTCGTGCCGCCGCCGACATCCACCACCATCGAACCGGTTGCTTCTCCGACGGGGAGACCCGCGCCGATGCCCGCCGCCATCGGCTCTTCGATCAAATAGACGCTCGACGCGCCGGCGCCGATCGCCGACTCGCGAATGGCGCGCCGTTCCACCTGCGTCGAGCCGCACGGGACGCAGACGATGATGCGCGGGCTCGGCCGGAACAGACGCGAGTTGTGCACTTTCTTGATGAAGTGCTTGAGCATCTGCTCGGTCACCGTGAAGTCGGCAATTACGCCGTCCTTCATCGGCCTGATCGCCGTGATGTTGCCTGGCGTGCGGCCCAGCATTTTTTTCGCGGCTAGGCCGACTTCCTGAATGACTTTTTTTCCGTTCGGTCCGCCTTCCTGACGGATCGCGACGACGGACGGCTCATCGAGCACGATGCCTTTCCCGGGCACGTAGATCAACGTATTGGCGGTGCCCAAATCGACGGCCAGATCGTGGTTAAAGTAGCTGCTCAAGAAACCGAACATAACGCATTCCGCCTAAAAGGATTTGATGCTGCGCATCAGGAAGTTATGATAACCTATGCAGCTTCGATTTTTAAGTCGTTTTGCGGTGCTCGATGGCGCTGACGCTGGATGACGTAAAGCGCGTGGCCCACCTGGCCCGGGTCGCGGTCGATGAGGCCGAGGCGCAGGCCGTGCTGTCCCAGTTGAACGGGGTCTTCCTGTTGATTGCCGAGATACAGGCGGTCGACACCCGTGGGGTCGAGCCGATGTCCCACGCGCTCGACGTTACCCAGCGCTTGCGCGCCGATGCAGTGACCGAGTCCGACCAGCGCGACCGGTTTCAATCGATCGCGCCCCACGTCGAAGGCGGCCTCTACCTCGTGCCCAAGGTCATTGAATAAGTGAGGTGTCCGGTCCCGGAGGCCGCTGCGCCGCGGCCCTGGGCCCGTATCCCGGTTCTCGCAGATCGATGCACAACGTCACTATCAGCAGCCTTGCTGCCGAGCTCGCTGGCCGGCGGCTTTCCAGCGTTGAGCTTACGCGCCATTTCCTGCAGAGAATCAAGGTATTGAATGAGCGCTACAATTGCTTTATCACGCTTGACGAGACGCGCAGCCTGGAACAAGCGCAAGCCGCTGACGGGCTGAGGGCCGCGGGACGCGCGGGGCCGCTCACCGGCATTCCGATCGCTC
>JAOTTL010000172.1:0-7405 GCA_029864385.1 Betaproteobacteria bacterium | reverse complement strand
TCGACCCCGAGATTCGCACCATCTCCTCGCGCGAGTTCGAGCTCGGCTGGCGTCGCCAGACGGGCACGTTACCGCAGGTGCGCAAGCTCACTTTCGCCTCGAACGTCATCAACCTCGGCTCGCCGGTGCAAATCGAGCTCTCAGCCCGCACGCCCGAAGGACTGGCGCAGGCAGTCTTGGCGCTGCAGGACGAGCTGCGGCGCATCGAGGGTGTCTTCGATGTGCGCGACGATCAGGATCCCGGCAAGCGCGAGCTGCAGTTCAGGCTGAAGCCCTACGCGCGCACCCTCGGCGTGACGCTGGAGAGCCTGTCGCAGCAAGTGCGCGCGGCCTTCTTCGGCGCCGAGGCGTTGCGCGTGCAACGCGGGCGCGATGAAGTGCGCGTGTATGTCCGTCTTCCGCGCGAGGAGCGCAATTCCTTGGCGGACCTCTCGCGCTACCGTATCCGAACGCCGGCGGGCGATTTCGTGCCGCTACACGAGCTCGCCGAGGTGACCAGCGGCACGAGCCCGGCCACGATCACGCGCGTGGGCGGACGGCGCGTGACGACCGTGCTCGCCGAGGTCGACCCCGCGGTGATCACGGGCCAGTCGGTCAACACGAGGCTTGTCTCGGACGTGCTGCCCGAGCTGCAGAAGGAAATACCGGGGCTCACCTACCGCATGGGCGGCGAGCAGCGCGAGCAGGGCCTGACACTGCCGTCGCTCGCGCGCAATTTCGTTCTGGCCATGTTTGCCATGTATGCGGTGCTCGCGCTCGCCTTCCGCTCGTACGTGCAGCCGATCATCGTGCTCGCGGCGGTGCCGTTCGGGCTCGTGGGCGCCGCCGTTGGCCACCTCCTGCTCGGGCTCAGCCTCGGCCTCACGAGCCTTTTCGGCATCATCGGGTTGGCCGGGATCATCGTGAACGGCTCGCTGGTGCTGATCGATTTCACCAACGAGGAGCGCCGCAAGGGCAAGGGGCCGCAGGACGCAATCGTCGATGCAGCCAAGGGGCGCTTCCGACCGATTCTCCTGACCGCCATCACGACGTTTCTCGGCATCTTCCCGCTCATCATCGAGCGCAGCATCCAGGCCCAGTTCCTGATCCCGCTTGCCGTCTCGATCGGCGTCGGCGTGCTAATGGGCACGGTGCTCTTGATGCTCCTCACGCCCGCGCTGGCGATGGCGGTCGAAGACATGGGCGCGCGCTGGCGGGGGCGCGGTTCGGCTTCCTTGCCATCTACCCGTTGACCAGGAGAAGTGCCTCCGCCAGCACCGAAGGAGCTGCCTGTAGCGCTGCCGTATACTCCCGGGATCCGCGAGCGAGCCTCATGCGCGTGCCGGATCTGACCGGCAGGCAGTTGCAGCGGACGCAGAAAAGTACACGCAGAGGAGCGGCCACGATGAGAGTTTTGGGCATTGACATCGGCGGAAGCGGTATCAAAGGCGCGCCCGTGGATACGCGCCGCGGCAAATTGCTCGCCGAGCGCCATCGTATTCCCACGCCGCAACCGGCAACGTCCGGGGCCATAGCCGGCGCGGTCGGTCAGCTCGTCCGTCACTTCGACTGGAAGGGCCCCGTCGGCTGTGCGGTGCCCGCAGTCGTGCAGCAGGGTTACGTGCGCACCGCCGCCAACATCTCCAGAGGGTGGCTCGGCGTCCACGCGCCGCGGCTCTTCCGCAAGGCCACCGGGCTTCCCGTCACCGTGACCAACGACGCTGACGCGGCCGGCTACGCGGAAATGCATTTCGGCGCCGGGCGCCAGCGCGCGGGCCTTGTCATCATCGTGACGCTCGGCACCGGCATCGGCACCGCGCTTTTCATCAACGGACACCTCGTCCCCAATACCGAGCTGGGCCATATCGAGATCCGCGGGCGCGACGCCGAGAAGTGGGCCGCCGCAAGCGTGCGCGACGCGAAGAGCCTCAGTTGGAAGAAATGGGCGCGCCGCGTCGATGTCTACCTCCAGCACATGCAACGCTATTTCTGGCCCGATCTCTTCATCATCGGCGGCGGCGTGAGCCGGAAGCACGAAAAATTCCTGCCGCGCCTGACGGTCGCCGCGCGGGTCGTGCCTGCGCGTCTGGGCAACGACGCCGGCATCATTGGCGCGGCGCTGGCCTACGAGCACGAGCGGCGGCGGGCGATGCAGAAGCGCTCGCTGGGATAAACCCCGGCGGCCGCCCGGCTCAGCGCACGTAGATCGTCTCCGGGCTCCCGTCCAGTGCCGCCTCGAGCGTGAGCCAGGGCAGCACGGCGCAGCGCGAGCGAATCGGATACTGCCGCACCGTCGCCACCACGGCGCCTTGTGGGGAATACGCGTCACGGCGTCCCGTGTCGGCTTTATCGGCCACCCGCGCGACGAACGATGTCACCCGCGCTTTGGCCTCCTCCACGCACACACCGAGCACCGCCTGCGTCATGATCGAGGCCGAAGCCATGGAGACGCCGCAGCACTCGCACTGGAATGCCACGTCCTCGATGCGGCCATCCTCAACCCGGACGTAGACCGTCATTCCATCGCCGCAGAGCGCGTTCGCACCGCTCGCGCTGGCGCTCGCGCCATCGAGCACCCGGTAGTTCCGGGCGTTCTTGATGTGCTCCATCAGGAGATCGTCGTAAGGGTTCTGCATGTTTCCGCCACGCTATATATCATGAAATATAGCGCTGCAGACAGTCCGAACACAAGCCCGTGAATCGTCAATCGTGAACCGTGAATCGAGGCTAGGTTTGCTCATTTCAACGCCTATCCGCGGCCTGGGCTCAAGTTGTTGACGTTTCGACTCACGATTCACGGATCTTGGCGGTGCACGTCGGCGCGTGGGTCGATCGCCGACCTAGCTGCGCGCGAGGCATGCCAAGGCCGCGACGGCGAAGGCGAGACCCAGGTACATCCGCGGCGCCATGGGCTCGCGCAGGATGATGATGCCGAGGCCCGCAGTCACGACGAAACTGAGCTGCGCCACTGGCACCAGCACGCTCGCTTCTCCGCGCGCGAGACCGGCCAGCAACATCACGAGTCCGAACAGCAGCAACACTGCGGTCGTCGCCCCGTACCGCCACCCGCCGGGGGGCGGACGAAATCCGCGATCGCGCGCGACAGCGAACAGGGTCGCGAGCGGCAGGAACACGCTCGCCTGCCCGGCGAGCACCGTGGCCGGGCTGCCGCCAGCCAGCGCGGCAAGCTTGTAGACGAAGCTCACCATCCCCATCGCCACCGTCGCGACGAGCACGCGCACCACCGACGCCGTGGTCGCGCGCGGCGCCGGCGCCGCGCTGCCCGCGAGCAGCAGCCAGACCGCCGCGAGCGCGGCTGCGAGTCCCGCAAGCTTCCAGCGCGTGAGCGGCTCGTCGAGGAGCCACACGGCGAGCGCCGCGGTGATGCAAAAGCTTAGCCGAAACACCGGGGCAACGACGCTCACCGCCCCGCTCGCGAGGCTGCGCGCGAAGTTGTAGAGCGCAATGAAGACGAGCACGCCGGCGCTCATGCCCCAGGCAAAGGCGGTGCCGAAGACGAGCGTGCCGGTGGCGAGCCCATAGAGGAAGATACCGGGGGCGAAAAAGAAGGCCTGGAGCGGCAGGAAGTGATGCGCCTGCACCCCGCTCGCGGCGGCGCGCTTGTAGACCCAGTCCGCCAGCCCGTAGAAAATCGTCGCGCCGAGCGCGAGCCCGACTCCTTCAGCCATGCTTGCTCCAGTGCCTGCCCAAGCGCAATTGTCTCGCGTCCGGCCCACTTGCGCGGTGAAGTCCATATGACGGCTGCGCCCCCGTCGAAGACCCCCGTCGAGGCATAATGGGCGGCAGCGGGGGCCCACCGCTGGCTACAGCGCCGACTGATTCCAGGAGAAAGCTTCAATCGGCGTCTATCGGCGTTCATCGGCGGTTAATATCGATTTTTGATTCTTGTTGTATCTGTGTTTGTCTGCGGCAAATAGCGCTTTTTGACAATGGACGAGTTCGAGTTCTTTTTTGAAAAAGAGTGGTCGGACGGCCTGCCGGTCGTTCCGCCGACGGGGGCGCGCGTGGCCGCCATGCTCGCGGGCACGCGCCGCGATCCGGCGGAGTTGATCGGGAGCGTGCCGCCGCTCTCGAGCGACGCGACGGTGCGCGCGATTGCCTTGCACGCGGTCATGGCCGGCTGCAAGCCATCGTACTTGCCGCTGCTCATCGGCGTCATGGAGGCGGTGCTGGATGAGCGCTTCAATCTCACGCTGATGCAGGCGACGACGAGCGCCGGCGCACCGTTCGTTCTGGTCAACGGCCCACACGCCCGCGAGATCGGGCTGCATGGCGGCACGGGCTGCTTCGGGCCCGGCTTCCGCGCGAACGCGACCATCGGCCGCGCGCTGCGGCTCATGATGATGAACCTCGGCGGCGGCCTTCCCGGCATCACGGCGCTGAGCGGCTTTGGCGGGCCGTGGCGCTACACGTTCTGTGTCGCCGAGAACGAGGCGGAAAGTCCGTGGCCCTCGTACGCGGCCGCCAGGGGTTTTGCCGCGGAGGAGAACGTCGTCACGGCCATTCCCCTCGAAGGCCCGGCACTGGTGTGGGACGACGTGAGCGAGGATCCGGAGCGCTTGGTGGTCGCGATTGCCGACATGATGTCCGCCATTGGCGGTGGCAACATCTTCCGGCAAGCGGACATGGCGGTCGTGCTAAGTCCCCAACACGCCGAACTCTTTGCCAGGGCCGGCTTCTCGCGCGCTGACGTTCACGCCCTGCTCGTGAAGCGCGCCGGCCGGCGCCTCGGCGAAATCAAGCGCGGCGGCATCTGGCGCGGCGCGTCGGGCGCTGCTCGCTGGCCATTCAAAATCGACTTGAGCGACGATAAGGCTTTCGTTCCCGTGATCGGCGATTCCGATGACCTGCACCTCATCGTCGCCGGGGGATCGGGATCGCCCAGCAGCCTCGTGATGCATGGCATCACCGTTGCCAGCCGGGCGGTGAGCCGGGTCTACACGCTCTGAATCCGTGATTCGTGATTTGAAACGTGAAAAAACCAATATTGGCCGCAGATAAACGCAGATAAACGCCGATACAACTCAAGAATTCCTCTGCCTTCCGTTGTGTTCTTGCACGCCGTCGATCGAGACCGATGGATGGGTTGCCAAATCAGGCTTCCTTATGACGGTGAGTCGGGCGCTGATCGGCGGTGAGACACCCGAGCCGGACTGAGCGCAACGCCTGGCCGCATCGTGGACGGCTTCTACTCTGGAATGAAAGAAAGTTGACTCAGCGCAAGGCGTTAGTTGCGTTTTCCTGTCATATATGTGACGTAACATTTAATTGCACGCGAAGTGTGGGGCGTGTCCCGGTTTCCCGACAGAAAGAGGGTGCGAGGCATGGACCGTACCGCAGCAAGAATCCTCTTCGTTACGCCGGAGCTTGCGCCTTGGGCCAAGATCGGCGGCCTGGGTGAAATTTCCCGCGATTTGCCCTGCGCGCTGGCGAACGCCGGGCTGGACGTGCGTATTCTCGTGCCGGCGTACCCAGCCCTCACCGCATCGCTTCCCGATGCGCAGTGCGTAGCGGAGTTCCCCGCGCCCGGTGGTGCGCTCGCGCCTGCGCGGCTGCTCGAAGTGCGAGATTCGCGTCTGATTTATCTCGTAGATTGCCCGGCGTACTTTGCGCGCCAGGGCCTCTACCAGTCGGCCGAGGGCATCGACTGGCCCGATAATCACCTGCGCTTCGGCCTGCTCTCGCGCATCGCCGCCATCCTTGGCGGCGCCGGCAGCCCGCTCGCTTGGCATCCACACGTCATCCACTGCCATGACTGGCAAGCTGGGCTGACCCCCGCGTACCTTGCTCACCGCGACGGTGGGCACGCGCCCACCGTGATGACCATCCACAATCTCGCTTACCAAGGGGTTTTCCCGCGCCACGTGCTCGACGAGGTCGGGATGCCGCGCGAAGCGTTTACGATCGACGGGCTCGAGTATTACGGCAACGTATCCCTGCTCAAGGCGGGGCTCAGCTACGCCACGCGCATCACCACGGTGAGCCGCTCCTACGCGAAGGAAATCCAGGGACCCGAGCTCGGCTTCGGCCTGGACCCGCTGCTACGCCGACGCGCCGGCGAACTGACAGGCATTTCGAACGGCATCGATCTGCATCGTTGGGATCCGGCCGACGATCGTTATCTGGAGCACCATTACGATGCCAGCCGGCTCGACGGCAAGCTTCGCAACAAGGTGGCGCTGCAGCACGAGCTCGGCTTGCCGGAAGGACGTGACGTGCCAGTGCTTGGAATGGTGACCCGCTTGGTCTGGCAGAAGGGCGTGGACCTTCTGATTGAAGCGGCACCCGCGATCGTGAAGATGGGTGCGCAAATTGTCGTGAACGGGCAGGGCGATCGCGATATGGAGCAGGCGCTGCTCGCGCTTGCCGCGCGACATCCGCGCGACATCGTAGTGCGGGTCGGCTTCGACGAGCGGCTCAACCATCGCATCGTTGCCGGTGCCGATGCCGTCCTCCTGCCATCGCGCTACGAGCCGTGCGGGCTGCCCCAGCTCCACGGCATGCGTTACGGAACGTTGCCGGTGGCGCACGCCACGGGCGGACTAGCCGACTGGGTGGTCGACACCCATGCGGACACGCTCCGTGCGGGAACCGCGACCGGATTCTCCTTCTCGCCTCTGACGGCGCAGACGCTCGTTGCGACGGTCGAGCGCGCCCTTGATGCCTACCGCGCGCCCATCCTGTGGCGCACGCTGCAGCGCCATGCGATGGCGCGCGACTCCAGTTGGACAGCAGCCGCGCCGGCTTATGTCGATGTGTATCGCACCGCTGCGGGAGAGAACTGGCCGGGCCCGACCCCGGTCGACAAGCCCGCTGCGCCAGCCGCGTTGCTCGATGCGCGCGCCAGAGCCACGGTTCCTGAAGCGCACCGCCCCGCTGCTTGAGAGCCCGCAAGAAATCCCGAAACATTGGCCGCAGACAAACGCCGATCAGATCCGCGAATCGTGAGTAGTGAGTAGTGAGCGGATGAACCTAATGGCGTGGTGTTTATCGTTTTTTCCATTCACCATTCACTTGCTTCCTTCGCCGTTCATCGGCGACTAAACGGGTAACTGGTCTATCTGTTCCTAGGTTATCAGCGGCCTGTAGCGCACACGGTGCGGCTTGTCCGCGTCATCACCCAGGCGCCGGCGACGGTCGGCAAGATAATCCGCGTAGTTGCCCTCGAACCAGACCGCCTGGCTGTCGCCTTCGAACGCGAGGATGTGGGTCGCGATGCGGTCGAGGAACCAGCGGTCGTGCGAGATCACCACCGCGCAGCCGGGGAAATCGAGCAGCGCCTGCTCCAGCGCGCGCAACGTCTCGACGTCGAGATCATTGGTTGGCTCGTCGAGGAACAGCAGATTGCCGCCGCGTCGCAGAACCTTCGCGAGGTGCACGCGGTTGCGCTCCCCGCCCGAGAGCT
>JAOTTL010000173.1:0-7405 GCA_029864385.1 Betaproteobacteria bacterium | reverse complement strand
GCTCCGCAGCCAGACCATGCCCTCCAGGCTTTTCGTGATCAGGGCCTCGCTCAAGTCGGGATCGGTGCGGTAGCTGGTGACGCGGTACAAATCGTCATAAAACTCCTCGACGGTGTTGCTATCCCAGTCGGTGTTCTTCGCCTCCTCTTCCGGGATGTCGGTGATCTTCTTGAGATCCTCCACCGAGCTGTAGGCGAAGCGCATGACTCCGCCGGCGAAACGGCTGTTGCCTCCGGATTCTTCCTCCGTTGCGGACTCCAGCATGGCCACCGTCACGCCGGCGTCTCGCGCCGATAACGCCGCGCACAGCGCTGCGTTTCCCTTTCCGACGACCAACACGTCAAACTGTTGCACGGCTTTCATCCTCGTTCGATTGAGTTTCTGACGACTGCAGCGACATGCTCCCTGCGATTCCCCGCATCAGGCGCCGCTGCGGTGATTCTGGAACCCCTCTTATCTCGATTGCTGATGCCGCCCGGGATTGACCGCTCCCGGGTCGACAGAAACCTCAGGCGACACCCCTTTTCGCCGCTTGCTCGACGGGCTTCGCAGCGACGGCGGCCGGCTCGAGCAGCCTGGTGACCTCCAGCATCGAGCCCGATTCCTCGAATGAATCGATCCTGCGGCACACCGCGGCCGCGGCTTGCGGCGTCAGGACGCGGGACGCGCAGTTCTCGAATTTGGCCTTCAGGTGCTCGGGCGAAATGGGGTTATCCGAAGTCCTGCCGAGCGGCCGGTCCACCTTCTCCGAGAACGTTCTCCCGTCCGACAACGTCACCTTCACTTCCGCGTCGAATGGATCATCGTCCGCAAACGGCTTGCCGGCATACGGCGCCGCATGGACGCGCGGCAGTAAATCCCGCACCGCCGGGTCACACCAGGCGTCGCCTTCGAAATGCTCGAGCACGACCTTGCCGTGCATCAGCGCGCGAGCCACGCAATATTGCACGCTGAACTTGGCCGCGAGCGTGCTGTCGGGATCGGCCCGGTCGGTATGGGCAAGCCCGCGCGCCGCCGTCCACGAATCGACGCGCGCCATCGTGCGCATGTCGAACGGGCCGTACCGCCGCACCAGGTTGAGCGCCGCTTCCACCGCGGCATGCGTGCTGTAGCAGCACGGGTACAGCTTGTAGCTTGCGCCCGGGGATGCAATTTCCCACTCGTCCCACCCCTCGAGGGCGCGCGCTGCGTCGTAATTCCCCTCGCCATTGAATACCTTGAAGAAGCCCTGCTTGTGCTCGAATGCATCGACGTTGGCCGTATAGCCCTTGCGCGCGAGCAGCACCGCGAGCAGTCCGCCGCGGGCGCATTGGCCGGCATGCAGGGGCTTGGTCATGGTGCCGAAGTTGGCCTTGATTCCCGCCGCAAGCGATGCGGCGAGCACGAGCGCGGTTTCCGTTTCGTCCGTGGTTAATTCGAGCAACCGCGCGCAGGCTGATGCCACGGCAAACACGCCCAGTGTCGAGGTCGGATGCCAGCCGTTCTCGGTATGGTAGGGATTGACGCAGCGCCCGATGCGCGCGCCCACTTCGTAGCCGGCGGCGTGCGCCAGCAGCACGTTGCGCCCGCCCGCCCCGAACGCCTCGCCCGCAGCGATCAGCGCGGGGACCATCACCGCCGACACGTGCCCGCCCAGATTCTTGGCCGTGTTGTCGAAGTCCAGCGCGTGCGCCGCCGTGCCGTTGACGAGTGCGGCATCGAGGGGGCGCACACGCCGGTCACTGCCGAAGAGAAGGCAAGGGCCGTCGCCGGACTGCAATCCGAGCACGTCTTCGACCATGTGCGGCGCCTCCTCGACAGAACCGGCCAGCATGACGCCCACCGTGTCGAGAACCGCAATCCGGCACCAGTAAATGACCTCCGGCGGAAGGTCCTCGTAGGACATCGCCGTGATCCGTTGCGCCAGCTGGCGTGCGATAGTCATATCCCCTGCCCCTTTCCCAGCGCTCTCTCAATTTCCCGAGCGTGTCCCAAGAATCGAAAAACAACCTCAGCCGCCTTTGCGTGAGGAATGCTCGGAACCGTCTTCCCTCCTCCAAAGAAAAACTTGAAGCCTGCCGCTACCCCGGTTTTCGTGAAGTTCATAACATGGACGTCTGCGGTTCGACCCGTTACCAACGAGCGGCACCATTCGCACTGGACTTGTCATAGGCGAGACACGCCCAGGCTACGCTCAAACACGCAACTATTACGCGCAAGAATAATCCCGATGCTCCATCCATGTCACGCGTCACGCAGCGCGTCCCATCGAGCCCAGTTCATGGAAAAGTAGGCTCCGGCAGACGCCATCGCGACGGTAATCGTTTGGCGGCGCGGGGGTCGATCTGCTAAGCTCCCCGTGTCGTTTTTGGCGCCAGCCCAACCTCATCGGCCCGAATGGAGGGCATATATGAAATACCGCAAGCACGAAGCGAAGGAATACGCGAAAACGGTCCTGAAGGGCGTATGGACCGCGCTGCCGACCACGTTTACCGCCGACGACCGGCTCGACGAAGCCGGCAACGCCGCAAACCTGGAGCACTGCATCTCGAAACTCAAGCTCGACGGCCATTACTGCATCGGCAATGTCGGCGAGTTCTGGGCGATGACGAACGAAGAGCGCATGCGGGTCGTCGAAATCAACGTCGAAACCGCGAAGGGCCGGATACCGCTCATCGCCGGTTGCCACCATCAGAACCCCTACGAGGCGGTGAAACTCGCGCAGCACGCGCAGTCGGCCGGAATCGATTTTGTCATCATTCTCACGCCCTACATCGCGGCGCGCAGTGACGACGCGGTCTTCGACTATTTCCGTTTGGTGTGCGAGCGGGTGGATATCGGCATCGTGCTGTTCAACACGGAGCAGACCTACCCCATCTCAACGAAACTCGCCAAGCGTCTGGCCACGCTGCCGAACATTTGCGGCTTCAAGCAAGGCGTGAGCAAGCCGCAGCCGACCACTGCGCTGCGCGATGCCATCGGCAAGGACGTGGAAGTGAGCGTGGCCGATGAAGCTCCGTTTCTCTACAACATCAGCGTGTGCGGCGACCGCTGGCTGTTGAATTACTGCCCTCATCTCTTCCAGGTGCCAGGCTATACACCGGTCAACGACTACGCCCGCGCCGCGTTCAACGGAGACATGAACAAGGCAACGGAGATCTGCCGCAGCTTGAACCCGCTGCGGTCGGTGCTCGCGAAATGGATTCCGGGCTATGGCGGCAGCGGCCGCATGGCGATTGCCGAGCAGAAATTCTGGATGGAATGCATCGGCATGGTCGGCGGCCCGGTGCGCGCGCCCTGCGCCGAGATGACCGACCAGGCGAAAAAAGAGATGTTGGCCGATCTCGAGGCGACGGGTCTCATCGCCAAAGCGAAAGCCGGGCTGCGCAACACCGAGCAACGCGCAGCTTAAGGGTCACCAGCCGCCAGGGACACGCGGCGCGGCAATCGCGATTTGGAAGAAGAACGGGCCGTGCCGCAACCTGCGGCACGGCCCGTGCCTGATTCTCACTGCGGGGCGCTCGCGCCCGACCAGCGTCGTGGGTGTCTGCGCAATCAGTACCCGCCCCGAATTGGCGAGCGTCTCCTAGTGCGCGACGGCACCAATGTCGTGCACGACTTTCGCCCAGCGTTTGTTCTCGCTTTCCCAGAATCTGCGGAAATCCGCGGGCGATTTGCTGGTGATCGAGGCAGCACTGGCCGTTCCCAGCCGGCGCACGACTTCCGGATCCTTCATTGTGTTTACCACGGCCGGGAACAATCGGTTGACCACCGATTGCGACGTGCCCTTGGGTACGAACACGCCTTGCCACGAGCCAACCACCAGACCCGGAAATCCGGACTCCTTCATCGTTGGCGTATCGGGCGCCGCGCTGAGGCGCTCGGGCGCGATGACCGCGAGCAGTCTCAGCCTGCCAGTTCGCACAAACGGCAGAAGCGATGACGAGGTCAGCATCGTCATTTGCACCTCGCCCTGAACCACTCCCAGCGAGGCGCCGCCGGCGCCGCCCTTGTACGCGACCATCACGATATCAAGCCCCGCCTGCTGCTTGAAATATTCCATTGCGAGCCTCGAGTTGCTGCCGGCACCGGAGGCCGAGAAGTTGAGCTTTCCGGGCCGGGCCTTGGCATAGGCGATGAACTCCTTCACCGATTTCACCGGAATCGAGGGATGCACGACCAGCATTCCCGGCACGTCCACGACTTGCGAGACGCCGATGAATGCCTGCAATGGCTTCACCTTGAACTTCGGGAATACGGAAGCATTGATCGCCATCGTTCCGATGTTGCCGAGAATGAATGTGTAGCCGTCGGCAGTAGCCCTTGCCGCCGTTTCAACCCCGACGTATCCGGAAGCCCCGACGCGGTTTTCCACCACGATGTTCTGGCCCAGCTCCTGAGCCAGCCTGGGCTGGATGATGCGCCCGGCGAAGTCCGAAGCACCGCCTGGCTGAAACGGCACGATCATGCGCAACGGCCGCGAGGGGTAATCGCCCTGGGCGGCAAAAAGAGCGCCTGTGCCCAGCAACAACACGCTGGCCAGCACGCCACGTAACACTGTGGACTGCATTGAGTTTCTCCAGTAAATTGATCGGAAATATCTTCCGCCGGCTTGTCGCAGGGACAATCGGCACGAGGGAAGGACTCTCACTTCATTGGTGTGCGACCGTACCGCCGGGCACACCCCGTAGCGCAAATCCCTGCCGTCGGGCGGTATTGTGCCCTGTCTGCCCCCTGCGGCGCAAACCGGACCTTACGTCCGCCTCCGCATAAGCGCTGCCGGGTCACGGCCGGGTCAAGATGCCTTACGCGTGTCTGCCGGCGCAGCCGGCACTGAGGCGCGCGCCACCTCACCCGCATCCTTGAGCTTCGCAATATCCCAGCACAAACGAATCAGGTTCTCCGTCTCCAGCTGCGCCAGAACGCCGTCGGCAAGCCCGTTAAACTTTGCTTCGAGGTCACCGTCGCTCATCGGCCGGTCGAGACTCCCGACCGCGTGCTCGACGTATTTTTCGAGTGTCTGGCCGTTCTTGAGCTTGATCGCTACCCGAACCTGGTCTTCGTGCAGGCCAGGCTCCACGGTCGCGCTCACCCGCTCGCGCAACGCAACCGCGCGCGGATCCAGGACCGCTTCATCGCTGTACTGTGCCTCCCTTGCCGCGCCGTGAATGATGGCAACGGCGCACGAGTGATACACGCTGAACTTGCCTTCGAGCCCGACCTGCGGGGCCTTCTTGCCTGTGAGCTCGAGCACGAGCGGATGGACCCGCAAGTCGATGCGCTCGATGTCCTCCGCCTTCAGGTTGTAGTTCTGCCGCAGCTGAATGCAGCCGTCGATCGCAGGATGCTCGACGATACCGCAAGCAAACGGCTTGTACGTGTTGAGCGCAATCTCCCAGGTCTCGCCGAGGTGCTCCGTGATTTCCTCGGGCCTGAACCGGGTGGAGAGCACATTCGCGAAGCCGCGCTTGGCCTCGATGCCCTGTACGGAACTTGTGAAATCCCGGTGCGCGAGCAGGGCGGCAAGCAAGCCGTTCCTGGCCGCGTTTCCGGGATGGAACGGCTTGCACATTGTGCCGAACATCTCGCGCAGGCCCGATGACTGCGTCGCGGCGATGCCGAGCGCCCACACCATCTGCTGCTCGGTGAGGCCCAGCAGCCGCCCGGCAGCAGCGGCAGCCCCAAACACGCCGGCCGTGCCAGTGATGTGCCAGCCCACATCGTAGTGCGGCGGGTAGACGGAGTTGCCGATGCGGCATTCGACCTCCACCCCGAGGATGAATGCGTGGAGGAACTCGTCCCCGCGCACGGGCGTGCGCTCGGCGAGCGCCAGTATCGCCGACGCCACGGGGCCGCTGGGATGGATAACGGTCTTGAGATGCGTGTCGTCGAAATCGAAAGTGTGCGAGGTGATGCCGTTCATCAACGCCGCCAGCATGATATCGAGCTTGTCGCGACGGCCAAGCACCGTGGCCTCGCGCGGACCCGAGAATTCCGACAGCGCCGCGAGAGCGCTTTCCACGGTTTCGTGGCGGCTCGCCCCGACCGCGCAGCCGACCCAGTTCAGAAAAGACCGTGCCGCCTCGTGCCGCACCTTCTCCGGAATATCCGCATAGCGGTGCTCGACGACGAATTTGCCGAGGGTGCGTGTCACTTCCATCTTGAACCCCGTGAATGGTGAATGGTGGATGAAGCGTGATGAGTCATGGGTGACGGGTGATGGGACCTGGTCATAAGAATTGGTGATGGAAACTGGTGATGAGTACTGGTGATGAGCCAGACGGGTGCTCTTTCATCACCACTTTTCATCACCATTAATCATCACCATTATTCATCACTGAGCATTTACGCCTTATCGCAAATAGCGGCGCTCCCACTTCTCGATCTCCGAGAGCTTGAGCACGTCGTTGTACTCCTTGAAAGTCAGCATGCCGCCAAGCGCTGCGCGCGTCGAGCCGTCACGCTTGAGCGTTCCCAGCGCCTCGCGGATGGCGAAGCCGGCCGCGTAGCGGCCAAGCCCCGGGTAGATCGCGATGCGGAAACCCATGTCTTCGAGCTCGCGCGCCGTGACCCCTCCCACCTTGCCCGCTTCCTCGACGTTGACCAGGCATGGCGCCTCGATCGCTTGCGCCACGCGCCTGAGCTCCTCGAGCACGTTGTCGCTGCCCTTGAGCTCGACGAAGATCACGTCGGCGCCCGCCGCGTGGAACGCCTTACCGCGCCGGATCGCCTCCTCGAGCCCCTCACCGGTGGCGGCATCGGTGCGCGCGATAATCACGAAATCCGGATCGCGCCGCGCCGCAACAGCCGCCTCGATCTTGCCGACCGCTTCCTCCAGCGGCACCACCGGGCGCGAGCCGGGCAAGTGGCCACACCGCTTCGGCGAGGCCTGGTCTTCCAGATGGATCGCCGCCAACCCCGCCGCCTCGAACTCCTGGACCGTGCGGCGCACGTTGACGGCATTGCCGTAACCGGTATCCGCGTCGCAGATAAGGGGAATCTCCACCGCCGATGCAACGCGGTGGGCGTGTGCTGTGATCATGGTGAGGTCCACCAGCCCGACATCGGGACGACCGAGCAAGCTCGCCGACACGCCGTTGCCGGTCATGTACACAGCCTCGAAACCCGCCTGCTCCACCAGGCACGCGCCGTATGCGTCGTAGATCCCCGGCGCGACGATCAGGCGCTTCGACGCAAGCAGATCACGCAGCCTTTTCCGCGGATTACTGTAACTCATGTCGAGAACTGCAGGTCAGCCACAGAGAACACAGAGTTCACAGAGGAGAAGCATCGCCAAAATTCGTTTGCGCTTTCGACCCATGTTTTCTCTGTGTTCTCTGTGCTCTCTGTGGCCAATGACTTTTGGGTCCTCGGTCGCGGTTCCGCCTTCATACCATCGCCTTCTCTCCGAGGCGGTACCTCTCTA
>JAOTTL010000171.1:0-7410 GCA_029864385.1 Betaproteobacteria bacterium | reverse complement strand
GAAGATGCGTTTAACTGTTCGTCAAGATTGGGAAAAACTCTTGGCAAGCTACCGAAAACAAGAAATTTCTCTGCTCAAAAAATGAGCAGCGCCCTGAGTTCGCGCGTGACATTTGTCACAGACTGCGGACTGCCGTGGGTTCTGGGGGTCGAATGCGCTGTTTCATGACGACGGCGCAAGAAAAACGGGCACGTTCTCGTGCCCGTCGCCGCCGCCTGCCCGACCGCAGGGCTCATCGCGTCTGTTGCATCTCAGGTGCGCTTGGGTGTTTTCCGGCGTCGCCGTGACCGAGCGGCGAGGGCGCTTGCTTTTTTTCCGACGCGCGCGTAACGCTCCCGCCCGGTCATTCCGGCTTCTCTGGCACCGCTGCGGTTCATTCCCACCATCGCCCGGTAGCGTGCCCAGTCAAACTGCGGGCCAGGGTCGGTCTTGCGCGACGGCGCGATATCGCTATGCCCGACGATCTCCGCAATCGGATAGCGCGCCGTCAACGTCCGCGTGAGTGTCGCGAGGCGCCGGTATTGGGCCGCCGTGAATGGCACCTCTTCATCGCCCTCGACCTCTATGCCGATCGAGAAATCGTTGCAACGCGATCTCCCCTTCCAACTCGACTCGCCCGCGTGCCACGCGCGCTTCGCGCACGGCACGAACTGGATGACCGCACCGTCGCGGCGCACCAGGAAATGCGCAGATGCCTTCAAACCCGCGATCGTCGCAAAGAACGGGTGCGCCCCGGGGTCGAGCCGGTTGGTAAAGAATTCCTCGATGGCCCGCCCGCCGAACTCACCCGGCGGCAGGCTGATGTAATGGATGGCGATGAGCTCGACGCGGCAGGCAGCAGGGCGCTCGTCACAGTTGGGCGACGCGACCTGGCGCACCCCTTCGAGGATCCCTTCGTCAGTGAGTTTCAGTCTTACGCCTCGACAGTACGCAGTGAGTTTCGGGCAGGGCCACGAGCGCAGGCCGTGTTTGCTTGCCGCTTACGGCGCTTCAGTCCTTCGAGTCGGGCTCATCCTTGATCCCAAGCCGGTCCATCCGATAGCGCAACGCCCTGAAGGTAATGCCGAGCACTTTGGCCGCCGCGGTGCGGTTGGAGCGCGTCTGCGCAAGCGCGTCGAGTATCGCCTGTCGCTCGACCGAGTCCAGCCGCTCCTGGAGCGGCAAGCTCGCGGCAGCAACCGGCTCCTCTTCGTCGGCAACCGCGGCTACCGAGGGGCGCACCGGCCCGAGTTGCAAGTCCTCGGACTGGATTTCCTGTTCGGCGGCAAGGGCTAACGCGCGCTCGAGCACGTTCTCCAGTTCGCGCACGTTGCCGGGAAAATCATAGCGCTGCAGCCGGTTCAGCGCTTCCTCCGAGAGGCGCGGGACCGGGTCGTTTCCAGCACCAGCATGGCGCCTGAAAAACGTCTCCGCGAGCAGCGGTACGTCCTCGCGCATCTCCCGCAGCGACGGCATCCGCAACTCGATCACGTTGAGACGGTAATAGAGATCCTGCCGGAAATTACCGCTTTTCACCTCATCGCCAAGATTGCGGTGCGTGGCGCTGATCAGGCGCACGTCCACGGCTTCCTCGCCAGTGGAGCCGACCTTGCGGACCTTTTTTTCCTGAATTGCCCGCAGGAGCTTCACCTGCATGGGCAACGGCAGGTCGGCGACCTCGTCGAGGAAAAGCGTGCCGCTGCTCGCTGCCTGGAAGAAGCCTTCGCGGTCAGCAGTGGCGCCCGTGAAGGCGCCTTTCCGGTAACCGAAGAACTCGCTTTCCATCAGGTTCTCCGGTATTGCGCCGCAATTGACCGCCACAAACGGCCCGTCGTTACGCGCGCCTTTAGTGTGAATCAGCCGCGCGGCGAGCTCTTTGCCGCTGCCCGATTCGCCCGTGACGTGAATCGGCGCTTGCGTCCGCGCCAACCGCTCGATCATCGCGCGCGTCGCCAGCATCTGCGCGGATTCGCCGATAAGCAGCCCCAAGGCTGGGGCCTCGTCTTCTTGCGGGTGACGTCCGCCCGGCGCGGGCAGTTTCAATGCCGAGCGCACAAGAGCGCGGAGCTGATTGAGGGATACCGGTTTCGCGAGGTAATCGAACGCACCCGCCTTCAGGGCCGCAACCGCGTTCTCCGTGCTGCCGTGCGCAGTAATGACTGCGACGGGCAGGTCGGGATGATTCTTGCTGACGTAATCGACGACGGCGAGTCCATCGCCGTCGGGCAGCCGCATGTCGGTCAGGCAGAGGTTGTACGTGTTCTTCACTAGCAACTCGTACGCCTCCGCAGTATTCGCGGCGCAATGCGCCTCAAGCCCCATGCGCGCGAGCGTGAGGCTCAGCAGCTCGCGAATGTCGGCCTCGTCGTCGATGACGAGTACCTGGCTATTCGCGCTCATCTCAAGAAGCCATGAGTGGTGATTCGTGAGTCGTGAATGGTGGCTCGCAACCCGTAACGGGCGACGATGCGCTCAACTCGCTCTTGCCGTTTCCATTCACGAATCACGACTCACCATTCATCGGTTTGTCAGGCCACACGACAGAGCACACTGAACTGCGTGCCCGAGGCCGTTTCCACGTGGTCCAGCGTCGCGCCATTCGCCTCGCACACTTCTCGCGCGATATACAGACCGAGGCCGGTTCCGCCGGCCGCGGTCGTAAAGAACGGCTCGAACAGACGGGCACGCACTTCGGGCGTGATGCTCGGCCCATCGTCGACCACGTCCAATTTTACAACAGTGTCGGAGTGTGCCGTGCCGACGTGGATGCGGATGCTCTCCGGCCCCCGCCGGCTGTGCCGCAACGCGTTGCGGCACAGGTTCCACATGACCTGGTTCAGATGGCTGCGATCGAACAGCACCTCGGCGTCCCCGGTCAGCTCGAGCCAGAATATCTCGGGGTCGATACGCTCGATCTGCGTGAACTGCGCGACGAACGTTTTGAGAAAATCTACCACTTTGAAGTGCTCGCGATGCGCTTGGTCGCCGCGGCTCAGCCGCAGCACGTTGTTCACCATGCCGTCCAGTCGCCGCGTGTTCTCGTTGATGATCGTGATCAGGCGCTGGGTGGTCGCATCGATCATCGGCTCCTCGCGCAGCAGTTCGGCGGCGTGGCTGATGGCCCCAAGGGGGTTACGAATCTCGTGCGCGATGTTGGCGGTGAGCCGCCCCATCGCTGCGAGCTTGAGTTGGCGTGCCTGCGACTGGATCCGGCTCTGGTCCTCGAGAAAGATGACGGCTCCGATCTGGCGGCTCCTGCCGATCGGCACGAAACGCGCGCCGATCGCGCTGCTGAAAGGCCTGGCACCCGCCGCGTCCGCACCGTTTTGGCTGCGCCATTGTTCAAACCGCGCGCCCAGTGCCGGGGCGTACCCAGCGAGCGTCACTTCCGCGGCTGCGTGCCGGATCGGTCCCAGCAGCTGCTCCGCGCGCGTGTTGGATTGCCGGATGACGCCGCGCCCGTCGACTACCAGCACCCCGTCCTGCATGTCGCGGATGACGAGCGCGTTCACCTGCTCCATATTCGCGAGATCGACCTCGCGGCGCGCCGCCAGCTCCTCACTCGCCAGCGTGTGCTTGGCAAGCGCGTGGGCAAGCCATGCGATCGCAAAGTAGGCCGCGGACAGGAGACCGGCCTGCGCGTACTGTCCCACCGGAGCGTCGTAGGCCAGCACCTGGTAGGTATGCGCGAGCAGCACCGCGATGCTGGCGAGCGCGGCGCAGAACAGCGTAAGCTGGCCCCGGCTGATCAGCCCGGCGCCGGCCAGCGTGGTCAGCAGCAGCAAGCCCAGCCCGCTCGAGATTCCGCCGCTGGCGGTGATCAGAAGCACGATGAGCACGATGTCGGCGACCACCTGCGTCATGAGCTGCAGGTTGAATTGCCGACGTGCCCCGATCGTCAAGAAGCACGCAATGCTGAACAGGATATAAATGGCGTCGGCAAACAGGAAAAGCGCGCGGTCCTGTGAGCCGAACATGATGTTCTCGCCCCACAGCCCGACCGCGAGCAACAGCAGCAACCCGACGACCAGGCGGTAGACGTTGAACAGGAAGAGTGAGCGCCAGTAGGGCGCTGGGTATCCGCCAGCGCTGCTTGCCGCGTCCGGCACCCGGCGCCCGGCCTGCTCCGTACGGGCTAGGCTCATTGGCATCATCCGGGCTGCTGCTCGCGGTGCTCGACCGAGCAGTAATGCTTGCCTTGCGCAGCCACGCTCTCACTGCGCGGCAAATGCACACCACAGCGTTCGCAGCGCACCATGTCTTCGGTCGCCCCCGCAGAGGGTGCACTACTGCGTTCGATGTACCGCCGGTAACCCCGCAGAAGCCAGTAGGCAAGCAGCAGGCCGAGAACCACCAGAATGATTTTCGCCAATCAAAACCTCGCGCAACGTGCGACGGCCTAGTGTGCCGCAATGGCGCTCAAGCGTCGAGGTCGAAAGTCGCGCGGGGGAGCGATCAGGCGGGGCGTTGTCCCGGCAGTTGCCCCTGCGGCTCATCGAGCAGGTCATGCCGTACTCGGTGAGCTTGGCTTGGAAGGCGTGGCTCGCATACTGGCTGCCCCGGTCCGAGTGGTGGATCAGCCCCGGCGCCGGTCGTCTACGGAACCATGCCATCGTCAGCGCATCGATCACGATGTCCACCGTCACCCGGGCTTGATCGACCAACCGACGATCTCGCGGTTGAACAGATCGAGTACGACCGCCGGGTAGAGCCAGCCTTCGTTCGTCCAGACGTAGGTGAGGTCGGCCGACCATGCCTGATTGGGTGGCGCCGGGGCGAAATCCCGATCCAGCAGGTTCGCCGCCACCGGCAGTGTGTAGGTTCGGGCGCGGTGAATGAGGAACCACTCGCAGCAAGAAGGACTGCTCGCCTTGAGGAATTCTCTGTTAAGTTTTTTTCTCCTTGGAGAAAATGTAAACGTTGCGGAACGATGAAGCGCGGCACTTACGATGAGTATCGCGAGAGCATTGCTTGGGAGACGATGAGAGAGCGTGCCTACATTAGGTCGGAGCATGGCCAGATTGTCCGGCAACCCTCTTCTGATTTCGACCAATTGGCCCATACATTACGAGCGATAGGACGAGCTCAGGAAACGCTTCGCGCCGACCCGACGTTGGCTGGCTTAAACGTTACTGCGCGCCACACACCCCGCTTCGGCGGAGTTCTTGTTTGTCGCTGCGCCGCTTCGCTCGCCGCAACTCAAATCGTCCCCCTACGTTTTCCTTCGGATGTGCGTAGTGCCCCTTCTGAAGCGAGCAGTCAACCCCATGTATTGCGCGCGTTTAACAAACATTGACAATCGTTCTGAACCAATTTCGGTATGATCCGCTCCGCTACCGCTAGCCTCATGTAATGAGTGCTGATAATTTCAACCGGAAGCTGAGCGATTCGGCGGGCTAGGGCAAACTTAACGCACCAGCTTGAAGGGCCGAAAATGACAGCAGTACAACCAGAAAAAAGAAGAGACCAGCGGGTCGATACCGCGCTGCCGGTGTTCCTAGAGAACGCTACGGGCGTCACGCGCGACGTGAGCGCCTCGGGCGTGTTCTTCTGGACAAGCGGCACGCATGCAATCGGGGAGTCAATCAGCTTTTCGATGCGAGTTCAAAGGCCCGAGGGCAACGTGATGCTGAAATGCCGAGGAGACGTCGTCCGCACGGAGCCGCGCGGTACCCACGTCGGCGTGGCGGTGGCAATCAGCGAATCGGTGATGGAGCCTGCGTAGACGTGATGTCATACGCATGCGAAGGCGATTCGTCCTAGAGCCTCCACGTAACACGTCTAAGCACTCACACCTACACCGCTTCGGCGGGGTTTTTGCTTGTGAGCGATACTAGAGCCTCAGGTGAGGCCGCTTGCCGGCGCCCCATGTTTATAGCGTCTGCGGACAGGAGTCCGGTCTTGCGGTTGGCCAAATCCTCTCCTAATCTTGTCCCACTGAGTGGGCTGAAATGAGTAGAAAAGAACAAAGCCAATAAACGCTGGCTGTCGCCTAACTACTTGATTTAGGTTGAGAGATTTGGTCGGGGTGAGAGGATTCGAACCTCCGACACCTGCGTCCCGAACGCAGTACTCTACCAGGCTGAGCTACACCCCGACGCGCAGAAACGACGAGGGCACGCGCTATCGTGCCCCCGGTCAGTACGAACGCGTCACCGCGAATTCGGCCAATTGTAGCAAATAATCACGGTATTTTGAATTTGGGATGGACGCAGCCGCGGCGCCTGCCGCCCGGGATGCGCCGCGCGCCTGCTCGCGCGCGTAGTCGAGCGCACCAGTGGCGTGGATCGCCTCCATTACCGCCGCCAGATCGTCTCGCCCCCCCTGCTCTATCGCGGCGCGCACGGTGCTCGCCCGGTCCGGCGTGCCATGCCTGATCGCATGGATGAGCGGGAGCGTCGGTTTGCCTTCGGCAAGATCATCGCCGAGATTCTTGCCAATCACCGCCTGGTCGCCGGAATAGTCGAGCACGTCATCGATCAGCTGAAATGCCACACCGAGCTGCATGCCATAGTCGGACATCGCGTCCTCTTGCAAGGGCGTCGCGCCACCGAGAATCCCGCCCAACCGCGTTGCCGCCTCGAACAGCTTCGCCGTCTTGCAGCGTATCACTGCAAGATAGCCCGCCTCGTCGATATCAGCGTTATGGCAGTTCATGAGCTGCATCACCTCGCCTTCCGCGATCACGTTGGTCGCATCAGCCAGCACTTGCAGCACACGCATGCTGTCGATGGAAACCATCATCTGGAATGCGCGGGAATAGACGAAGTCGCCGACCAGTACTGCGGTGGTATTGCCGAAGAGAGAGTTGGCCGTAGCGCGTCCGCGGCGCAGCGCGGATTCATCCACCACGTCATCGTGCAGCAGCGTCGCGGTGTGAATGAACTCGATCACCGCGGCCAGTTCGTGGTGATCGCGCCCGCGGTAGCCAAATGCGCCCGCCGATAGGAGCAGCAGCATCGGGCGCAGGCGTTTCCCGCCGCTGCCGACGATGTGCTCGGCGACCTGCCGAATGAGCACCACGTCCGAGCTGAGGCGGGCGCGGATCACCGCGTCCACGGCACGCATGTCCGCCTCAAGGAAGTCGCGGATGGCTTCGATGGACACGGTTAAACCCCGCCGAAAAAGAGCGTGATCATACCAGCAATCCCGCGGCGTCCCCGACGCGCCCCGGCGTACCGCGCCCCCCGGTGACCGGACGCCGAAACGGGTTAACTACCTGATGCGAAAGTGCCATTCCGGGCCCCGGCCGCCGTGTTCTGCTTTGACTAACCTGCGCTCTTTCGGTAGAATGCGCGGCTCTCCCAGCCACGTGAATCGGGTCGCATCATGTACGCGGTAGTCAAGACAGGCGGCAAGCAGTACCGGGTCAAAGCCGGTGAAAAACTCCGGATAGAACAGGTTCCTGCCGAGGTCGGCCAGGAAATCGTG
>JAOTTL010000025.1:0-28818 GCA_029864385.1 Betaproteobacteria bacterium | reverse complement strand
CTGGAATGCCCGATCACTCGCCATTCTCCATGAAGGCGAGCGCGTGGAAGTGGTCGCAGTCGAGCGTCTCGTGCTCGTGGTAGAGGCGCTTGATGCGCCGGCGGACATCTCTCGCCAGCCGCGTTCTTCACCCGGTAGCCGTGTTGCCGGTGCCTGATGCAGCGCCGCGGGCGCTGGAAGCCTGCCGAACTGACGAAAGGAAGGTGCTATTGGGTCGAGGGCGCGGGCGTGCGCCGCGCGCGGGCAGGTTTACGCCAAATCTTCGGTGAGGCAAAACGATGAGCGGAACAGACGGAAAAGATGTCAAGGATGACCGGGACGCTACGCCCAGTCCGGCGCGACGAAAGCTTCTGGTAACGGCAACCAGCGTAGTCGGCGCCGCGGGACTCGCGGCGGCTTCAGCGCCTTTCATCGCCTCGATGGCGCCGAGCGAGCGTGCGCGCGCCGCGGGCGCGCCGATTGAAGCCGAGTTCGGCCAGCTCGAACCCGGCGCACAACTCACGGTAGAGTGGCGTGGGAAACCGGTATGGATCCTGCGCCGTACCGAGGCGATGCTGAAAATCCTGGAAGAACCCGTGCATCGGGGGAAACTTGCGGACCCGGACTCCAGGGTCGGCAGCCAGCAGCCCGCTTACGCCCAAAATCGATCCCGGTCGATCAAGCCGCAGTATCTGGTGGTCGTGCCGATTTGCACCCATCTGGGCTGCGTGCCGACGTTCCGGCCCGACGTTGGGGCCAAAGATATAGGACCGGATTGGGATGGCGGCTATTTCTGTCCGTGCCACGGTTCCAAGTTCGATTTCGCCGGACGGGTGTACCGCAACGTGCCAGCGCCGACCAACCTCGTCATTCCGCCCTATCATTACCTGAGCGAAACGAAGGTGGAAATCGGCGAAGACCTTGGGAGCGCGAAGGCATGAACGCAGCCGTGAAGCCGCGCATCAGCGGGTTGCCGCCTAGTCGTTATCCCTGGTACGTGCGGCTGATCCTCAGGATGCAGCAGCGCAAGTACGGGCAAGCCTTCGAACCGGCACGTCTCTGGGGCCGAATTCCGCGGGCGTTTCTGATGTTCACGCTACTCTACCGATCGCTCGACCGTGCTGCTTCACCGCTCGATCCCGTGCTGCGCTCGCTCGTGCAGGTGCGGATTTCGCAGATCAACTGGTGCGCGTTCTGCGTCGATCTCAACTCCGCAACGGCGCTCGAGCGGCACGGCTCCCGCGAAAAGCTGGCCGCCCTCGCGGACTACGAAATCTCGCCGCTGTTCTCCGACCGCGAGCGGGCTGCACTGGCCTACGCAGAAGCCGTCACCGATTCGGCGCGCCGCGTCGATGACGCGCTCTTCGCGCAGCTGCAGCGGCACTTCCCGGACCAGGAGATCGTGGAGCTGACGGCGCTCATCGCGTTCCAAAACATGTCGAGCAAATTCAACGCGGCCCTTGGAGTTCCGGCGCAAGGTTTCTGCGCCACAGGCCCAGAGAAACGCTGATTTGAACCGCAGATGAACGCGAATGAATGCAGGTAAAGTGCAGACACGAAGGGCACGAAGGACACCAAGGAAAACACGAATAGGAACAAATTCTGAATGAAAACCTTTGTGTCCTTTGTGTCCTTTGTGTCTCAGCTTTCGCAGCCTGGCAGCCCACGCCATTCAATTTTTTGTTCTAGCTAAGATCCTTGGTAATGGCGGAGATAATCGGGCAGTGCGGTGCCTTTTTATGGGCCTCGCACTCGTGAAGCAGGTGCGAGAGTGCGCGCTCCATCTGTTTCAGATCCGCCAACCGCCGGCGGATCTCTGCGAGGCGAGCGCCGGCGATGCTCCGGATCGTGCGCCGGTCGGTGCCGTCCTCGAGCGCGAGCAGTGTCTCGATCTCCTGGAGGTTGAATCCCAGCTCCTGCGCGCGGCGGATGAAACGGATGCGATGGACGTGATCGGCTCCGTAGTGGCGATAGGCTCCCGCCGCCCGCGCGGGTTGGGCGACCAGCCCCCGCCTCTCGTAATAGCGCACGGTCTCGACCCCGACCCCGGCGGTCTGGGCGAGGCTGGCAATGGTGTAGCTGGTGTCTTGCATGCGACCCCCCTTGACTCCGTACCGAAGTACGGACTTTACACTTCGGATGTATCGGGATCAATAACGGAAAGCGCTCCATGAGCCACGAACACGATCACCATGGGAAGCACGCCGCTCATGTCAATCATGGCGCTGATGCGGCGGCGGCAAAAACCAAGGATCCCGTCTGCGGCATGACCGTCGAACCCGCAAAGGCCGCGGCTTCGTGCGAGCACGAAGGCGTTATCTATTACTTTTGCTGCAGAGGCTGCCTCGCAAAATTCCAGGCCAATCCCGCTCACTATCTCGCAAAGGCCGCGCCTGCCGGTTCAAGCGCAAGCACTCAGGCGACCGATCCCGTTTGCGGCATGAAGGTTGATCTGCAATCGGCCCGCGCGTCGACGGATCACGGCGGCGTAACTTATTACTTTTGCTGCCAAGGCTGCCTGACGAAGTTCCAGGCTGATCCAGCGAAGTATCTCCAAGAATCCGGGCCCACCCCGGCGCCTACCGCAGCGAAGGCGTCGGGAATCTATATCTGCCCCATGGACCCGGAAGTTCGGCAGGAAAGCCCCGGCACCTGCCCCAAGTGCGGCATGGCGCTCGAGCCGGAAACTGTCTCTGCGCCCGCCGTGCGCACCGAGTACGTCTGCCCGATGCATCCGGAGATCGTGCGCGACCAACCAGGAGACTGCCCCATCTGCGGCATGGCGCTGGAACCGCGGACGGCCGCGGTCGAGGAGGCAAACCCAGAACTCGATGACATGATGCGGCGCTTCTGGCTGAGTACCGCGCTGGCAGCGCCACTCTTCCTCCTCGCGATGAGCGCCGAATTCGCACCGGGATTGGCCGGGCGGTTTATCTCTGGTCACGCCCTGCCGTGGATCCAGCTCTCACTGGCGACGCCGGTCGTGTTGTGGGGAGGCTGGCCTTTTTTCGTCCGCGGGTGGCAATCGCTCGTCAACCGCCATCTCAATATGTTCACCCTGATCGCGCTCGGCGTGGGCATCGCTTGGATCTACAGCACCGTGGCGACGCTCGCGCCGGGGCTATTCCCACCAAGCTTACGCATAGCAGACGGCACGGTCGCGGTCTATTTCGAGGCCGCCGCGGTGATCACGGCGCTCGTGCTGCTCGGGCAGGTGCTCGAGTTGCGTGCCCGCACCCGTACTGGTGCCGCGATCAGGATGCTTCTCGGGCTGGCGCCCAAAACCGCGCGCATCGTCCGGTCTGACGGTCGCGAGGAAGACATCGGTCTCGACCAGGTCCGCGCCGGCGATACGCTGCGCGTGCGCCCTGGTGAGAGGGTTCCGGTGGACGGGATCGTGGTCGAAGGCTCGAGCGCGATCGACGAGTCCATGGTCACCGGGGAGCCGATCCCCATCGAGAAGCACACAGGTGACCGCGCGGTCGGCGCGACTGTCAACGGCACCGGCAGCCTTCTAATGCGCGCCGAGCGCGTCGGCACAAACACCCTTCTCGCGCGCATAGTACAGATGGTCAGCGAAGCCCAGCGCAGCCGCGCGCCTATTCAGCGGCTCGCTGACGTCGTCGCCGGCTATTTCGTACCCGCGGTCGTGTTGGTCGCCGCAATCGCATTCGTCGTCTGGGCGCAGTGGGGCCCCGAACCGAGGATCGCGCACGCGATCGTCAATGCCGTCGCCGTCCTGATCATCGCCTGCCCCTGCGCGCTCGGCCTCGCCACGCCGATGTCGATTATGGTGGGCACCGGCCGCGGCGCAACCGCCGGCGTGCTGATCAAGAACGCTGAAGCTCTCGAAGTCCTGGAGAAAATCGATACGCTGGTCGTGGACAAAACCGGGACGCTTACCCTCGGCAAGCCAAAGCTAACGGCTGTCGTCGCGGCGAACGGCTTCCGCGAAGAAGAGATCCTTCAACTCGGCGCCAGCCTGGAGCGTGCCAGCGAGCATCCCCTTGCCGCTGCGATCGTAGGCGGCGCCGAGGAACGGGGCCTGACGCTCCGCCAGGTCACGGGCTTTCAGTCCGTCACCGGCAAAGGCGTGAAAGGTAACGTCGATGGCAAAGCGGTGGCGATCGGGAACCGCCGGCTGCTTGAGTCCCTGAATGTTGATCTCGGCGCGCTCGACGAGCGCGCTACCGCGCTCCGGGCGGAGGGCCAGACGGTCATGTTCGTCGCCATCGAGAACAGGCCTGCCGGGCTGATCGGCGTCGCCGACCCGATCAAGGACTCCACGCCCGAAGCGATCCGCGCGCTGCACGCAGAAGGCCTGCAGGTGGTCATGTTGACCGGCGACAACCGCATCACGGCGGAAGCGGTTGCAAAGAAACTCGGGATCGACAGGGTAACGGCCGAAGTCCTGCCCGAGCAGAAAACCGAAGTCGTGAAGAAACTCCAGGGCGAGGGCCGTTTCGTGGCGATGGCTGGCGACGGCATCAACGACGCGCCGGCCCTCGCGCAGTCTCAGGTCGGGATCGCGATGGGTACTGGCACCGACGTCGCGATGGAGAGTGCCGGAGTGACGCTGGTGAAAGGTGATCTGCGTGGCATCGTGCGCGCGAGGCGATTGAGCCGCGCCACCATGCGCAACATCCGTCAGAATCTTTTCTTTGCTTTCATCTACAACATACTGGGCGTCCCCATCGCTGCGGGCGTGCTCTACCCCTTCTTCGGGCTGCTGCTCTCACCGATGATCGCGGCGGCAGCAATGAGCTTGAGCTCCGTGTCTGTCATTACCAACGCATTGCGACTGCGGCACGTCGAACTTTAGCCACGACATCGGATGTCCGCACCCCGCAACACCCGTGTGCCCGCTTTTCGCCAGAAGCTCGGAATCGCGGTGATGTCGGCAGCCCTGCTCTTCCTTGCTGGCGCGATCGTGCTGGCTCTCCTGAAAGACGGGGAATCGCCTGCCGATCCGGATAACGCTGAGCAGGTAGCGCGAGGAAAACCGCTCTACGATAAATACTGCGCGGCGTGCCATGGCGCGCGGCTGGAAGGCCAGGTGAACTGGCGCCTGAAGCTGCCGAACGGCCGCATGCCGGCGCCGCCGCACGACGCCTCGGGCCATACCTGGCATCACCCCGACGCCATACTGTTCGGCATCACGAAGCACGGCCCCGTTCCCGGCAAATATGCGCCGCCCAATTCCCAGAGCGACATGCCCGGATTCGAGAAGACGCTCTCGGACCAAGACATCTGGGCGGTGCTCGCGTACATCAAGTCGTCCTGGCCGCCCGACATCCGCGAAACGCAGCGGAAGATCGATTCACGGCGCAAACGGTAGATCACCGCCGCGCGTCTATCGTCCAAGCACCGTATCCTCCATATCGATCGGTTATCCTGCCGGAACGACGAGGTACGCGACAAGAAGGGACGGATTACGGGTTTGCTACGCGCGGACAAAGACAAATGGCCTGCATCGCTGCGAGCACTTCAGGAGCTAGAACAGTTCGGCGGGGAATTTCGCGCCTACTGGCTTGTCAAACGTTCCAATGTTGCGGACGACAAGGTCGACTAACCCTCTCGGTGACAACAGTTTAACTACGATAAAGGCCAAAATAATATGGATGCCACACTGATCGTCATAGGCGTATTAGTCGTCCTCGCGCTGTTGGTTTTTTACGTGATCGCGATTTTCAATAACCTGGTCACACTAAAGAATCGATATAAGAACGCTTTCGCACAGATAGAAGTACAGTTAAAACGACGTTACGATCTGATTCCAAATCTTGTCGAGACCGCAAAGGGTTACATCAAGCACGAACGCCAAACCCTGGAATCGGTAGTCGCGGCGCGTAACGAGGCATCCAAGATGTTGTCCAACGCGGCGGCGGCTCCGGGCGACGCCGCGGCGATGAAGGGCTTGATCGGCGCCGAAGGTAAGCTGTCCGGCGCCTTGCTGAATATGAAAATGGTGATGGAAGCCTATCCGGATCTCAAGGCCAGTCAGAATATGCTGCAGTTAAGCGAGCAACTGACGACCACTGAAAATAAGGTGTCCTTCGCCCGGCAGGCCTTTAATGACCAGGTGATGGCCTATAACATCTATAAACAGTCGTTCCCACCGGTTTTCTTTGCGCCAATGTTTGGCCACGCACAGGATGCGGTGTTACTGGAATTTGAAGACAGTGCGGCCATACAGGCCGCGCCGAAAGTCTCGTTCTGATCGCAGGGGTTCATCCTGGCGTTCAAACGATGAATTTCTTTGAATCGCAAGACCGTGTGCGTAAGAACACGGTTCTGCTTGTCGTCCTGTTTATTCTTGCTGTGATCGCCTTGATCATCATGACCAATTTATTGGTCATGATTGTGTTTGGTTTTATCGATAGTCAGCAGTTGCGTGATGGCGGGACATTAGTCCGGCAAATGGATTGGCAAACATTTGCCGCTGTAGGTGCCGGTGTCAGTGTTGTGGTCCTTGCGGGCAGTGCCTACAAGATCATGGCCTTATCCGCGGGCGGCAAGGTTGTTGCGGAGTCGCTGGGCGGGCAATTGATTCCACGCAATACGCAGGACCTCAAGCAACGCAAACTGTTAAACGTGGTGGAAGAAATGGCCATCGCTTCCGGCACGCCTGCGCCGCCGGTTTATCTGCTCGCGAATGAACAGGGCATTAACGCCTTTGCGGCGGGATTTTCGCCGCGCGATGCAATCATCGGCGTTACCCAGGGGACTATCGATCATTTGAGCCGAGAACAGCTGCAAGGCGTAATCGCCCATGAATTCAGCCATATTTTCAATGGCGATATGCGGCTCAACATTCGCTTGATCGGCGCGCTGAATGGCATCCTGATTCTGGGAATTCTTGGTTATTATCTGCTGTATTCGACGTCATTGTCGGGGCGCCGGCGCAGCAATGACAAAGGCGCGGGCGCAATATTGGCGCTCGCCATCGGGCTGATGGCCATCGGTTTTGCGGGCACGTTTTTCGGCGGCCTGATAAGAGCCTCGGTGAGTCGGCAACGGGAATACCTGGCAGACGCCTCGGCGGTTCAGTTTACGCGCAACCCGAACGGGATTGCGGGCGCGTTGAAGAGAATCGGGGGGCTGGAGTCCGGTTCAAAAGTGGAGAATCCCGGCGCGCCCGAAGTCAGCCATGCTTTTTTCGCCCAGGGGATTTCGGGTCTCATGCAGTGGTTGTCCTCCACGCACCCGCCGCTGACAAAGCGCATTCTGCGCCTTGATCCGCATTGGGACGGCAAGTTCGATTTCTCCGACCCGCCCGACGCGGTTCAGGATGAGGAGCAGGCCGGTGGATCGGAGACCATGACGCGTCAGGCAGTTGCCAAAAAGGTCGCGGCCGTTGCCGCCGGCGCAGCGGTTGCCGATGTCATGACTGCGATAGATCAGGTTGGCAACCCGAAACAGGAAGCAGTCGATCACGCCCACTCACTGCTAACAGAGTTGTCGATGGTCATCCAAGAGGCTGCGCGGGAACCCCACGGCGCCCGGGCAGTCATCTATTCCCTTGCGCTCGACAAGGGGCAAGAGGTTCGCGCCATGCAGTTGAAGCAATTACAGGATTATGCCGATCCGGATGTTTACGCATTGACACTCACGTTGATGCCGCAGACGGATAATCTGGATATCAAATTCCGTCTGCCGGTCATTGATATCGCCATTCCGGCGCTAAAGCAGTTGTCGCTCAATCAGTACAAATCGTTCAAGGGAAATCTGATCGCGTTGATCGAGATGGACTCCAGGGTTGACCTGCTGGAGTGGTCATTGCAGAAGATCCTGTTCAGGCATCTGGACGGGCAGTTCTTCAAACTAGCACCCATGAAAGCGCGCTATTCCGATCCCGGGCAACTCAAGAAGGAGTGTGAAGTTCTACTCTCGGTAATGGCTCATGCCGGCGCTCAAAATCAAAGCGCTATGGAAGAAGCATTTGGTGCGGCGGCCGAAGCGCTGGCGTCAAGCGGGTTAGTATTACTGGCGAAAGACCAAATCAAGGTTGCGGATCTGGATCTGGCCTTGAGGAAATTGGAACAATTAAAACCCTTGGCGAAATCCCGATTACTGAAGGCCTGTGTCGTGAGTATCGGACACGATCAGAGAGTATCAGCGGTCGAAGTAGAGTTATTGCGCGCCTTTGCGGGTGTTTTGGATTGTCCTATGCCGCCAGGGATGGCCTGATGGCGATCGGGGCGCGGCGCGAGCGGGCATGATCTCGGCGGTCGCTTTCGGGGAATGCCGGAAACTACGCTGTCGTTTGCTATGCTCGTTTCGACCCGGTTCAACTGGAAGGCAGGGAGCGTTCGATGGTGCTGAAATACATTAATCCTGGTTTGATTCTGGCGCTTGCCGTCCCGCTGGTCGCGCTGGCGCACGGTCCGAAGGATCTGCCCGATGATCCAAAGCTCCTGAACCAGTACAAGGAAGGCTACGCGGCCTATCAGCAGAACTATTACACCACTGCCCTGCGCTCCGTGACGGCGCGCGCCGTACGCCGAATCGATCCTCACTAAAGGAACCCTCGCCATGACCTCCGATCCCTCCTCCCCGATCCTCTGGCGCCTCGACGCGCGCGGCGTCGCCACCGTCACCTTCAATCGACCCGAGGTCAACAATGCGTACAACGGCGAGTTCATCGCCGGCGTGCTCGGCGCGATGGATACTCTCGGCAAGGAACCTTCCTTGCGCGTCGTCGTGCTGCGCGGCGCGGGCAAGCACTTCCAGGCGGGCGCGGACCTCAAGTGGATACGCGCGCTGGCGGCGCGCCCGGCCGAGGACAACCTCGCCGCGTCGTGCGACACCGCGACCGTAGTGCGGCGCCTGAACGAGCTTCCGGTGCCGACCGTCGCGCTCGTGCAGGGGGGCTGCTTCGGCGGCGGAACCGGGATCGTCGCCGCGTGCGACGTCGTGATCGCGGCGGAAGACGCCGTGTTCTCGATCGCGGAGACGCGCTGGGGCCTGATGGGCGGCATCATCCTGCCGCAGCTCGCCGACGCGATCGGCGTGCGGCAGGTCAGGCGCTACGCGCAGACCGGGGAGCGCTTCGACGCGCACGAGGCGCGCCGCATCGGCCTGGCGCACGAAGTCGTGCCGCTCGCCGAGCTCGAAGCCGCGGGCGAGCGCGCAGTCGACCAGCTGCTGCAGAACGCCCCCGTCGCGAACGCGCAGACCAAGGCCGTCGCGCTCGAGTACGCGTGGGGCAGGATGAGCGACGAGACTTTTACGCGCCTGGTCGCGCAGCACGCCGCCAAGCGGCAATCGGTGGAGGCGGCAGAAGGGCTCGCGTCGTTCGCCGAGAAGCGCCCGGCGCGCTGGTACCGGCCGCCTGCCTGAGGCACGGAACTTTGTAAGACCTTGTCCGATCGGCCGCCGCAGGCACGCGGCAATCGTCAAAGTCTGCCAACTTCACATTGGCTGACGCACTCTCGGGCAGGCAATGCCCTACCCGTTTGCCATATTCTGAGCCGATTTTTGATTAGGTGAATGTCCGGTTTCGGCCCAAAGTGGACCCTTAACGTCAAAAAATCAGCCGCGCGCGTCGGCCCCGACAACCGGCGCAGCTTCAAGCCGGCTGAAACTTCCGGCGATAGACGGCGTAGTACAAGACGGGGATTACGACCAGCGTCAGCAAGGTCGAGACCAGGATCCCGAATATTAGAGAAATCGCGAGCCCGTTGAAAATTGGATCGTCCAGGATGAAGAGCGCCCCCAGCATCGCGGCCGCGGCGGTGAGCGCAATCGGCTTCGCGCGCGCGGCCGCTGATTGCATGATGGCGTCCCGGAAATCGACTCCTTCAGCCACTTTGAGGTTCATGAAGTCGACCAGCAGGATCGAGTTGCGCACGATGATGCCGGCGAGCGCAATCATGCCAATCATGGATGTGGCCGTGAAATTGGCGCCGAGCAGCGCGTGCCCCGGCATGACGCCGATTACCGTGAGCGGAATCGGGGCCATGATGATGAGCGGGGTGAGATATGAGCGAAATTGGGCGACGACCAGGATGTAGATGAGAATCAGTCCCACAGCGTAGGCGAGGCCCATGTCGCGGAAGGTCTCGTAGGTCACTTGCCATTCGCCGTTCCACTTGATCGCGTACTCGCGGTACGGGTCGGAGGGCTGCCGTATGAAGTACTCGCCGAGCACGCCGCCTTCATCGAGCGGCGTGCCCGCGAGCCGTGCGCGCGCCGCAAACATTCCGTAGAGCGGGCTGTCTACCCGCCCGGCTTGGTCGCCAACCACGTAGACCACCGGCAACAGGTCCTTGTGATAAATCGGACGATCCCGCTCGTTTTTCGACACCCTCACGACTTCGGACAGCGGGACGAGATCGCCGCCGGACGTGCGGATCGTGAGCTTGAGGAATCCTTCGAGGGCACCTTGGCGCTCCGGGGGCAATAAGATGCGCACGGGAACCTCGTACTTGGATTGCCCGTCGTGGATCGGCGTAACATTTGCGCCCGATAGCCCCATGCGCATCGTTTCGACCACGTCGCGTCGCGACACGCCAAGCAGTGCGGCCTTGCTCTGGTCCACTTTTAGCAGCATGCGCGGCGCGGGATCCGCGACGGAGTCGTCGATGCCGACGATGCCGGGCGTGGTCTCGAAGACCTCGCGCACGCGCTTGGCGACGCGAATGCGGCCCGCTTCATCGGGCCCGTAGACTTCAGCCACGATGGGTGAGAGCACCGGCGGGCCGGGGGGCACCTCGACCACCTTGACCTCGGCTTCCCAGCGGCGCGCAATTTCCTCGAGCCGGGGGCGTACCGCCTGCGCGATCTCGTGGCTCTTGCGGCTGCGCTTGGCCTTGGCGACGAGGTTGACCTGGATGTCGCCGACCTCGGAGGCATTGCGCAGGTAATACTGCCGCACGAGCCCGTTGAAATTGATGGGCGAAGCGAGGCCTGCGTAGGCCTGATAGTCGGTGACCTCGGGGACGGTGCCGAGATAGGCGCCCATGTCGTGCAGCGCCGCGGCGGTTATCTCGACCGGAGTGCCTGCCGGCATGTCGACCACGACCTGGAACTCGGACTTGTTGTCGAAAGGAAGCATCTTCAACACGACAAGCTTCACGCCCGCGAGCGAAATCGAGGCGAGAATGAGGGCGAGCACGGTATAGAGCAGCGCGCGCCGGTTGGCGGCGGCGCGCGCATGGGCGACGAATGGGCCCAGTAGCCGTTGAAACAACGCCTCGAGCCGCCCGCCAGCAGCCGTCTGCGGGGCTGCCTTGCCCAACAGCTTCAACGCGAGCCAGGGGGTCACGGTGAAGGCGATCGCAAGCGAGATCAGCATGCCCATGCTCGCATTGATCGGGATCGGGCTCATGTACGGCCCCATGAGTCCGGTGACGAAAGCCATCGGGAGCAGCGCGGCGATTACGGTCAGCGTGGCCAGAATCGTGGGTCCGCCCACTTCGTCCACGGCGGCGGGGATCACCTCTCGCAAGGGACGGCGCTCGCGACTCATCCGGCGGTGGATATTTTCCACGACGACGATTGCGTCATCGACCAATATGCCGATTGAGAAGATCAACGCGAATAGCGACACCCGGTTAAGCGTGAATCCCCATGCCCATGAGGCGAACAACGTCGCGGCCAGCGTCAGCAGGACCGCCGCGCCGACGATCAGCGCCTCCCGGCGGCCGAGTGCGATGAACACCAGCACGACCACCGAAAACGTCGCAAAGATGAGTTTCTGAATCAGCTGCCGCGCCTTTTCGTCGGCAGTCGCGCCATAGTTGCGCGTGACAGTCAGGTGAACGTCGTGCGGGATGATCGTGCCGCGCAGCTCCTCCACGCGCTTCAGCACATCTGTGGCAACTTCGACGGCATTCTCGCCCGCTTTCTTGGTGACCTGCAGGGTTACGGCGGGCTGCTCCCCAACCGCCGCGGTGCCTTCGCGCCAGCCCCCAGGGCCCATGCCGCTCCAGACATATCGGGCAGGCTGATCGGGACCGTCGACGACTTCGGCGACATCCGACACGAAGACGGGGCGCTGCTCGAAGGTGCCGATCACAAGGCTTCTCACGTCCTCGGCTGATTCAAGATAGTTCCCGGTCTCCACGACCACCTCGCGGTTCCCGCGAACGAGCTTGCCCGTGGGCAGACTGACATTGGCGAGCTGCAGCGCATTTCTCACGTCAATTGCCGAGACGCCATGCGCGTTCAAGCGATCCGCATCGAGCAGGACGCGCACCATGCGCCCCGGCCCGCCCAGCGTCTGGACTTCGCGCGTGCCGGGGACCCGCTTCAGCTCTATTTCGGCGGCGTGCGCTACCCGCTCGAGCTCGAAAGCACCCTGGCGTGGATCCGCGCTCCAGAGCGTGAGTGTCACGACCGGCACGTCGTCGATCCCTTTGGGCTTGATGATCGGCTCGAGGATGCCGAGCTCGGGCGAGACCCAGTCGCGGTTGGAGTTGATGGTGTCATAGAGCCGCACCAGCGCGTCGATGCGCGGCACGCCCACCTCGTATTGCACGGTGAGCACAGCCATGCCGGGGCGCGATACCGAGAAGACGTGCTCCACGCCGCTGATCTGGGAGACGACCTGCTCGGCAGGGGTGGCGATCAGCGCCTCCACGTCGCGCGCGGAGGCCCCGGGAAACGGGATTAACACGTTCGCCATCGTCACGTTGATTTGCGGCTCTTCCTCGCGGGGTGTGACCGCGATCGCAAACAGGCCGAGGAGGAAGGCGATGAGGGCGAGCAGCGGTGTGAGCTGCGAGTCCTGGAAAAACCCGGCGATGCGTCCGGATACGCCCATGAGCGGCGGCGGTGGCGGGCGCCTTACCGCGCCACGGCGGTCCCAGCGGACATGCCCGCTTTGATTGGCTCGAGCGCAACGCGCTCGCCCGGCCGCAGCCCCGAGAGCACCTCGACAGAGTGCTCATCGGCAGCGGTGCCCAGCCGGATCTGGCGCAGCCGCGGGTGGCCGCTGTCGTCCACGACATAAACGCCGGTCACCTCGCTCCGGTAGATCACCGCTTCGCGCGGCGCCAACAGCCGCGGTGCTCTTCCCACGAGGAAATGCGCGCGGGCGAATACACCCGGATAAACGCCGTGCCCGTCCGCCGGCAGCTCCAGCCGGATGCGGGTCGTGTGCGTGCGGGGATCAGCTGAAGGCACGACCGTCAGCCGCGTCGCATCGACCCACATGTTCAGCGAGGGGATCTCGACGCGGGCCCTGCCGCTCGTCTGGATTGCTGACACCTGTGCCTGCGGTACGGTTGCGACGACGCGTAGCGTCGACGGATCGAAGCCCGTCATGAGCGGTTTGCCCGGGTTTGCCATCTCGCCCAACTCCACGTGGCGCGCCGACACGACACCGCTGTAGGGGGCGACGATGGTCGCGAAACTGCGCTCGGTTGCCGCCTGGCCGGCACCGGCGAGCAGAGCCGCGAGGCGCGCCTGCGCGGTCTTGTAGGCTGCCTCGGCCTTATCGAGGGCGGCCTGGCTGATGAACTTCTGGGCGAAGAGCTGACGCGAGCGCTCATAGTCTGCCCGCGCGTTGCGGAATGTCGCGCGCGCTTCCCGCACCTGCGCCTCGCTGGCGGCCAACGCCTGCGAGGCGGCGCGCTCGTCGATGCGCACGAGCACTTCGCCCTGCTTCACATAATCGCCCACGTCAAACCGGATATCGACTATGCGCCCCGCAATCTGTGCCGCGACGGTGGATTGGCGCACCGCCTCGACCACGGCATCCGCGGAATAGGAAAGATCGACCTCGCGCACTTCGACGGCCCCAGTCTTGAGCTCGGGTGGGGGCGGCATCTTAGCCGGCGGAGCTTCCCGACCGCATGTGGTAAGCAGAAGCGGTAGCATCGCTAACAATAATGCCGTGACGCGTCTCATTTGCGTCTCTTCAAGTCTAGTCTCTGATCCAGCGCACAAGCGATCCCGCGTCCATCGCGCCGGAGCTGCGAGCGATTTTCCACCCGGGCCGCTAATACCCGGCTTGCTATCAGGGAAGCGGGGCAGGCAACCCGCAACAACTTTCCGTACTTTGTCACGCCGTTCACGGGATCTGCGGTTCAGGCGGCGGAACCGGTGCTCTGCTCTTTAAGCCCAGGGCTTGCTCGTAACTCTCGTGGAACGCAGCATGGCTCGAGTGCACCGACCCGCTTTCATCCAAAAATACAAATTTTCGCTTCGTCGACCATTCGTACGGTTTGTTCCTCAACCTCTTTGACAACATGCAGTATCCCAAAGCTATTACGTTTAACCGCCAGTTCAAGAGCTGCCGACGCTTGATCGAATGATTTGTCCGTTTCCACTATGTAATACATGAGTCACGTCTATCTTTGTCGTCGCCACATGAAGTAGTTAACCTAAAAGGCGATTTGTAAATCGGCATTGTGCGCGTGGGGTCGTCACTCATCAAGCGGATCACGGCATTAACGTGGGACGCTGCACAAAAAATCGTGTCCTGCGCAAGGAGGCATGATGGATCAAGAAAAGCCTCACGATCGTCTGGCCAATGACCGCTATTGGCCGACTTGAGACGTTCAGGGCTTCCGACCGGTCCGTTAGAGACCCACTCAACCAACCCTTCAGCGTGACATAGTCCCACGTTTTGCGTCTTGCAACGGGAGATTTGACATAGATCAAGGCTCGCTACACGGGTAGGATTAGCATGGCATTGATATTTTGACAATTGCCATGCGCGCCCGGACGCGGTCCGGGTGTTGTGCGGCAACGGGTATGAGAAAGAAGCGATTTCGTTACCTGATCACATTCGTCGCGGCGATGTTCATTGCAAACAACGCCGGGGCGAGTGTCTCCGCATGCATTGCGGGCCTGGGCAACATGGTTGCCATGGCGGCAGCTCAGTCTCATCCCACTGCCATGGGACACCCGGAGCATGTGGCTAATGGTGATGCTCTCTGTCTTACGCAGTGCGTCCAAAGCTATCGCGATCCGACGCAGGAACTCGCGGCCAATGATTTAAACATCATTCCCATACCGGCCTTTTCTGGTCCGTGTCTGTCGGTCAGGACCGAACCGACCCGTGCCCGCATCGCATGGGCCCCGAAGGTCGCCGGACCCAAGTTGTTCATACTCTTCGGCAACCTTCGTATTTGATCCCCCGCGTCGTCATACGGAGCCGTTAGTCCGGCTCTCCGTGTGAGTCTTGCGTCGTTGGACGCACGACGCTTTCGTTCCCGATCTTCCGTTCGTTTCGAGTGCCCTGGGCGGCGGCGCGTACCGGTCGCCAGGGTTGGCGAGCCGAGCGCGTCACTGATCGTGAATCGCTTAAGGGACCACACCGAGCTTCCGATGATGTTCTCACTACGTCGCGACAAGGATGTCTGAAATGACTGATCAGGTCTATGTCGACCGCATGCGCGAGAAGGAGCACGCCCCGCGCATGGCGGTTTTCACGCCCCTCCTGGTGTTTCTGGGAATGGCCGTGATGTTCGGGATCGGGCTCACGTTGAACCCGCGGGACATACCGTCGCCGCTGATCGGCAAACCGGTGCCGGTTTTCGACTTGCCTGCGGTCAAGGGCCGTGAATTGGGCCTCTCCAGCGCCTCTCTTCAGGGCGAGGTGTCGCTGGTCAACGTGTTTGCATCCTGGTGCACGGCCTGTCGCGAAGAGCATCCGCTGTTCATGGAACTGCAGAGAAGCGGCATCGTGCCGATCCACGGTCTTAACTACAAGGACAAGCCGGATGACGCTTCGAAATGGCTGGACGAGCTGGGCGACCCCTATACGCGGACGGGTGCCGACATTAACGGTCGGGTCGGGATCGAATGGGGCGTCTACGGAGTACCCGAAACTTTCGTGATCGACCGCCAGGGCCGCATCGCCTATAAGCATATCGGAGCGCTAACGCCGCGGGCGCTGCAGGAAAAGATCATTCCCCTCATCTCCGAGTTGCGCAAATGACCCGGGGCGACATGTGATGAGTGATATCTCCGCTCTCGGCCTAGCGACCGCTATCGCGGCCGGGACAGTGTCTTTCCTGTCGCCCTGCGTGCTGCCCCTGGTTCCTGGCTATGTTTCCTACGTAGCCGGCCATGCGTTGCCGCATTCACACCACGAGGAACGCACCGCACAAAGACTGTCGGCGCTGGCGTTGAGTCTGTGCTTCGTGCTGGGGTTTTCAACCGTATTCATAATTCTCGGCGCCAGCGCCACGGTACTCGGCCAGCTCCTTATCCGTTACCAGTATGAGACGAATATCGCGGGCGGCATCATCGTGATGACGTTCGGTTTATTCATGACCGGGGTATTGAAGCTACCCTGGCTGGAACGCGATGTGCGTTTTCATGGAGCAATCCGCGGCACCCGCCCACTTGCGGCTTATCTGCTCGGGCTGGCATTCGGGTTCGGGTGGACCCCGTGCATCGGGCCGGTGTTAGGCGCAATCCTCACGGTAAGCGCGGCATCGGCGACAGTTTCCAGCGGCATCGCGCTGTTGACCGCCTATTCGCTCGGTTTGGGAATTCCCTTTCTCGCGACCGCGGTATTCACGGGCGCATTGCTGAAACGGCTCAAGACGATGCGCCGCATCGGACGGCCGCTTCAGGTCGTAGCGGGCATCATCATGATGATCATGGGCTTGGCCATGGTTACCGGTCAACTCTCGGTGTTCGCGTGGTGGCTGCTCAATACCTTCCCCGGATTTGCGAGCATCGGATGAACGCGGCGAGCGAAGCATCACTACTTCTAATAGCGCCAAGGTTCTGAACTTGTCTTGAAGAAAGGATACGCACATGTCAAAGAAGCATAAGGCCGGAAGAACGGACATGCATATGTCGAAACCGATGACTCACAAACCGGAAGATCCCATGTCGAGACCGAACAACAGGAGAAACATCCTGTACGCGCTGGTGGCCGGAACGGTCGTTGTTATCGCCTTAGGGATCTTCGTGCCCCAGAAAAAGCCTTCGGGGGGATGGGTGCCGTACGACGAGGCGCGGCCGGCCGTTGCGCAGTTTTCCGGCGCAAGAGTGCTCACCTCGGACGCGCCATCTTTCGATTTTGGACGCATCTCGATGGCGAAGGGCAAGGTCTCTCACCGCTACTCGATCCGGAACAGCGGCGCGACCCCGCTCACCATCACCAAGATATTCACCTCCTGCATGTGCACTACCGCCACGTTGATAACGCCTTCGGCAAAAAAAGGCCCGTTCGGAATGCCGGGGCACGGGTGGCTCGCGAGCGTTAGTGAACTCCTCGCACCGGAAGAGTTGGCGCAAGTAGACGTGGTGTTCGACCCTGCAGCGCATGGCCCGGCAGGGGTTGGTCCGACTGCTCGCACCGTGACGGTCCTAAACGACGCGGGGCTCGCCCTCGAACTTCGGTTTAACGCCATGGTGACGCCGTAGGCAATCATGAACAAAAAACTCTCATGGCTGATTGGAATCGGCACCCTGCTCGTCGCGTCCGTGTTTTTCTTCAAGGCGGGCAACATCGGGACGGCCACCCTGTGGAACTGGTCGAATCAAGGCTCATGGCTCCTGCCGCTCATCGTCGTCTCGGCGCTGATAGACAGCATCAACCCCTGCGCTTTTTCGATCCTGATTCTCACCATTGCCTTCCTCTTCAGTATCGGCAAGTTCCGGTCGAGCGTGCTCGAGATCGGCATTGCGTACATTCTCGGCATTTTTCTGGTCTATACGCTCATCGGTCTGGGAATCCTGCAGACGCTGCACATCTTCGATACGCCGCATTTCATGGCAAAGGTCGGCGCCACGCTTCTGGTGGCCCTCGGACTCATCAACATCACCAACCATTTCGTCCCCGCATTTCCCATCAAGCTGAGAATTCCGCACGGGGCGCACCACAGAATGGCGGAGCTGATGGAAAAAGGATCGCTGCCGTCCGCATTCGTTCTGGGCGGATTGGTGGGGGTCTGCGAGTTCCCTTGTACGGGCGGGCCGTACTTGATGGTGCTGGGACTGCTTCACGATCAGACCACCCGTACTGTCGGCCTCGGGTATCTTTTCCTCTATAACCTGCTCTTCATTCTCCCTCTCGTGATCATCCTTTTCATTGCAGGCGACAAGGCGCTAGTGGAGAGGCTGCAGGACTGGAAGAAGCGGAAAGCGCACACCATGCGGCTTGGAGGGGGGCTCGCCATGGTGACCCTCGGTTTCATTATCTTCACTATCTGATGACTGCCATGACCACACAGCCACCCAGCTTTGATGCATTACGCCGAAAAATCGAGACACTGAAGAAGTCAGGAAATATTGATCTTTCCGCCGAGGAGGACTTGAGCATCGCCGTTATGAACCTCATCAGCCTCGAGGAGCATTTCTTCTTCACCGGCATGAAAACGGAGAACGCCGAATACTTTGATTTCATGAACGAGGTGCGCTCGACCCGAAAAGCGCTACTGGAGAAATTGATCGACAAGCATGAAGGGGAGACCTGGTGCATCACGAAGCATTTGCTGGCGACAACGATGCGGCTCATGGAGGTGGGCACCAAGCGACAATCGGAGGGGAACAAGAACGAAGCAAAGGAGATTTTCGGGCATGCTTACAAGGCCTATTCGCTGTTTTGGGCTTTGCGGCTCAAGCTGATCGATGCCTCCGGATTCCGGCAAGTAGCGGCCGAGGAAAAGCCGTGGACGCTTGACGATATCGTGAAGAGACTGGTCAACTGCTGTGACGAATGACGGACCGGCGCGTCATCGCCTTTATCGGGGCAGTTGAGTGTCTCCGTTTTTGGAAGAACTTATTATGGAAAATGCGGTTATGTCGTGCGAAACGATGGTTGCAGCAGCGCCCGGGCAGGTGAACATGACATACACGGCACAGCGGGTGAGCAAGCCAGCCAGCACTACGGCAACCTTCGTCTGCGGATTATGGATGGTCGTCCTTACGATCCTGGTCTTGCCGGCGTTCGCCGCCGCCCCGCCAACCGGCAACGCGGCTCAGGTGACCCCGCGTCTTGCGAGCCTGCGTATCGATATCTGGCCGGAATACGACCGTCAGGCCGCGCTTATCATTCTCAAGGCCCAGTTGTCCCCTGACACGCTGCTCCCTGCCGTGGTATCGCTGCGCCTACCCGCAGCCTCCGGCGGCCCGTCGGCGGTCGCATTCGCCAGCGCCGCTGGATCCGAGCTCTTCAACTTGCAGCACGAGGTGACGAGTACCGGGAATGACAGCACGCTGCGATTCACCGCCCCGCAGCGGTTCTTTCACATCGAGTACTACGACGCGCTCGCGACGGGATCGTCCCTGCGCACCTACACCTACGTTTGGCCAGGCGATCTTGCGGTGGACCGGTTGAGTGTCAGGTTTCAGGAGCCTGCGACGGCGAGCGATGTCTCCGTCCTGCCGGATCTTGGCCCCGGGACCGCCGGCCCGGACGGGCTGTTTTACCGGACGCTGGACCTCGGCGCCTACGAAGCGGGAAAACAGCTGCCCGTCGCGATCCGCTATGCGAAGCCGGATTCGAGAACCTCCGTGGAAATACTCAAGCTGAATACTCCTGCGGCAAAATCCCCCGGGCCCGCGGGATTGTTCGAGAGCAACCCGGCCTGGACCGTGTTTGTCACCATCGTGGTAGCTTTGACGGTGGGCCTGGGTCTGGCAGCGTTGTGGTGGGTGTGGCGCCGGCGCAGGGCCGCATCTGGGGTTCGACCGGCGATTGCGGGTTTCTGCTCCCAATGTGGCAGCGCGCTCGCCCGGGACAACCGCTACTGTTCATCGTGCGGTGCGCCCGCGCAACAAAGCTAGGACAGTTCGTTTTGACATAGGTCAGTACCCGGCGAGTTCTGGCCTGCTAGGTTGGTCTAGATTGAGAGCTGTCTGATGTTTTGTTTGAAGCAAAGGAGTCAATTAATGAGAGCGTTTCTGAGAGCAGCCATTGTGGGTGCGGCGCTGGTACAGGCAGCGTGCGCGGCCGAAACTGCGGACACGACCGCAGTCACCGTCTATAAGAGCCCGACCTGAGGGTGCTGCGGCTCGTGGATTGAACATCTGCGGGCGAACGGCTTCCGTGTGAAGCCTGAAAACGTAAATAAACCCACGTCGTATAGAGCGAAATACGGCATACCTGATGTGCTCGGTGGCTGCCACACGGCTGTGATCGAGGGTTATGCAATCGAAGGTCACGTGCCCGTGCGAGAGATCAGGAGACTTCTCGCCGAGCGGCCGAAAGCGCGGGGACTGGCCGTGGCGGGCATGCCGGGCGGCTCGCCAGGGATGGAGAGCTCGCGCCCCGAGCCGTACGACGTGTTCCTCGTTCTTCCCGACGGCCGGTATACGGTCTACGCCCGCTACGGCCGGTGAGCTCGTATAAAATCAAATATTAGCCGCAGATAAACGCAGACCGAAACCTGTACAAGTGAATGCAGGTCGTTTCTATCGGCGTCGATCGGCGTCTATCGGCGTCTATCGGCGGCGGACCAAACTTATGGCAGAAGGCGAAACGGTTCTTGATTTTTTTATCGATGTATCTGTGTTTATCTGCGTTTATCTGCGGTTAGTACTAGGTTTTTGACGTTCCGATTCACGATTCACGTTTCACGATTTACGAACGTTAATCGGCGGCTTAGAGTACGGCGCCACCATGAATCTCTACGGGCTCCTGAAGCAACGCGCCGCCGATGGCAAACCGCTACGCATCCTCCTGATCGGAGCGGGCAAGTTCGGCTCGATGTTTCTCGCGCAGGTCCGGCGCACGCCGGGGATTCACGTCGTGGCGGTTGCCGACCTCTCGCCCCGGAGGGCTCGCGAAAGTCTCGCCCGGGTCGGTTGGAACGCGGAGCGGTTCGCTGCGGCTTCGTTGGCCGAAGCCGAAAGGAGCGGCACAACATTTGTCACAGATGATGCACCGGCGGTCATCGCCGCCGGTGCATTAGAGATCGTCGTCGAGGCAACCGGCAATCCGGCTGCCGGCATTCGCCATGCGCTCGCCTGCTGTCAGCACGGCAAGCACATCGTGATGGTCAATGTCGAGGCCGATGCGCTTGCAGGACCGCTGCTCGCGCGCCGGGCGCGTGAAGCTGGAATCACCTACTCGCTCGCGTACGGTGATCAGCCTGCGCTCATCTGCGAGATGGCAGACTGGGCGCGCGCGGCCGGTTTCGAGGTGGTCGCCGCCGGAAAGGGCACGAAGTATCTCCCAGCGTATCACGACTCCACGCCGGAGACAGTCTGGAGCCACTACGGGTTCACATCAGAGCAGGTGGCGGCAGGCGATTTCAACCCTCAGATGTTCAACTCCTTTCTGGACGGCACCAAGTCCGCGATCGAGATGGCGGCGGTCGCCAACGCGACCGGCCTTGCGCCTGCTCCACAGGGTCTCGCCTTCCCGCCGTGCGGAGTGGACGATCTACCGCGCGTGCTGCGGCCTGCGGCTGAAGGAGGCCAGCTCCATCACCGCGGCCAGGTCGAAGTGGTGTCGAGCCTCGAGCGCGACGGCCAGCCCGTGGCGCGCGATCTGAGATGGGGCGTGTATGTGACGTTCGCCGCAGATGCGGACTACGTGCGCCACTGCTTCGCGGAATACGGCCTCCTGACGGATGACAGCGGCAACTATGCCGCGATGTACAAGCCCTATCACCTGATCGGGCTCGAGCTCGGCATCTCTGTCGCGAGCATCGGCCTCCGGGGCGAGTCGACGGGCGCACCGGACGATTTCCGGGGCGACGCAGTTGCCGTCGCGAAACGCGACCTCAAGGCCGGCGAGACGCTCGATGGCGAAGGCGGCTACACCGTTTGGGGTCGCCTTATGACCGCGCAGGACTCGCTCGCTTGCAGCGGATTGCCAATCGGCCTTGCCCACGGAATCCGGGTCACGCGCCGGATTTCGAAGGGAGATCTCGTCACCTGGCACGATGTGGCAGTGCCGGAATCGGAGGCTGTACTCGTGCGCCGGGAGATGGAGGTGTTGTTTGCCTCCGAACTCGGATTGCGCCGGAACGACGCAATAACGGTCGCCTGACGGCGACCGGGAAGAACATGGTTCGTAATCCAATTCTCGATTGCCCCGTTCACGACTCATGGATCAGCACGCAACCAGGAAAGTTGACATTCGCCCTGAGTTGTACAGAGAATTGGATATATGCAGCGACGTGACTTCATCAAGGCGTGCGCCGCCAGCTGCGCGCTAAGCGCGCATGAGGCCCTGGCTGCAACGGACCTGAAACCACGCTTTTACTCGCGCGCGCAGCTCGTCGATTCGCACGGCGCGCCAATCAAGGCGGCGCGGCTCGCCGTGGGCAAGAACTACCTCTTCCACTACCCGTTCGAGAGCACGCCCTGCTTCCTCCTCAATCTGGGCAACCCGACGCGCTCGAAGGTGGACCTCAGGACTGAAAGCGGCGCGGCATACCAGTGGACGGGGGGCGTCGGGCCGAAGCGCTCCATCGTGGGCTACTCCGCCATCTGCGCGCACAAAATGACTTACCCCACGCCGCAGATCAGCTTCATCAGCTACCGCGAGCAATCCACGGCTTCGGCCACGATGAAACCGAATACCATCCATTGCTGCTCCGAGCACAGCGAATACGATCCGGCGTCGGGCGGTCGCGTCCTCGGTGGCCCTGCCCCGCAGCCGCTATCGGCGATCCTCCTCGAGCACGATGCTGCGACTGACGCGCTCTATGCGATCGGCACGCTGGGCGGCGAGATGTTCAACGCTTTTTTCGAAAAATACCAGTTCAAGCTCGTGATCGACTACGGTACCGCAAAGGCAAACCAGCGCGTCGCGAATCAAACAGCCGTGGTTGCGCTAAGCCAGTTTTGCCGCCAGCAGGTTCGCTGTTGACGAGCCGGCGCTCTCGACCTGGAGACAGGTTGAACCTGGCGCGCGTCAGCTCGCCCTATCGGAAGCCGGACGAGCAAGCGCTTCGGGAGCGCCGTGGCACACCTCCTCGAAAGCATGGGCGACAGGCTGCGTCGCCTTGACCATTCCGAAGACACCGACGCCGACGATCAGAACGGCGAACACCATGCGCACCGCGCGCGAGCGCGCCACCCTCGCGACATAGCCGAATGATGCGCCGATGGTGAGCAGGTTGGGAAGCGTACCCAGCCCGAATGCGAGCATGAGCAGCGCACCGTGCCAAAGATCTGCGGTCGCAAGCGCCGCGATCAGGGCGGCGTAGACCATGCCGCACGGCAGCCAGCCCCAGACCATCCCGAGACCGAATGCCCGCGGCGCCGAGTCCGCGGGAAGAAACCGGCGCGAGTGCGGCTCGATGCGGCGCCACAAGGCCGTGCCGGCGGACTCGATCGTGCGGACCAGCTATTAGATCGAGTCCAACCAGAACCACCGTCCTCCCGTTTGACACCGTGGTCGTGGCAGCGCACACTTTTGCGCTGTGCGGCCCTTATGATTGACGTGATGCCGCGCGGCGAACAAAACGGTCAGACGAGGAGCATCCGATTCAGCACCCCAAGGGAACTCGAGCTCGCGTTCTCCTGACATCTGTCTTCAAGCCCTTCGCGCAAGACGACGAATACGGCAGTCGCGCGATCAACCCGCTCGAGCTTTATCACAACCAGGTCACGCGGGCGCAGGGACCGTTCTCGCTGCGCATGCACCACCGCTCGTGGGGCATCATGATGATCCAGGAGAACATCTCCGTTCCCTCGACGCTGCTCGACTTTCCCACGCGCGAACGCTTCGTCAAAGAGCTGAAGACCAATCACTACGACATCGTCGGCATTTCCGGGATCATCGTGAATGTCGGCAAAGTGCGCGAGATGTGCCGGCTTGTGCGGGAGCACTCCCCGAAATCGATTGTCGTCGTTGGTGGCCACGTCGCCGCCATTCCCGCTATAGAGCGGATCCTCGGAGCCGATCACATTGTCAAAGGCGAGGGCATCCGCTGGTTCCGCGAGTTCCTCGGCGAACCCGTCGATCAGCCGATCGAGCACCCGGTCATCGCATCGTCATTCGGCTTCCGGTTGATGGGCCTCAAGGCGCCAAGGGGCGGCGGCGATCCGGCCGCGACGATCATCCCGTCGGTCGGCTGCCCCATGGGCTGCAATTTCTGCACGACCTCGGCGTTCTTCGGCGGCAAGGGCCGGTTCGTCAACTTCTACGAGACCGGAAAGCAATTGTTCGACGTCATGTGCAAAGCCGAAAAGCAGTTGAAGGTGCGCACGTTCTTCATGATGGACGAGAACTTCCTGCTGTACAAGAGACGCGCGCTCGAGCTGCTCGCCGAGATGAGCAAGCACGGCAAGGCGTGGTCGATGTACGTCTTCTCGTCGGCGAACGCGTTGCGCAAGTACGACATGCGGCAGCTCGTCGAGCTGGGCGTAACGTGGGTGTGGATGGGCTTCGAGTCGGAGCAGGCCGGCTACAGGAAGCTCAGGCATACCGACACGGTCACGCTCACCCGCGAGCTGCAGGCGCACGGCATCCGCGTCCAGGGCTCGACGATCATCGGGATGGAGCATCACAAACCCGACAACATGCGCGAGGAGATCGGGCACGCCGTGGCCCACGACGCCGACTGCCACCAGTTCATGCTGTACACGCCAATCCCCGGCACGCCGCTGCACGCTCAGATGGAAAACGAGGGCCGGATGTTGAACGGAATCGACCTCGCAGATATCCACGGCCAGCTCAAGTTCAATTTCGAGCACGAGCACATCGCGCGCGACGATTCCAAGTCCTGGCTCGACCTCGCCTTTCAACGCGACTACGAAGTCAACGGCCCCAGCCTCTACCGAATGATGCGAACCATGTACGAGGGCTGGACACGTTACGGGCAGGACAGCAACGCGCGCGTGCGCGCGCGCGTGACCGCTGAAGCCAACAACCTCAAGCGGGGCTATGGCGCCGCGTTGTGGGCCATGGAGCGATACCTGCGAGACTCCAATCGCGGCGTCAGCGAGCGGATCGCGGAGCTGCGAATACAGATGGAAAGCGAATTCGGCGTCCTCTCGCGCGTCATCGACCGCGCGGTCGGCCCGCTGCTGCTATGGTCGGCGCGCCGCGAGAGCCTGGTCTACCCGGAGGGGCGGCCGCTCGAGCCGCAGACCTTCATCGAGCGCAGAAACTGGGCTTAGAGTCCGCGGCTGCGCGTTTCATTCTCCTACCCCGCCGAAGCGGGGTGTGTGTCCATGCCGAGTAGTGCAGACCTTATCTGATGGGCAATGCCTACTTTGGCGTAACCGGCAACTTCGAGCGCCTCGCGAACCTGTATGAGCCGGTGAGGCGAAGCTGGCGCAAGTGGTTGCCGCGCAGGTCGAACAATAGCCCAGTGGATTGGGCGGCGTTTCAGCGGGTCCTCGAGCGCCTACCTCTACCTCGGCCGCGTCTTGTACATCGCTATACCGGCTCGTGAGTGAAACGGTACGGCGAAGAACCGGGTGCGTGAATTGCGCTCGCCCGGCACTGTGAGGGGCGAGGGCAGAAATGTCCTCGTCTACTCGGATAGGGATGTGCGAGTTGAATGCGACCAGATCGCCGAAGGTCTGAACGAAGGGTCGATTCACGACCCGCGATCCGCGAGTAGCAATCGCCGCAGCGATGCGAGCGCGTGGCGATCAGTCGAACCAGCGGCGCTTGAGATTGACGGTGGCCGCATTGGGGCCGGCGCCCGAAGGCTCGAGGTAGATCACCTTTCCCGGGTGCTTCACCGGCACGCCGTTGAAGCGCTCGCGCAGCCAGTCGCAGACGAACGCGTGGATGTCCGCTTCCCACACCGAGCTGCGCGCCGCGCCCGTGACCGAGCCGTTGTGATGCTGGTCTGACATCAGCCACAGTTCCGCGGGTGCTTTCATCTGGTCGAACAGGCGCAGCACCTCCTCAACCGGTGCGCGCGGATCGTACTCCCCGGTGGTCAGCAGCGTGGGGCAGCCGATCTTGTCCATCAGCCCCTCCATCGTCATGTTCGCCACGATCCTGTCCAGTTCTTCTTCGCTCGAGGACTGCGTGAGATAGGCGAACAGCTGCTTGTAGCGCGGCGACTCCTCGTTGAGCAGGTAGTACTTGTCCACGTACGACGCCCACGGCGCCGCCACCGCGCGAATGCGGTGTTCCTTCGCGGCGATGCGCATACCCCAGTGCGACCCGAAGGAGAGCGCGTACAGGCCGACCTTTTCCGGGTCCACGTCTGGGCGCTTCAGCAGGTAGCTGATCGCGGCGCTCGCGGCATCCTCGTAGTTGTCCGCGGTAAGCTTCACGCCGCGCAGGTTGCTCTCGCCCTGGCCTGGGCCGTCGAACGAGAAGGCGTGCATGCCGCGCTGCAACGCCTGGTTGTAGTAGGGATGCGGCCATGCTTCCTTGGTCTGGTCGCAACCCGGCACATAAAAGACGAGGGGCTTGCGCCCTTCCCCGGGCGTGAGGTGCAGGTTGCCCGACACTACGGTGCCGTTCCAGGGGACGTCCACGTGCTCGATGCGGTACGGCGCGAGCTCGCGCACTTTTCCGTAGCAGCGCATCAAACCGCCATGAAGGAACCGCTTCTCGTCGTTGGTCTCGAACACCACGTGCTGCGCGTCGTGGTACTGCAGCGTTGCCTGGTAGTAGAGCTCCAGTGCCGTTTCACGGTGTCCGGCCTCGGCCTCCGCCTGCGCCAGCCGCTCGATTCGGCGTGCCGCGAGCCCCATGTGCTTCGCGATCATGTCGTGGCTGCGCACGCTGCGCGGCATGCGCCCGCGCCCGTCGGGCTGGAAGTGGAAGACCTTGCCGGTCTCCTTTATCACCCAGTCGAAAACCCATTTCTGGCTGTCGCGCCGCAGGTGCGGCCGGCCCGATTTCTGGCTCTTGGGGCTTGGCATGAGCTGGTTACCTTTCTGGAAAACCCGGGGTTGAAGACACTTGCGGTTGGGGCCAGCCGACAGAATTAGACGCGGATATCGCCGCACTCTACGGCGTGGAAACGCGCAGGCTCACGAGCAGGTACGCCGTAACCGCCGACGCTTCCCGGCGGACTTTATGTTCTGCCTGACTCGCGAGTACAAGGTTGGTCCGCTGCATGCAAAACCTATTACCGGCTTTCCGGTCGTGCAACGGAGTAGGCCTTGTCCACCACCCGCATCGCGCGATAGCAGTCCTCGGGTCCGGTCGCCGGCGGCTGGCCGCTTTGCCAGTGCGCAAGGATGTCGCGCACCGCGACGACCGGCAGCGGTTCGCCCGGCGGTTCCGCCACCTCCTGCTCGCCCTTGACCGTCGTGCAACGCACCGACCCGCCCTGCTGCACGAGCAGCGCGTCGCGCCCGGCGAGCTTCCATTCCCCGTCTGCGCCCTGGCCCGGAAAAGTATTTCCGACCTCGATCGTTCCGAGCACGCCGCCGGGTGTGTGCAGGAGCACCGCGGCGTAGTCCTCCACGCCCTTGCCAAGCGCGCGCGAACTCAACTGAGCGCCCGCCACGTCGGCATCCTCCCCCGTGAGATAAAGGAACAAGTCGATGCCGTGCAAACCGATGTTGCGCAGGCAGCCACCGCCCGCGACCGCGGGATCGAGCATCCACGGCGATCCCCAGGATACGTAGCGCGCCGAGCTTCCGCGATTCGACCGGAAATGGAAATGCGACACAGCGCCGAAAGCGCCGTCGGCGATCATGCGCCGCGCATGGGCGACGAATGGGTGATAGCGCTGGAACAGTGGCACGGCGGCGAACGCCTTCTTCGCCGCGGCCCTGTCGGCGATGCCGCGCACCTCCCGCGCATCGAGGCCCATCGGCTTTTCCATCAAGAACGGGTAGCCCTCGTCGAGCAGAAAATGGGCGATCCCCGCCATCGCGTTGTGGCGGCCGAGGGCGACGACGAAATCCGGACTGGTCTTTGCCAGCATCTCCCGGTAGTCGGTGAACACCGGCGGCCCGCCCAGTTGCGCGGCGCGCTGCGCGACCAGCGCAGGGTCCGGGTCCTGGATGCCCGCGAGTTGCACGTCCGGCATCTTCACGAGCGCCTTCAGGTAGGCAGCGTCGAACAGCGAGTGCCAGTGACCGACTTCGATCGCGGCGATGCGGATGGACATTTAAATTGATGAGGCGTGACGAGTGATGGGTGAAGAGGGCTAGGGTGAGGCCTTTACTTTATAGGCCAGCATCTCAGCAGCCAGTCTATAGGTTCTCAGCCTTCCTTCCCCGCCAAAGATCATACGGCGACCAGAAGGGGGGCGCCAGCGCCCCAAGTGAGAAGTCAGAAGGCTACCCTAAGGCAGAAGGCAGAAGTCAGAAGGCGAAAGGCCGTGCACCAGAACTGGTGATGGGAACTGATGATGGAGATACTAGTGATGGAGATGCTGGTGATGTGTACCGGTGCCGCGGCGGGCAACGCGCTTTTCCATCACCATCATTGATCCCTATTTTCTATCACCATTTTTCGTCACCCCTTGGCTTCGGTTTCGGGTCTCCGCCAGTTCGTCATAAGCTACGGTCGCCGCCATGATCTTCTCCTAAACGTCACATGGGGAAATCATGGATTGGGACCTGTTGCGCGCATCCCCGTGCCTACTTCGTACCCGGATAGAGCTTCTCGATTTCCTTCGCTTCCGCCCGCAGATTGTAGTCCTGGTCCAGTTCGCCGTTGCCGCAGGGGCTCTTGACGGTGATGAACGTCGCGGGTCCGTTGACCGGGCGCGAGCGATGACGCGTGTTCCTGGGGATATGGATGAGGGTGCCGGGGCCGACCACGCGGTCCTCGTCGCCGAGCACGAAGTGCATCTGGCCGGCAAGTATGACGCTGAACTGCTCTTCGTTCGGGTGTTCGTGCAACGGAGGCCCTTCACCTTCCGGCTTGGTCACGATACCGAACTTCATGAATTCCCCGGGAACGGCTCCGGACTCGATTTTCGAATTGACGGTGGAATGCTTCTTCTCCAGTTCGTTGAGTTCGTAAAATGGCATGACACTCTCCTTGTGGGTCAATTCAACGATAACACGGTCGGAAGGATAGAA
>JAOTTL010000024.1:0-28867 GCA_029864385.1 Betaproteobacteria bacterium | reverse complement strand
AACCGCAAGACGCCAAGAGAAGCAGAATCAGCACCGCCGAGGCGCCGAGCCCGCCGAGAAGAGCAAAACTCCATAGATCCGTAGCGCGCTCAACGCGATAACCGTCGGCAAGCATCTGTAACGAGTTGGGTCGCCGCACTGCGCGTCCTGTGTCAAAATCCACCTTTTTCCGAAATTTCAAGGAGGACTCATGGATCTGGCACTACGCGGGAAGGTCGTCGCGATCACCGGCGGCAGCGAAGGCATCGGGCGCGCGACCGCGCTGCGTTTTGCCGCTGAAGGCACGAAGATCGCCATTTGCGCGCGGCGCCCGGAGGTGCTCAACGCGTTCGCAGACGAACTCAGGAAATCCGGCTGCGACGTGCTCGCGGTGGTGGCCGACGCGGCCAAGCCTGGCGATGCCGAGCGTTTCATCGAGGAGACGGTCAAGCACTTCGGCCGCATCGATGCCGTGATCAACAATGCGGGCGGCACCGGGCAGTCTCCATTCGACGCGGTGAACGACGACGCCTGGCAGAGCGATATCAATATCAAGGTTTTTGCCCATATCCGTACCGCACGCGCGGCGATCCCGCACATGAAAAAGCAGGGCGGGGGGCGGATCATCAGCCTCAACATGGTTGCCGCCAAGACGCCGTTCGAGGGGACCTTCCCTACCACCATCTCGCGGGCCGCGGGCCTGGCGCTCACCAAGGCGCTGTCGAAAGAGCTGGCGGCCCACAACATCCTGGTGAATGCGGTGGCCGTGGGCAAGATCAAGTCCAAGCAACAGGAGCGCAGTGCCGCGCGCAACAAGATCTCCGTGGAGGAACATTACGCGAAAACGGGCAAGACTGTCCCGCTCGGACGTATGGGCGAGGCCGAAGAGGTCGCAAACGTCATCGCGTTTCTTGCCTCCGATGCCGCGAGCTACGTGACGGGTTGCTGCATCAACGTCGACGGAGGATTATCCGGCGTTCTCTGAACGCCGGATAATCCTGAAGCACGAATTGAGCCGCGGATAAGCGCGACAGACGCATCTGCATCTCCGTCAAGATCCGATCGCTGAAGGAGGGTGGCAAGAAGCACGTCGAAAGGACTGTGACTTCAACCTTCATCCCTCCGCCCTCATCCCTCCGCCCTCGGTATACGATGGCCGCCTGGTTTCTGGTAGCCGTGGCGGCGTTTGCCGTCGTCGGCGCGCTTTTTGACGCTTACCCCGCCTGGCTCACCGGTATTGCCGGCTGGATGGCGTGCGCGTTGTTATGGCCGCGGCTCTCCAGCGTGCAGGCGCGCGTCGTCCTCGCGCTGCTCGTCGTCGGGAGCGCGGGCATCCTGTGGGGCATGGCAAGCGGGGCTACCGGCCTCATAGCCCGCGCCCTCGCGCAGAACATTCCGCTGATCGGGATGCTGATCGCGGTTTCCTTCCTGCGCCTCATCAGCACGGCGCCCAATGCCCATGACGAGCCGCCATCGACCGGCAGGCTCGCGCTGCTCAAGACCCTCGTCGGGGTCCATCTCTTCGGCTCGGTGATCAACTTCTCGGCCGTCGCCATCTTCGCCGACCGCCTCGCTGGGCGCGCTCGGCTCACGCTCGAGCAGGCGATAGGGTTGTCGCAAGCGTTCATGAGTGCTGCGCTGTGGTCGCCGTTCTTCGGGGCGATGGCAGTGACGCTGACAGTGGCGCCCGAGGCCAGCCTGGCGCGGCTGATGGGCGTCGGCATGCCGTTGGCCGCGCTCGGAATCGTGCTGACATGGCTGACCTTGTCCTCGAAACGCTACGGCTACGCCCGCGAATTTGTCGGTTACCCGATCCACTTCAAGGCGCTGTGGGTGCCTGCGGTGCTGGCGGCTGGCGTGCTGACCGTGCACGAGTACGAGCGCGAGTGGTCGGTGCTTGCCATCATCACGGTGTTGGCGCCCCTGCTGACGGTCATCACGCTGCTGGTACGGGAGGGGAATCGCACGGGCGCCTCGTTGCTGCGGCTGGTGCGCCTGCGCCTGCCGGAGATGAGCGGGGAGGTTTCGCTCTTTCTCGCCGCGGGCGTGCTGTCCGCTGGCATGGCCGGCGTGATCGCGGCGCTGGACCTCGGCGTGCCATTCGAGCGCTTCGGCGGCCTCGAGGCGAGCCTGGTCTTTCTGGGTATCAGCGCCTTTGCTTGGCTGGGTTTCCACCCGGTTATTCTGATCTCGGTCGTCGGAACCTGGCTCATGCCGCTCGATCCTGATCCGACTTTGCTCGCGATCACGTTTCTGATGACGTGGGGAATCAGTCTGCCGGCGTGCCCCATGGCCAACACCCTGGTGGCGGTGCACAGCCGCTACGGTGTTCCGTTCGGAGAGCTGGTGCGGCGGAACCGCCGCTTCAGCTTCACGATGACCATCCCGGCGTTCGCGGTGCTGAACGTCTATGCCTACTTCGCCACCTGAAGAGTAGCGAATCGACTGAGCCGTCAGCCGTCACTCGTCACCAGTCACGCCTCATGGCCTGAGGTGCTGGGAAAAGAACGCCAGCATCTCCGTCCACGTTCCGCGCGCCGGACGCTCACGGTAGCGCGCCGCGTCGAGAAAATTCTGGAACGCGTGCCCGGCACCGTGGTAGGTGTGGAACTCGTGCGGCTTGCCGTGGCGCGTCATCTCCGCGTCGATTTTCTTGACGTCCTCGGGGCTGGGATTGGTGTCCTCGGCGCCGAAAAAACCGATCATAGGGCAACGGATATCCTTGGTGCGCTCGAAGGGGGTCGGTGATCCGCCCCAAGGCTTCAGGATATTGCCGCCGTAGAACACTGTGCATGCCTTGATCTCCGAATTGGCTGCGGCCATGAGGTAGGACACGCGCCCCCCCATGCAGAAGCCCACGATGCCCACGTGTCCGACCGTGGGTTCCTTGAGGCTCTTCATGTGCGCGAGCGTCGCGTTCATGTCCGCGATGATTTCGTCGTCCTTGAGCATGCCAATGCGCGCCATGTTGTCATTGATATCGGACGGCTGGCGGTGGTAGAGCTCCGGTGCCGCGGCGACGTAGCCTCGGCGGAATAGGCGGTTGACGACGTCCTGCACGAAGCCGTCCACGCCGCCGCCGTGCTGCGCGACGAGAATGCCGCGGCGCTTCGGCTCGCTTTCCGGAACGCCAATGTAGATACGCATCTCTTTTCCGCTTACCTCGGTGGTGTCCCAACGGACTGGCATGTTTCCCTCCTACTCTCGTGAATCGTCAATGGTAAGCGGTGCGCCAAACTTCTCACGTCGATTTATCTTCCCGCAAGGTCCGGAGGGAAACATATTTTTCGCTTCCATTTCGAACCCGAAAGCCAATATTAAGCCGTCGACGGACGCCGGCAAGAAACAGAATTCAAGGGGTGTACTTGCGACTGCTCGAAGGTCGCTTCAGACACCGGACTTTCCTCGGTATCGATTTCTCCCGACTTCCTCCGGTGACCTCCTTCACCTCATCCTTAGGGCAGGTTCCATCGTCCACGTAGACGATCTCGCCGTAGCGAAGCTTTCCGCTTTTCGGGACTTCCTTCAAGTAGTCGGTCGCTGCGAGACCGGGGAGAGACACAAGCAGTGCGAGCGCCATCGGGAAGAACCAGCTTCGAAATTGGATCATCGTAGCCTCGAGCAGCCATCGCTGTTTAAAACAAACCAATGCCAAACGGAAGCGGGTGAATAGTGAATGATGGCTTTTCTTGGCGTCTTGGCGGTTCAACTAGAACTTTTCTACGTAAGGCCGCAAGTCGAACTCGAGCGTCCAGACGCTCGGCGGTTGCAAATGCAACTGGTAATAGGCTTCGGCGATCGCGGCCGGGGAGAGGACGGCGTCCGCCCCGCGCTCGGCGACGCCGCGGCCGGGGCGGTCGCTTTCGATCTGGCCGTCGATGATGGCGTGCGCAACGTGGATGCCTTGGGGTTGGAGCTCGCGCGCCATGCTCTGCGCGAGCGCGCGCAGGCTGAACTTGCCGACCGCGAGGTTGAGGAAGTTGGCGCCGCCGCGGAGTGAAGCCGTGGCCCCGGTGAAAACGATGGTGCCGTTATGGCGCCCGCCGGCCTTCGCGGCGAGCATGCTTCGCGCCGCTTCACGCCCGACGAGAAAGCCGCCCAGGCAGGCGTTGCGCCAGCAACGCTCGAACTCCTCCCGCGAGGTCTCGAGCACGCTTTTGCGCACGAAGCCGCCGGCATTATAGGCGACGAGCCGCGGCGTTCCCAGCTCCTTCGCGACCTTGGCGAACAGGGCCGTCACCGATCCCTCGTCGGTGGCGTCGCAGGAGTACGCACGAACCGCGGCCCCGGACTCCTTGACGAGCCCATCCAGCTGGCCCGCGTCCCGCCTTGCCGCTGCAACCTTCATTCCTGCGCGCGCGAAGCGGCGCACGAGCGCGGAGCCCAGCCCCGGTCCCGCTCCGACGACGACCGCGGTATCGTTGTTGTCCGCCATGCCAATCTCCCCTACAGTGCGAAGCTGGAAGTTTACGGCAACTTGACCTGTGTGACTAAGTTACTGAGTGACTAAGCGAACAAGCGACTAAACTGGCTAGAAATCATCTCAAAAAACCGAATGACTGCCACCGATGAACGCCGATCGACGCCGATAAAGAGGAAGTGTATTGGTTTACGCGAGTTTTCTGTCCGTGTTTATCTGCGGTTAATAAGTTGTTTTGATTTTTGAGATACGCTAATCATGTGGCGAAAACTGCGCATCGTGATCCTGCTGTTCATCCTGGCGACGGTAGCACAGGCGGCCTGGATCGCGCGCGCCCGCACTACCGACTGGAACAACACCGTCCGGGTGGCCATCTATCCCATCAATGGCGACGGCAGCAGCGTGGTGGCCGGCTACATCGGCCAGCTAGGCGAGCCCGGCTTCGAACCGATCGAGGCGTTCTTCAGGAGCGAGGTGGCCGGTTATGGTGTCGCGCTGCGCCAGCCGATCGACATCAGCCTGACGCCACCGGTGGCAGCGCAACCGCCATCGCCCCCGTTCGGAGGAAGCAAGATGGACGTCGCGCTCTGGAGCCTGCGGCTTCGCTACTGGGCCTGGCGGCATGATAACTACCGGGGGCCGAAGCCGGACGTGCGGATCTTCGTCTCCTACTTCGATCCGGCGGCGCATTCGCGGTTGGCGCATTCGACGGGACTGCAGAAGGGCCTGATTGGCGTCGTGAACGCCTTCGCGCGCGCCGACATGGACGGCTCCAACAACGTCGTCATCGCGCACGAGCTCATGCACACCCTTGGCGCCACCGACAAATACGAGCCCGGAAGCAACCGGCCGCTCTTTCCCGACGGGTTCGCAGACCCGCATGCGGTGCCGCTTTACCCCCAGTCGCGCGCTGAAATAATGGCGGGCCGCATCCCGGTGTCGGAAGCCAGTGCGGAGATGCCGGCCGGGATGGACGAGGTCGCGATCGGCATCCGGACGGCGCGCGAGATCAACTGGGTGAAATAGCTGGTGACGGGTGACGGATCATTAGTGCTAGGAAAAACCACTTTAGCCGCAGATAAACGCAGATACACGCAGATAAAATAAATCATTGAACCGCCAAACCGCCAGGAGAAGCAAGGACAATAGTTGAACCGCGGAGACGCGGAGAGAAGCAGAATCACTACTGATCGGGGAAGAGGTGTCAGGAACTTTTTTCGCAGCAGAGCAGCCCGCTGACCGGGAAGCGTTCTTTTGGTGGGCTTGAGGTTCCTGACACCTTTTCCTCTCGCTTTCAATACCTGATTCCGCGCCTAACCGCCGCTCCGGTTGAGCGATTTGTTAGCACGCGGTTTTATTCGAGCCTTTGTTCGAGCCAAGCAACGGCTTCGTCGACATTGGTGAAAACTTTCCCAATGCCACCCCGGTTAAGAAATACGGTCTCGCCGAGTCTTTGCGGGTCGATCATCGGCTCATTTCCAACGACTGCGATTGTGACAAGAACGCTCTTTTCTCTCTGGATCTTGGCCGTCCCCACACCGAGTTGATAGCGGCCAAACATGTCCGGCGGTGTTCCTTTCACGTCCCTAATGTCGACGAGAACTGCCCTTCGATTTTGGCTCGCGGCGATGTCGATCGCTTCGTCAACTACGCTCAACAGCGCGTCCCGCGTATACGTGCCTTGACAAGGCAGTCGCACGTAGGCGGGATTCGTCTCATCAACTGTGAAATCGATGCTCATACGTCGCTCCGTCCCGTTTGTGGGCGAACGAATAGCGCTTATTCGTCGCCGCCGATGCCTTGGTTAGGCGTCAGTATCGACGACACCACGAACACTCCATGCCCGGGCAACCATCTTGATCGAGCCGTCCTTGTCGATGGGCAGGCGGCTACGGATCCGCTCCCTGAGTTTAGCGCGATCCACTTCAGACAGCGACATCGCATAGTCGGGTGCCGGAAATTGCCCTCCCAGGAAAGGCGTCCAGTAGTCGTCGAAATTCTGGAAATGCGTCGAGATTTCCAGGGGCGACACCTCGACATGCGTAAGACCGCTCTCCTCGAATAGCTGTAGCAGCGAATCGGGCTGACATAGCGGGAACCGAACGCCCTCGTCAAGGTGTCGATTCTCCGGCTTCAACTCGACCGCTGCATCCCAGAAGTAGCGCATCAGTTCCATACGACCGGTGTAGTCCCAGACATAGGCCGCAACTTGCCCACCTGGTTTCGTGGCGCGGGTCAGATGGCTCATGGCCCGTGCTTTGTCGGGAATGAAGTTGAGCACCAATCCGGAGACAACCATGTCGTATGCATTTGCCTCTGCATGAAGGTCTTGAGCGTCAGCCTGTTCGAAATGGGCTCGCGGGTCCTGAACCTTCACTCGAGCGACACGCAAATAACCCTCCGAGGGGTCGATGCCGTGAACCCGCGATGGCGAGCAAACAGACAATATCGTTTCCGTGAGGGCTCCGGTGCCACAGCCACAATCTAACCATGCGGCACCGGGTGGCGCACCAAGCCAATCCAGGAACTGCCTCGCAACCAGCCGGCTCCAGCGGCCTACGTATGGCTCATAGGCCTCGCCACCTGACCAGACGCCTTGTCGATCGTTGCTCATATCTGCATACCTCAGAGACGCCTAACGAGATCAAGTTTACCGGCCGCGCCGGCTGGGGCCGAAGGCCCACCGGCGGCAGTCGGCGTTGATTTCGTCGTGTGCTGGTTGAGTATGCAAGGTACCACCGCCTTCGATGCCCATTGAAATGTTGGCTGTGAGGTGGGGACCGTCACAAATGAACATTCGCTTAACGGGCTCGCTCGCAGTGCTCGCGTCAACTTCCAACGACTTCAGCAATTCATTGAAGTTGATAAAGTTGCCCATGATTCGTTCTCCTTGGCGGTGACCGTGCGTTATGTGACTGGGGTGGAGGGGCCAATGTCCGCATCTGCTCTCCTTGCCGAGAGACAGACGCGGAAAGAATTCTCCCGCCTACACTGCCCAGCGTCGATGAGGAATCTAGCGGCTACGACGCAGCCGCCGTTGCACGCCAGACAGTCCGAATGCACAATGCCCGTGTGCGCAGCCCGTCGACACTCCGGAATCGTCCGGCAATCGACGCGACCGGCAATGCTCCGGTCACGGGCGGAATTAATTTGCCTATCCGTCAGATGAAGCAGCCCGGGCGGCCGAGGTAGCTGCGCATTTTGTGCTGGTGGATTTCGGCGAGTTTCTTCCCGTCCTCGTGGGCGGTGCAATTGACGAGCATGGCCGGGAATTCCAGCACTGTAAAATGCGCGCCTAAGGGGGAACAGATGCCCGACATCAGCCGCCGTGCCCGGAGCCTGGGCACTGAAAACGCCTTCGTCGTCCTCGCCGAAGTCAACGCGCTTGCGCGCGAGGGCAAGGACATCATCAGTTTTTGCATCGGGCAGCCTGATTTTCCGGCGCCGGACAACGTGCAGGCGGCGGCGATTCGCGCCATCCAGGGCGGCAAGCACGGCTATACGCCGTCGGCCGGCATCGACGAGCTGCGCGCGGCCGCCGCAACGTACATGGCGGGCATGCGCGGCGGCGTGCCGATCCGGCCCGAGGACGTGGTAGTGGGGGCAGGGGCAAAACCCTTCATCGCCTATGCGATCCTGTCCACCACCGACCACGGCGCGGGCGACGAAGTGATCTACCCCAACCCGGGTTTTCCGATCTACGAGTCGCAGATCCTCGCCAACGGCGCCAAGCCCGTGCCGATCCACCTGCACGAGGCGCGCGACTTCGCCTTCGACCCGGCGGAGCTCGAGCGGCTGATCACGCCGAAGACTCGGCTCCTGATCCTGAATTACCCGCATAATCCCACCGGAGGCCTGCTGTCGCGCCAGGACCTGGAAGCAATCGCGGCGATCCTGCGCAAGCACCCGCAGGTGTGGATCTACGCCGACGAAATCTACTCCCGGCTTTGCTACACGGGCGAATTCTTTTCCATCGCGCAACTGCCTGGGATGTACGAGCGCACCATCATTTCCGACGGTGCCTCCAAGACCTGGGCGATGACCGGCTGGCGCATCGGCTTCACCGCCAACCCGGCGCTCGCGCCGGTGTTCGCGCGCTGGATCACCAACACCGAGTCCTGCGCCTCGCAGATCTCGCAGTGGGCGGCGCTGGAAGCGATCACCGGCCCGCAGGACGCGGCGGCGATGATGCGCGCAAGCTTTCTCGAGCGGCGCGACCTGATCGTCGACCTGCTCAACAAAGTGCCGGGGGTGACCTGCCGCAACCCGGGCGGAGCATTTTATGCCTGGCCTAACGTCACGGAAGCCTGCAGGATGATCGGCGTCGCCGACTCCGAGGAGTTCAGAAAGCGCCTGCTGAACGAGGAGGGCGTGGCGATTCTGGCCGACATCCATTTCGGATCGCGGGTGCCGGAAGAAGGACAGCATGTGCGCTTTTCCTACGCGGCCTCGAAACAGGCGATCGAGCAGGGGGTAGCGCGCATGGTCGAATTCATCAAGAAAAACACGCGCCAGGCTGCATGAGCCGCTGGTGGCCCAGCGTCTTGAAGCCTGGGTCGGACCACGGCAAGTCTCTGCATCGCTAAAGTTTTCCGCTTAAGAAAGTGCGGTTGTCGGGCCTAAGCGAGCCAGTTTTTGTGGGAAGAACGGGCGTATAACGATTCTCCGGCTCCCGTAGCCTGTGCGTGTCTCCCGCCCCGCCGATGGCGGCACGGTGCATGGCGTCGGTTTCCTTAGAGCGTCAATATTGTCCCTAATAACGCGCCTCTAAGCCTCTTGGGCGACCTTAGCTTGCGCTGTTGCCTCCGTGAATCAACACGTTGCGCTGGTCCGACCCGGCTTCGGGGCGTATAAGAATTCAAAAACGCGGTATGTCTGTCCGGGGTGTCCGGACCACCGGCTCCCCTGTATGCAGCCCTTGGCGTTGTCTTCGCGTCCTTGGCGGTGAGGCTGTTCCTTGCCTTAACGTCCTCCGCGCTCTTGGCGGTGAAGCTTCAGCGTGTCGATCACCGCTCGTCATTCGGCACTTCATCGCCGTTCCTGCGGCACAACGGCGGCCTGCGCGCCCGGCCGTTCGGCCAGTGCCCGGAAGTCGTCGATATAGCCCTGCAGCCGGTGAACCGCTGTCGCGCGCTGGTGCGGCGTCAGCGAGCGGTCGACCGCGAGTAGCAGGGCGATACGCTGCGCGCGCGACCGGGCAGAGACGCGCTCATACTCCGGCGAGCGGCCCGCGTCCCAGTGGATGAGCCAGAGCCGCAATTTCTCCCTGAAAACCCCGGGCTCTCCCCGCAGCTGCATCAACTGCAGGAACTCGCGCTGGCGGCGCAACCGGTCCTGGTGCCGTAGCGGGCCGATCATTTCCATCGTCTCGATGCTTGCGCGGATCATGTGCTCCTGATCGGTGCTAAGGCTGCCGACCCAGTCGCGAAAACGCTCGATGGTCCGCTGCGAGCTCACGCGCCGCTGCTCCTCGATGCTAGAGTTGAGCTGGTTCTCGCTCACGAAGCGCCGGTTGTTTTCCTCCCACCCCTCCTGCACCACTTCGAGCTGGCGGGGCGTGATTGTGCTCAGGAGCGCTGCCGCATCGTCCGCTCCGCGGTTCACGATGATCGCGTAGCGCTGCTTGATGCCTTCCAGGAACCAGTGGACGTCCCCGGCATTGAGCCCGCGCTCCAGCCGCGCCTTGGCCAGCGTGAGAAACTCCGCATAGTCCGGGAGCTGCTCGTAGCGGTGCCATTCATGCAGGCGGCTGAAGCCGGTCCTGAACGCTTTCCTCTGCTGCTCGTTGAGGTCGAAGTAGCGATCGGTCGTCCACGCCGCGATGGTATCGAGCTGGCTGTAGCCTACGCGCACGGTACTGCATCCCGCGAGCACCGCGAGGCCGCATGCCAGGATTGTTGCGCGCAGCAGCGTCAAAGCCGGTCCAAATATTCCGCCATCCGGCGGCGTGTCGCGGCGTCGGGCAGACGTCCCATTCCGGCTTGTAGATTGTCCCGCAGATGCCGCGTACGACTTGTTCCAGGTATCACGCAGGTCACCGCCGGATGGCCCAACAGGTATTTCAGGAAGAATTGCGCCCAACTCTGGCAATCAAATTCGGCTGCCCAGGGAGGCAACGTCTTGCCCCGGACCTGGCCGAACAGGTCCGCTTGGGAAAACGGGCGGTTGATGAGCACGGCGGTTCCGCTCTCGGCGCAGGCCGGGAGCAAGCGGGACTCCGCGGCGCGGTCGTCAATCGAGTAGTTGAACTGCACGAAGTCGTATTCGCGCGTCTTTACCAGCCGCTCGAGCTCTGCGAAGGCGCCGGAGTGGTAATGCGTGATGCCTATGTAGCGAATGCGACCGGCCGCCTTCCATTCCTTCAGAGTCTTGGTGTGCGTCGCCACGTCGACCAGGTTGTGCACCTGCATGAGGTCCATGCGGCCGGTGCGCATGAGCCGGAATGATTCCTCCATCTGCCGGATCCCGGCGTTTCGGCCGCTGGTCCAGACCTTGGTGGCGAAGAAGAGCCGGTCACGCAGCCCGGCTTCGGCGCTCAGGTCACCTACGACACGCTCCGCTTCGCCGTACATCGGCGAGGAGTCGACAACGCTGCCACCCAGCTCGGGGAGCAACTGCAGAACCTGCATGAGCTCCGGGCGTCGCGGCGAGCCGGGATCCACATCGAAGGTCTGCCAGGTGCCGAGGCCGACGATCGGGAGCAGCTCCCCGCTGCGCGGAATGGCGCGCTTTTGCACGACGGTGGAGGCGGAGAGCGCGTTTTTCGGGGCGCTAGGGGATATCGCCATGGCTGCCGCCGCTTTCAATATCAGGCGTCTTCCGTTATTCATGACACCGTTCCTGTTGCTCAGTATAGAACGGGTGCGCCGGAATTCGTTCCCGGGGAGCGGTCCACATTCCGAAACCGGGGGAAGAGCCGGTCAGTGTATACTCGGTCGCCCATTTCTCGAGGAGGCAACAATGATATACGAACTACGCGTCTACCATGCCATGCCCGGCAAGCTTCCCGCTCTCGTGGACCGCTTCCGCAAGACCACGGTGCGCATCTGGGAAAAGCACGACATTCGCCCGATGGGATTCTGGACCGTGGACATCGGCGAGAGCACCAACGATCTCTACTACCTCCTGCAGTGGGACGACATGACGCACCGCGGGCGCGCGACGGCTGCCTTCCAGAAGGATAGCGAGTGGATCGCGGCCCGCGACCAGAGCGAAGCGGCGGGACCGCTCGTCGCTTCGATCACACGGACGATCCTTCAGCCCACCGATTTCTCCAAAATGCGCTAGGATTGTATCGGTCAAAGACCGACACAATCCTCACGCAAAACCGCCCGCAGGCAAACGGCAGGTTCGGATTCGAAATACCTGTATCCGGCCCTGCTTCAGCGCTCCTCAAAGGCAAAGACACGTCTTGTCCTTCGCTATGTCGTAAATCTGCGGGCGGTTTTGCATTTAAGCAGCCTGTCGGAACTTCAAGTCCGACAGGCTGCTAGGAATAACGCCTGACCCGCGCGTCACTCAGCTTGTAGTCATAGGCTTGCCCGATCTGCCAGGTGACTGCCTGTAGCTCGCGGGGGAACCAGGCAACGGCTGGCGCCGTGTCGAACCGCTCCATCATTTTCAGCACGCAGTAAAAAGAGAGCTGGTCGAGAGCCCACGGCATCTGCCGGCGGTCGAGGAAATGAAGGATGTACTTGCGAACCCGGCGCAGGTACTCCAGCGCGGCCGGCGTTGGCCGGACACCCACGATGTAGGCGATTATGTCCCACCACGGGGAATCGATCGGTTCCCGGAGGACGAGACCCAGGTCGTGGCTGCCGATGTGGTCCACCAGCCGGTCGAGCGGCGCCTCGACTACCGCATCGACGTCAAAGGAGAGGATGGGCCTGCCGTAATGTGCAAGGAGGTCCGCCAGCTGAATGAAGCGGGCACAGGCGTAGTAGCTCTTGGCGTTACCTGGATCTGTTGTGGCGTCGATGGGCGCGCGCTCCGTGGTCACCACCAGATTCAACGTGGGCAGGCGGCGGGCGATATTCGACAGTGCGTTCCCGAAGCGCTCATGCGGGTCGACGATGTGCAAGTGCAGGAGATTCCCTACAGCCGAATTCGCGGCGTATGAATTGACGAAGGTGACGCCGTATTTGCAGAAGTATTCGGCAGTGCAGCCGACGTAAACGACGTAGCGCGCGCCCTCGCTGCTGCCCATGTTCATGAGCTGAGCGCGCTCGGGTACTCGATCGCCGGTCGCCGCACCCAGCGTATTGTAAAACGCCTGACTGAGCCGCACGGCCCGGCACTGCGGCGTATCGTTTGACGCTGCGGCCAAAGCGAAATCCTGCTCGGCGGCGTCATAGTGTCCAAGATGAGCGTGGATCGCGCCGCGGCGCATTGCCACTGCCGGATTGCCCGGGCTCAACCGCGCAACCTCTTCGACTTCGGCAAGGGCTTCCTCCAAGCGCCGCATCCCCTGCAGCGTCCTGGCCAGGCCGAGTCTCGCCGGGACCGATCCCGGCGCCATCGCGACGGCGGCCTGGCTGCTGTGGAGCGCGCGCTCCAGGTCGCCGATTTTCGTCTGGCAGGTCGCCAGATTGATGAACGTTCCCAGTTCGGGAAACGACTCCGCCGACCGCATGAATGCGTCGATCGCCGCCTCGTAGCGCCGTTCGAGCATGTTGACGAGGCCCAGGATCCGTAACCCGACCGGACTGTCGGGTTTGTCGGCGAGCATTCCGTCGCACAGCTCGTGCGCGCGACCAAGCTCGCCGCGTTGCAGAGCCTTTAGAGCAAGGGCTTCGGTCTCGGATTCCTTCTGGGATGGTGTCTGGTGAGTGCTCATGACTGCGCGTCAGGTTCGTTCGGGCAAGAATGCCGTACCCGCCGTTGAGTCGCAATGTGCGGCTGTCGAAATAGAAACACGGCCGGCCGCCGTTTACCGTGAGTCATGCCAGAATCGGCGGACTTAATCCGGCGCGGAGCGTCCGGAGTAAGTTGAGTTAAACTATAGTCCTTCGAAAATATTCGCGCTGCTGTTTTCATATGCTGGTAACCGACGGTCTGGTGGTCTTCTCCAAACGCGCGTGCCCGACGTGCTTGCTCGTGGAGCCGGCGATGCAGCAAGCTGCGCGTGCCTTGCCGGCATTCCAGGTGGTGTCCCAGGACGATCCGGGATTTCCACGCGAGGTCGCCAATATCGTCGATGACCGCGAGCTCGATCGGTCCTGGCTCAACAATATCGAGGCGACACCCACTCTTGTGCGTTTCTCGCAAGGTCGCGAGGCCGAGCGCGTTGTCGGATGGGACCGGGACGGCTGGCGGCGCCTGACGGGCATTCGCGATCTGGGCGAGGGACTGCCCGCGTTCCAGCCCGGGTGAGGCTCGCTCTCCCTCGAGCCCGGGGTGGCCGAGCGGCTGGAGGCGAAGCACCGGGGCGGCGTGCTGCTCGCCGCGCGCAAGATCGAGTACGGCGACCACGACGACCCTGAAGAGATCTGCTTCCTGCGCGGCTGGGCCGACGGCCTGCCGGTCACGCCGCCGAACGACGTGCGGGTAATGCGCATGTTGACCGGCACAAAGCGCCGCTCGGACGAAATCGTCGGCAAGATTCCACCCTATCTTGCTGAGTGCACGGTCGAGAAAGTCGCGATCAACGCAGTGATGGCAGGATGCAGGCCGGAGTATCTGCCGGTGCTGCTCGCGGCGCTGGAGGCGGCGCTCGAGCCGGTCTTTACGCTGCACGGCGTGCTGGCCACGACCTACTTCTCGAGCCCGATCATCATCGTAAACGGGCCCGTTGCGAAGCGCATCGGGATGAATTCCGGCATGAATGCGTTAGGGCAGGGCAATCGCGCCAATGCCACGATCGGGCGTGCCCTCAATCTCATCGTGCAAAATGTCGGCGGCGGCCGTCCGGGCGAGGCTGATCGCGCTGCGCTGGGCGCGCCAAGCAAGTTCACCCTGTGCTTCGCCGAGGACGAATCGGATCCCGAGTGGGAGCCTCTGTCCGTGGCGCGGGGTTTTCCGCGCGGCGCATCGACGGTGACGCTGTTCCAGGGCCACGGCGTAGAGGCTTTCGTCGACCAGAAGTCGCGCACGCCCGAAGGACTCTCGCGATCGATCGGGATGTCGCTCGTCAAAATCGGTCACACCCGTCTGACCCAGAGCGCGCGCGCGGTATTCGTGCTCTCGCCGGAGCACTACGCCATCTATCGCGAGGCGGGATGGGATCGCAAGCGAATCGAGCGCGCGCTCTATGAAGCGACGATCCGTCCCGGCCGGGAGATTCTTGCCGGGCTCGACGGCGTGGGCGAAGGCGTGCCGGCAAGCCGCGCCGAGGAAATGGTCCCCAAGTTCCACGAGGACGGATTGATGGTGGTGCGTGCGGGCGGGAAGGCGGGGTTGTTCTCGGCGATCCTGCCGGGCTGGCTCGCGGGGCGCAACCGGCTCGAATTGCAGCCGGTGACCAAAGAGATCAAAAGCTGGGACACAAAGGACACAAAGGACACGAAGGAAAACCAGGCGCCAAGATTAATCCCCCAGGCAGCCAGGAAATGTGAATAATTGAACCGCGAAGGTGCCAATTATCGCCTGATTGAAGTTAAGCCATTCCATTTCTGCATTTCTCGGCGTCTTGGCAGTTCGATATGATTCCAGATGTTGCTTTGTGTCCTTGGTGTTCTTTGTGTCTGTGCTTTGAAAGGAGTGTGCCATGAGCTGGATGCGTGATCCGACAGCGGAAACCTCATCGGTGAAGCGCGCGCGGCGAGCGCCGCCAGCGTCACTTGCGGGCCTCACCGTCGGGCTGTTCGACATCGGCAAGACCCGGAGCGACGAGTTCTTCAACCAGATCGAAAAACGCTTCACGGAGCGCGGACTCAAGGTCAAGCGCTTCGGCAAGCCGACGAACGCAAAGGTCGCGACGCCGGAAAATGTGCAAAAGGTCGTGGACGAAGCCGACGTCGTGGTGATTGGCTTATCCGACTGAGGGTCATGCACGTCGTGCAGTTTGCACGACCTCATGAACTTCGACACCCGGGGCCGTCCCGGCGTCTCCGTTGTCACGCAGGCTTTCACTGATGCGGTGGAAAAGCAGTCGGGCGCGCTGGGTTTTGACCCCGGGGTCGTCTATGTGCCGCATCCGATCCAGAATCGCACGCCCGAGGAGCTCGCGAAGATCGCCGACGATGCCGTTGGACCCGTCTTGGCCCTGCTGCAGCACTCCGGCAAGAAGGCGTGACCGGTAACCAGAAAATGGTGATGAATAATGATGACGAGAAAGGGTGATGACTACTGGTGATGGGTGGCATTTACCGCGTTTTTTGTCACCATTTTTCATCACCATCTTCCATCACCATTAATCATCACCTCTTCAAGCTCAACGGCGGCCGAAGCCGTTTTTGTTTCCTCAAGATCACTCGAAGGGGCGCGAGGTTGACGAAGGTTGGCCCTGATACGATACTCTCGCGTTCCGTGTTCACAGGAGATCGCAGTCCATCATGCGTTTAGTCACTTTTTCGGATGACAAGGGCGCGCGCGTGGGCGTGCATGACCCGGAGTCCAGCAGCGTTGTCGACCTGTCGGCCGGCACCCGGCTGCCGCAGGACATGAACGCCTTCATCGCGCTCGGCAAGAACGGATTGTCGCGCGCGCGACGTTCGGTGAGGAGCGGGGAGGGGCGCATTCCGTTCGACAGCGTGAAGCTGCACGCGCCGATTCCGCGTCCCGCAAAGAACATCCTTTGCGTCGGCAAGAACTACCACGACCACGCGCAGGAATTCCATGCGAGCGGCGTCGACGCGACCGGGAAGGAAACCATTCCGGAAGTGCCTGTGATGTTCACCAAGTGGCCGAACTCGGTGATCGGTCCCGGCGAACCGATTCCGAGCGCAAATGACTATACGAATACGACCGACTACGAAGGTGAGCTCGCGGTGGTAATCGGCGAGGGCGGGCGCCATATCAGCAAGAAGGATGCCTACAGCCGCGTCTACGGCTACACGATCATCAACGACGTGTCGGCGCGCACCCTGCAGAACCGGCACCGGCAATGGTTTCTCGGCAAGAGCCTGGACGGCTATTGTCCGATGGGACCCTGCATCGTTACCGCCGACGAGGTGAAGGACGTCACGCAACTGCAGCTCGTCACCAAAGTCAACGGCGAGCTGCGGCAGAGCGCGTTCGTGACCCAGCTTATTTTCGATATCCCGACGCTGATCGAGACGCTCTCACGCGTGATGACGCTCGAACCGGGCGATCTGATCGCCACCGGCACCTGCGCGGGCGTGGGCATCGGCTTCACGCCGCCGAAGTACTTGCAGCCCGGGGACAGGGTGGCGATCACGATCGAGCCCATCGGCACTCTCGAAAACCCCGTCGCTTAGCCGAAAGTGGTGATGATTAATGGTGATTAAAGATAGTGATGAAAGATGGTGATGAGAGACTGCGGTGATGCTACGCATCACCATTATTCATCACCAGTAATCATCACCATTTCCCATCACCATTTTTCGGGCACAGGTCACGATTAATGAAACTGGTTCGATACGACAGAAACGGCGCGCTACGCCTCGGGATAATAGACGGCGAGCACCTCATCGACCTGCTCGACGCGTGTCCGACGGGCACACCGGCTGCCGTCATCGCAGCGATGAGCGACATGACGCGGCTCATCGCTTCCGGCGAGGCTGGCCTCAAGGCCGCCGGGGCGGCGCTTGCCAGCGCGCGGAGGAGCGGCGCCGGCAGGACCCCGCTCGCCGGCGCGAAGCTCAAGGCGCCGCTCGATCCGTCGCTCATCCTGTGCAGTGGCGAGAATTACTGGGACCATCGCGACGAGAAGCCCGAGGTGACGCGCAAGGACCCGGAGTTCTTTTTAAAGACCGGCCTGGGCGTGATCGGTCCGGGCGATGAAATCGTCCGCGACGAGCGCGTGACCCGGAAGCTCGATTACGAGACGGAGCTGCTCGTCGTGATTGGCGCGCCGGGACGGCATATTCCGCGCGAGCGGGCGCTCGAGCACGTCTTCGGTTATTCGATCATGAATGACGTCACCGCGCGCGATCGTCAGGTGACAATGCGCCCGGACGGCTCCTCCGTCTACAACCTCGGGCCAGGCAAGAATTTCGATACGTGCGCGCCAATTGGCCCCTGTATCGTCACCCGTGACGAGATCCCGGACCCGCAGGTGCTGGAGTTGAAGACCCTGGTCAATGGCGAGCTGCGACAGAGCAACTCCACCGCGAAGATGATCTGGGACTGTGCCCGCCTGGTCGAGTTCTTCTCGACATTCATCACGTTACGGCCGGGTGTGGTGATCTCGACCGGGACGCCTGGAGGCACGGCGTGGGGCACCGACCCGGAGCTGGGTGGGAAGAAGCCGATGCGCAAGGACGTCGTCGCACCCAAAGGCTATCTTCAGGTCCGCGATGTTGTAGTCTGCGAAATCGAACACATCGGACGGCTGGAAAATCGCGTGGTATCGGCCTGAAGGGGCGCGGCAACACCGAATTCGGTAGTTTGCAATTCCCGTATAGAATGACGGTCGCTGCCTCCCCAAATGCAGGGGGGCGATGGTCGAACAATATCTTGCGGCGAGGGGCTGGACGTATTGGGAAATTCCGCAGATCATCGGCGTCGATTGAAGCCGGCCGGCGACCTACGGAGGCGACCGCCCGAAAATGAGTCCATAAGTCTGTATAGCGTTCCAAAACCAAGGAGGAGTTCATGTTGATCCGCTTAGCCATATTTTCCGTTGTTTCGTTCGCGTTACTCGGCGGTGTGCCAGTTCACGCGCAGGACGCCTATCCGAGTCGGCCCATCACGATGATTGTTGCGTTCCCGCCAGGCGGCGTCGCCGACAAGAACGCTCGGCCGACAGCGGCCGCACTGGAAAAGGTGCTGAAGCAGCCGGTGACGATCACCAACCGGCCCGGCGCCGGTGGTGCGGTTGGCAATGCGGTGGTCGCGCATGCCAAACCCGACGGCTATACCATCGGCATGCTGCTCTCGAGCGTGTCGGTTATCCCGGCGGCAGACGAGCTTTTCAACCGAAAGCCGGCCTATACGCTGGATGAACTGAGGACCATCGCCCTGATTTCCGCTGACCCGATGATCCTGATCGTGGCTACGAAAAGCGATTGGAAGACGGTCAAGGATCTGGTCGATGACATCAAGAAGAAGCCGGGGCAGTATTCTTTCTCATCCTCCGGCATCTATGGCGCCTTGCACATGCCGATGGAAATGTTCTTCCATGCCGCCGGCGGCCTTCAGCTGCGTCACGTTCCGACCAAGGGTGGCGCCCCGGCCTTGAGACAGCTGCTCGGCGAGCACGTGGATTTCACCGCGGGCGGTCCCGCGGCGATCGGGCCGCATATCAGGAGCGGCAAGCTGCGCCCGCTGGCGAGCTGGGGCGATAACCGGCATCCGGCCTATCCGGATGTCCCGACCTTCAAGGAACTCGGCTACGACATCGTTTACTACATCTGGGCCGGGATGTTTGCACCGTCGGGCACGCCGGATTCAGTGATCAAAGTGCTGCGCGACGCCACGCGCACGGCCGTGCAGTCCGCAGACTTCAAGAAGGCCATGAAGAACCTGAACTCGCCGATCGTCTACAAGGACGCGCCGGAGTTTGACACGTACTGGAAAACTGATGCCAAGCGTCTCGCAGGCATCGTGAAGATGGTCGGCAAGGTGGACACGAAGAAGTAGGCTGGCTGTGACGATTGTCTGAAATGGCACAGGACGACGCGCAGGCCACGCCAAAGAGACGCGTACGAAGTGACCAGTTTTCGGGCCTGATGCTGGTCGCGTTTGCGCTGTATGTCGTGTGGGCGAACCGGGTTTATCCGGTCGGTACGGTCCATGTGCCGGGTCCCGGCTTCATGCCGCTGGCGCTGGCGATATTCTTCGGCTCGATGGGCCTGCTGATCGCGGCTGGGGGCGCCCGCTCTCGCCCCCTCATCGAGATGCGCTGGACCGAAGCGAAACGCGCGGTCACTATCTTGCTTGCGGCCGTCGTGGGTGTGGTTGCACTCGAAGCTGTCGGATACCGCCTCACTATCATGGTGCTGCTGGTTTTTCTGATGGGCGTGATCGAGCGTAAACCGCCAGTCATGGTGGCCATCCTGTCAATCGGGTTTGCCTTCCTGTCGTATTACGTCGTCGCCGACTTGCTGCTGGTACCGCTGCCGCGGAGCCCTTGGGGCTTCTAGCGCGGTGATGGGTGATGAGTAAAAGCCCGCACTCCGCGCTGTGCGTTCGTAAGGAATCGCTCGTCAGTCGTCAGTCGTCACTCGTCACGGGTTCTCATGGGTGAAACGTTAGACGGCCTGCTGCTCGGCTTTTCGATCGCTCTTCAGCCGTCGATACTCGTTTATGCGTTTATTGGCTGCATTCTCGGCACGCTCGTGGGCATGATGCCAGGGCTGGGGCCCTTGGCGGGAATCAGTCTTCTTCTCCCTGCAACTTTTGGCCTCGATCCCATCATCGCGATGGTGGTGCTGGGCGGCGTGTACTACGGAGCGATGTACGGGGGCTCAACGACGTCGATCCTGATGCGCATTCCCGGCGAGGCCGCCTCGGTGATGACCTGCATAGACGGCTACGCGATGACGCAAAGCGGGCGGGCGGGGCCAGCCCTTGCGATCGCGGCCATCGGTTCTTTTGTTGCGGGTACCTTCGGTGTTGTCGGGCTCATGCTGCTGGCACCGACTTTGGCGGCATGGGCGCTGGCTTTCGGGGCGCCGGAATTCACGGCACTGCTGATGATGGGGTTGTTCATCCTCGCCTACATGAGCGGCGGGTCGATGTTGAAAACGCTCTCGATGGCCGGGCTGGGGCTGCTGCTCGGCATGATCGGCATCGACCAAATGAGCGGGTTCACCCGCTTCACGTACGGCCTGGTCGAGCTGGGTGACGGCATCAGCATCGTGCCGGTTGCAGTGGGCTTGTTCGGCGTGTCCGAGATCCTGCTCACGGCCGGCCAGGAAGAGCCGCCCAAGGTCCAGAAACCCACGTTGCGCGAGCTCATTCCCTCGCGCGAGGATTTCCGGCTTTCCGTCGGCCCGATCGGCCGCGGCAGTCTGCTCGGCTTCTTGATCGGCGTGATTCCGGGCTCGGCGCACATCATCTCGTCGTTCGTATCGTACGGATTGGAGCGGCGCCTGTCGAAGCATCCCGAGCGCTTTGGCAAAGGCGCGATCGAAGGCGTGGCGGGGCCGGAATCGGCCAACAATGCCGCGTCGAGCGGCGCGTTCGTGCCCATGCTGGCGCTCGGCATTCCGACCAGCCCGATCACCGCGGTCATGATCGCCGCCATCATGGTGCACGGCATCGAGCCCGGCCCGTTGCTGATCGTGGATCAGCCGGAACTTTTCTGGGGTTTTGTCGCCAGTATGTACGTCGGCAACGTGGTGCTCCTGATACTCAACCTGCCGATGGTGGGATTGTTCGTCAACCTGCTGCGTATCCCGTACGCTTACCTCTATCCGTGCATCCTCGCTTTCTGCATCGTCGGGTGCTTCTCCGTGAATAACAGCATGATGGACGTCTGGATTATGCTGATCATGGGCGCGGTGGGTTATGGTCTGCGAAAGTTCGACTATGACCTGGCGCCGGTGGCTCTGGGGCTGGTGCTCTCGCCGATGCTGGAGATCTCGCTGGGACAGTCGCTGGCGATGAGCGCTGGCGATTACGCCATTTTTATCGAGCGTCCCATTGCGACCACCATGTTCGTGCTCGGCCTTATTCTCTTCGGGTTTGCGGTCAAGCCGCTCATCTTCAAGGGCAAGAAGGATTGGCGCGCGAAAGTGGGGCTCGAAGGTGAGGTTTGAAAAACAAACTTAGCCGCAGATAAACACACCCATCACCCGTCACGCTCCATTTACCCGATTTCGTTCCGCTTCTTGTAGTATTCCCGGCATGACCAACACTCGCGGTGTAGAGGCCGACGCGGCGTCGGCCGGTGCGCCGTCGCTGCCGTTCCTGGTCGGAACAATGCTGGCCGCCCAGAGCTTCGGCACGATGGCGACGATGACGCTGCCCGTTGTCGCGCCTAAGGTAGCTGAGACCTACGGCATCAGCTCGTCGCTGATCGGCTATCAGATCAGCATTCTCGCCGGCGCGATGCTAGTGTCGCTGGCGCTAGGGAGCCAGCTCTCCATGCGCTGGGGCGCCTGCCGGGTGCAGCAAGGAGCCCTCTTGCTGCTCGTCGCCGGCTCGTTCGTTGCGATCCTTCCCGATGCCGCATTCATGTTCGGCTCGGCGCTTGCACTAGGCCTGGGCTACGGTTTGCTCACGCCTTCCGCATCGCATCTCCTGGCGCGCTTCGCGCCGGCCAAGCGGCGCAACCTGATCTTCTCGCTCAAGCAGACCGGTGTGCCCCTCGGGGGCGTGGGTGCCGCGGCGATCACGCCGGCGGTCGCGGTTGTTTTTGGCTGGCAATGGGCGCTAGTGGGCAACGCGCTCGTTCTCTGCGGACTCGTGCTGCTGCTGCAACGCGGTCGGCCGCACTGGGACAACGACTGCGACCCTGCGGCGCGCATCGGCGTTAATCCGTTCGCGAGCGTTGCCGAGATCTGGCAGCACGACGGATTGAGGTTGCTCTCGATCGCCGGCGGCTGCTTCGTGATTGTGCAAATCTGCCTCAGCACGTTTACCGTCGTGTTCTTCGCGGAGGAGGTGGGAATCGGGCTCATCGAGGCCGGCATTGTGCTCACCGCCTCTCAGGTGGGCGGGGTCGCAGGGCGCGTATTCTGGGGTTGGATGGCCGACGTGACGCGCAGCTGCTTCGGGGTCCTGGCCGTGCTTGCGGCGGTGATGCTTGCGGCCTGCCTGCTCGCCTATTTCATCACCGCAGGCTGGTCGATCCTCGCGGCCTGCGCGCTGTTCTTCGTCATCGGCTCGACCGCCAGCGGCTGGAACGGGGCGTTTCTGGGGGAGGTCGCGCGCGTGACACCTCGCCCGGCAGTATCGCGCATGACGGGCGGCTCGCTCGTGTATGTGAACGTTTTCAAGATGCTGGGCCCCATCGTCTTCACCAACATTTATCTCGCAAGCGGCAGCTACGCGCTCACTTTTGCGCTGCTTGCCGTCCCTACGGGCGCCGGACTCGCCTGCGTACTGGCAGCGCGGCAGGGTGAACTGCGTGCGGCCGCGGTGGCGGCCCGTTAAGGGCGGGGGCGTATCGCAAAGATTAAAAAACTTCATTAACCGCCGATGAACGCCGACGGTAAGAAAGAAGTGATGAGAATTGGTGATGGTAAATGGTGATGCGAAATGGTGATGAAAAACGCCCGCAACTTCCTGCGTCACCATTAATCATCACCATCTCTCATCACCAGTACCCATCACTATTTCCTGGTCACTGAAATTGTCAGGCGCAGACGAACGCAGATGTACGCAGATGGGAAACTAGAGCGCGCCGACCGCAACGAGCGCCCGCTTCACCTCCTCGACGCCTTCTGGCGGCAGCGGCGCTTGCGGCGGCAACGGCGTACCCACGGCGTAGCCCTGCAGCTCGAGCGCGCCTTTGATGCACGCCGCGAGGTTATAGCGGGCGAAGGCCTGGTTAAGCGCCCACAGGGGGCGCTGGCGTTCCATTGCCGCAACCCAGTCGCCTCGGCGGCAGGTCTCGTATAGCTCAACGCTTTGGCGCGGGGCGACGCAAGCGGGCCCTGCCATCCAGCCGACGCCGCCAATGAGCATCACGCAGGTGGGTATATGCGCGGACGCGGCAAACACGTTGAGTCGTCCGTCGACCCTGTTGAGGATCGACAGCAGCCGCCCGGTGTTGAACGAGGCGTCCTTGATGTAACGGATGTTGTCGATGCGGCTCAACCGGTCGATCACGGGCAGGCTCAAATCCGAGCGCTGGAAGTTCGGATTTGTGTAGAGCACGAGCGGCAGAGAGACGGCCTTCGCAATCGCCTCGAAGTAGGAGAACACTCCTTCGTCGGTGATGGGGAAATAGGCTTCCAGAATCGCGAGGATGCCGGCGCAGCCGATCCGTTCGAACTCGCGCGCCTGCGACACTGCGTCGGCAATAGTCATCGAGGCCACTCCCGCGACGACCGGGACGCGGCCCGCGGCTGTCTCAACGACGACTTCGACGACGCGGCGCCGCTGCGGCCACGACAGATAAGCAAACTCGCCGGTCGAGCCGAGCGGCGTTAACCCATGGACGCCGGCCTTGATGAGATCCTCGCAGAGCCGCGCCAGCACGTCCGCCTTGACTTCGCCGGTTGAATCAACGGGTGATACGAGATAGGGAAAGACCCCATGAAAGCCGGCATCAGGCATGTTCGTCTCCCATGATGAATAAAGTGTGTTTGCGAAACCTCCGTGCGGGCTCTTACTATATGCCTTGCAGTGCTCTGGTTTAAACTATGTTCCGACCGCCATGCTGCGACCGTTCGCCGTAATTATCCTCCTCCTCCCATGTGCCCTAGCGCGGGCGGAGGTCACGTGCGAGCAACTCGTCGCCATTTCCGAGAGAACCATCAGCCTGCGCAACCAGGGCGCGTCGCTTCCGAACCTGCTTGCCGAAACCGAGGATGGTGAAATGAAGCGCCGCTTCACGCCAACCGAGCTCGAATTCATCCGGCTTCTCATTCGTGAGTCCTTCATTGGCGCTTACTCGGTATATGACGTCAACGAGGCATGCCAGGATGGCAGGCTGTCGATCCCGGTCCGGAAAGCTGGGCAAAGTAAATAAGAGCCCGTAGCAAGATCAAGAAATGTTAGCCGCAGATAAACGCCAGCCCTCACGCCTTTCCTCTCTCCCAGAGGGAAAGAGGAAGTGTGTGCCCCCCTTCCTCCTTCGGGGGAAGGGTCGGGGATGGGGGATTGAACGCAGATAGAATACTCAAACGAATCATCACCGTCGCGTTTCGTCGGCGTGCATCGGCGGCTGCAGTTTCGTATTTGAGACCGCTTCTAGTGAGTGGGCGAATCTTGTGGCGTGGTACTAGGCTCAACCGGAACCAGAGGACACTATGCAAGCGATGCGCCTTATCGCGATCAGCTGGGTCACCGCCCTGCTGGCGCTTTTCCCGATGTCCGTTGCGATGGCGCAGGAGAAAGGCAAGATCGAGGTGCTCTGGCTGGGACATTCCGCGGTGCGCGTTACCACGGTGTCGGGCAAGGTAATTCTGATTGATCCCTGGCTTGCCACGAACCCTAAGACCCCGCCCGAATACCGGAAGCGCGGCGCATTGGGCAACGTGGACCTGATCCTGGTGACCCACGGGCATGACGATCACCTGGGTGACGCGCCGGCGCTCGCGCGCCGGCACAAGGCGCCGGTGTGGGGGCCGGCCGGGCTGAACCAGACGCTGCGGACGCTGGGCGTGCTGCCGGCCGCGCTCGCGCCTCGCATGAACAAGGGCGGCACCATCACGCCGTTCCCTGGCGTGAAAATTACGCAGGTACGGGCCGAGCACAGCTCGGAGCTGCTGTGGGCCAACCCCGCGACGAAAAAGAAGGAAACGCATCCTGGCGGGGAGCCGGTTGGCTTCATCATCGAGCTCGAGAACGGCTTCAAGATTTACCACATGGGAGACACGGGGCTGTTCGGAGACATGAAGCTGATCGGGGACTACTACAAGCCGGACCTCGTCATGATTCCGATCGGCGGGCACTTCGGGATGGACCCCAAGGATGCGGCTTATGCGACACGCGAATGGCTCAAGCCCAAGTACGCCATTCCGATCCACTACGGAACGCTGCCGGTGCTCGCCGGCACGCCCAAGGACTACCTGCAGGCGCTCGGCAACGCGCCGACCAAAGTCTTTCTAATCGAGCCGGGTGAAACGCTCGCGTTGTGACGGCAGGCGCGGCAAAGGCGCCGTGCGGCTGAAGACGTGACACGATTCCGCGTCAGTTGACGAGAAAGGCGGCCGGCAGCGCCCGCACCACCCCCTGCCGGTAGACGAGCTGGCTTTCGGCCATGTCGTGCACCCCGTGGTTGTTGGCATCGGTCACGATCTCGCCTTCATCGAGGAGATCGTGGTGAAGGGCCTGCGGGCGCGCGAGCATCGCGGTGAGCGCCGCGCTGTGCCGCGGCGGCACGTAGTCGAGCGTTACGGGACGCGGGTCGGGCAGCGGGCGCAGTCCCGCCACGACGAAGCTGTTCACGTGCGCTGCGCCCGGCCAGTCCGGACGATAGAGCCTGACGTATGGCAGCTCCGAGCGCAGCGTGATAAGCAAGTGCGCATAGGCGTTCGGCAGGTCGAGGTCGGCGAACGTGTTGAAGAGCGCCACGCCGTCCGCTGCGAGGCAGCGGCGCAGATCGCTGAAGAAATCACGCGTGACCAGGTATTCGGGGGTGCCGTCGCCGTAGAACAAATCCACCACCACGACATCGTAGCGCTGGCTGCAGCGGCGCAGGTACGTACGAGCATCCTCCAGATGGACGCGCACGCGCCGGGCATCGAAGTCGAAAAACTGCTGCGCAGCCGCGAGCGACGCCGGGTCAATTTCAACCACTTCGACGGAGACGCCCTGCGCGGCGAGCCGGCGCGGCACCACGCCGGCCCCCAGCCCGAGTACGAGCGCCGATCCGATGCGCGGCCGGTGGGCATAGGCCAGGGCCTCGAGCGCATAGGTGTAGAACGACAGCGAACGCCCGTCCGAGCGTACGGTGTTCTGTATCAAGCCGTCCTGAAAATACATGCGCGCGAAGCGGCCCGTTTCGGGGTCGGTCTCGTTGCGCAAAATCTTTACCGTTCCGAAGAGCGAGCTGAAGCGGGCTTCGATCCGCCAGAGCTGCCCGGCGTAGCTCGCCGGCCACATGCGCCCAATATAGGCGTCGGCCTGCCACAACAGCAGCGCAGCGCACAGCGTCGCGCAGGCGGCCGCGATGCCGAGCTTGCGGCGCGCCAGGAGCGGGGCGGGCGGCCGCGCCGCGGCTGCCAGCGAAACCAGTGCCAGCACGAGCGCAACGGCAAGTGTGGCCGAAAAGTTGCTGACCGTCGGGATCAGGCCGAAAGCGGTGACGAACACCCCGGCGACCGAGCCGACCGTGCTCACAAAAAAGACGGTGCCCGCCCCGGCATCACCGGTCGGGCCCCCTCCGCGCGCGAGCAGGAGCGCGACCAGCAACGGATTCATGGCCGAAGCCGCGACCAGCGGCACGAACAGCAGCAGGAGGCACGCGGCGAACGATCCGAGCACCAGATCGGCGCGCGCGAGCACAGGAAAGAGATAGGGATATACGAGGCAGGCCAGAACGATCCCGAACGCGGCGACCGCGGGCAGAACCATATAGAGCTGCGCGAGGCGGGCGGCGCCCGCAATCGCGTTGCCGCGGCCGCGTGCAAGCTTCCCGCCCAACCGGTAGCCGAACGCCAGGGCGACCAGCGTGATCGACAGGATCCCGGTCCAGATGTAGAGACTGACCCCGAAATAGGGGGTCATGATGCGCGAGGCCAGAAGCTCGAGCGCCAGCACCGCGCCGCCCGAGAGGAAAATGATGGCGTAGAGCAGCATGGTCAGGAGTGCGTAAGCATCAGTCGGGTATAATCCCGCACTTTCGAATTTCCCAATATAACCCAGGCTCGGGCGAGGAGAGCAGCTCTTAGAGGAGAATGCTAGTGCAGACCCCTTCTCGTCAGCTGGTTTCGTCGCCAATCCGCGACAGGTTGTGCGGCGCGCTTCTGGCTGCCGCCGCGGCCATGCCGGTTGCAGCGGCGGAACCCCGGGTTCCTTATGTGCCGACCCCGCAGGCCGTTGTCGACCGCATTCTCGAGATCGGCAGGGTCGGCTCCAACGACTATCTGATCGACCTCGGCTCGGGCGATGGCCGCATCGTGATCACGGCTGCAAAAAACTTCGGCACGCGTGGTTTCGGGGTGGACATCGATCCGGAACTTATTGAGGAGAGCAACGAAAACGCCCGGCGCACGAGCGTTGCTGACCGCGTCGCGTTCTACCAGCGCGATCTGTTCGATACCAGCCTCGCCGAAGCCACCGTGATCACCATGTACCTGGCGCCGCACGTCAACCTCGAGCTGCGTCCGCGGCTGCTTGCGCTCAAGCCCGGCACGCGCATCGTCTCGCACGACTTTTCCATGGACGCCTGGCAGCCGGACCAGCACGTCGTCGTGGAGGCGCTGAACAAGTTCGGACGCGCGGGCGGCCGGAGCGATGTCTATCTCTGGATCGTTCCGGCCCGGGTCGCCGGCCGCTGGACGTGGGAGTCCGCAGTAGGAGGCAGAGCGCATTCCTACGAGATTGTCCTGCAGCAGCGCTACCAGGTCCTATCGGGCACTGCCCGCATCGGCGGCCGCTTGGTCAAGCTCGACCAAGCACGGGTGCGGGGCGATGAGCTGCGCGTAGAGTTCACGATCGATATCAACGGCGCGCGCGTGAAACATGCCTTGACCGGCAAGGTTGATGGCGACGATGTCTTCGGTACCGCGATGCTCTCTGGCGAACGCCTGCAGTCGCAGGGCGACTGGACTGCACGACGCGTAACCCGGACCGCGGTGGCGACAGATGAAACAAGGCGCCGCCAGTTCCTGCCTCATCCTCCAGTCTTGCCCCACTGATGATTTTTCACGCTCCCGTTGGACCAACCTTGGCGCACCTCGGCGGCATGCTGCTGGTCGCCGGAGTGGCGGCTGCGGCGTTTGCCCAGGACTACGGTGACGTGCCCTACGTCCAGACGCCCCGGAACATCGTGGACACGATGCTGGGCCTTGCCAAGGTGCGCGCCGACGACTACCTGATCGATCTGGGCTCCGGCGACGGACGGTTGGTCATCACCGCCGCGAAGAAATATGGCGCGCGCGGCTTCGGCGTGGACCTCGACCAGCGCCTTGTCGAACTCGGTAATGCCAATGCCGCCAAGGCTGGTGTGGCGGATCGCGCCGTGTTCTACCAGCGCGACCTGCACGAGACCGACGTCAGCCCCGCCACCATAGTCACGCTTTACCTCCTTCCGGAGGTGAACCTCATGATCCGCCCCAAGCTGCTTGCCACGCTGCGAGCGGGTACGCGCATCGTCTCGCACGACTACCACATGGGCGTGTGGGCGCCGGACGACCAGACGGAGCTGGAGGCGCCCGGGAAGACGGTGGGCTCGAGCAAGAGGAGCAAGATTTTCTATTGGGTGGTGCCGGGAAATGCCGCGGGACGCTGGTACTGGACAGTGACGCGGGACGGCAAGCCAGCGGTGTTCGAACTAACGCTCGATCAGACGTTCCAAAAGCTCGCCGGCACGCTCACGATCGGGGCGCGTCGGGCGTCTCTGGAAAGCGTCACGCTGGAGGGAGACCGGATAGCGCTCGTGGGCGCGAGCGAGGCCGGCTCTTCGCGGACGCGTTACGAGTTCTCGGGGCGCATCGTCAGCCACGTGATTGAAGGTCAGGGACGCATCATCCGCGGTGAGCAGCGGCAGGCGCTTTCGTGGAACGCGGCGCGCATCGAGTTGTGGGACCCCAAGCACTTTGCTCTGCGGAACGTGCCGCCGTG
>JAOTTL010000170.1:0-7500 GCA_029864385.1 Betaproteobacteria bacterium | reverse complement strand
TGTAGAGGGAGAACATGATGTCTTTGGTCCAATCCCGTTATTCAATGCTTTGCTTAGTCACACCAGGGTGTTGGACGATCGCTGAGACACGAGTGTTGGACGATCGCTGAGACTTGGCCGGTGATGGGTGATGAGACCAACATCCGTAAAGCGTAAATAATGGTTTGTTTCTCTCGGCGTGCTCGGCGGTTCAATTATTCTTTTTTTGTTTAGCGCCTGGGTGGCCCCATTCCGGAGTTTATCGGCGAATCGAACCTCGACTCACGAGTCACACTGGTCACGCTATTGGGCGGCAGGAAATTGGCCGGCGTATAATTGACGGCCCTGGTAGGAGACATCTGATATGCAGACAAAAATTCCGTGTGTAATCATGCGCGGGGGCACGTCGCGCGGCCCCTTTTTTCTCGCCTCTGACCTGCCCGAAACTCCCGAAGCGCGCGCCGACGTGCTTCTCGCGGTGATGGGCTCCCCGCACGAATACCAGGTCGACGGCATCGGCGGCGCGAACCCGCTCACGAGCAAGGTCGCCATCATCAGCAAATCGAAGAATCCCGACGCCGACGTGGATTACCTGTTCGCCCAGGTGCTGATTAACGATCGTCTGGTCGACACCAGGCCCAATTGCGGCAACATGCTGGTCGCGGTCGGCCCGTTTGCGATTGAGTCGGGCCTGGTGCCCGCGCGCGATCCGGAAACGACGGTTGGCATCTTCAACGTCAATACGCAAGCGCTGGTCGAATCGATCGTGCAAACGCCGAACGGGAGGGTCACCTACGCCGGCGACACCGCCATTGACGGCGTGCCCGGGACCGCTGCGCCGGTGAAGCTGAATTTCAAGAGCGCGATCGGCGCCGTCACCGGCAAGCTGCTGCCGACCGGCAAGCCGCTCGACGTCATCGACGGCATCGACGTGAGCTGCGTCGACGTCGCGATGCCCATGGTCCTGATGCCGGCCGAGCAACTCGGCAAGACCGGGCACGAGACGGCAAACGAGCTGGACGCGGACAAGGAACTCATGGCGCGCATGGAGGCGATCCGCCGCAAGGCCGGCGTGCTGATGGGGATGGGCGATGTATCCCAGCTTGTCGTGCCGAAGATCGGGCTACTCTCCCGGCCGCGCAAGGGCGGCACCATTACCTCGCGCTACTTCGTGCCCTATGCGTGCCACAAAGCGCATGCGGTAACCGGAACCGTTTGCGTGGCGTCAGCCTGCACCATTCCAGGCACCGTCGCAACGCGTCTGGTCGAGCTTCCGCCCGCGCCACAGGGGATAATGAAAATCGAACACCCTTCGGGCATGATCGCCATCGATCTGGACGTCCTCCTCTCGGAATCCGAGCCGGTGATGCGCCGCGCCGCGCTGGTCCGCACTGCGCGCCGCGTGTTCGAGGGGCATGTTTGTATCCCCGCAAGCGTATGGCCAGGATCGTGGCAGACGGACGAGCCTGCAGCGCGCACACTGACCACCGTCCCCGCGTAGACTGCCCTCCGCGGCGGGCCCTGACCGCTTCCTCATGAAAGTGGCCGTGATCGGCGGCGGCTACGCCGGTATGGCTGCCGCTGCAACGCTCGCTGAGCGCCGCGTTCCAATTACCGTGTTCGAGGCCGCCCGGACGCTGGGCGGCCGCGCGCGCCGAGTCGAGCATTGCGGCTTGGCACTCGATAACGGCCTGCACGTTCTGATCGGCGCTTATTCCGAACTGCTGCGGCTGGTTGAACTCGTCGGTGAAGACCCGGCGCGTCTGTTGCTTCGAACGCCGCTGACGTGGCAGATACAGGATCAGCTTTTTCTCAAAGCAGCAAATTTGCCAGCTCCGCTGCATCTGCTTACCGCGCTACTCGCATCACGCGGCCTCGCGCTGGGCGAGCGCCTGGGCGCGCTGCGATTCATGCTGCGCATGCGCCGCCGTGATTACCGGTTGACGCACGACGTGAGCGTCGCCGAACTCCTCGACCAGGAGCAGCAGAAGGGTCGCGCACGCCATCTGCTGTGGCGCCCGCTGTGCATATCCGCACTCAACACCGCGCCCGAGGTGGCCTCCGCGCAGGTATTTCTGCACGTGCTGCGCGATGGCCTCGGCGCAAAGCGCGGGGCGAGCGATCTCCTGCTGCCGCGCGTCGACCTCTCAGCCCTGTTTCCCGAGCCTGCGGCCCGGTATGTGGAAGCGCGCGGGGGGCACGTCTTCACCGGTGAGCGCGTGACGGCAATCGACTCCGATGACGGCGGTTACATGGTCGCGACCGCGAGCGGCAGGCACGCCTTCACCCACGTGATCTGCGCCCTGCCGCCTTATCGCGTCAACGCGTTCCTGGTCGGGATCACCGCGCTCGCCGAGATTACAGAGACGATCGACCGCATGACTTACCAGCCGATCTATTCCGTTTACCTCGGCTTTCCCGAGCATGTCCACCTGAGCACCCCCATGCTGGGATTCGACAGTGACTTCTTGCAGTGGGCATTCGACCGCGGTGCGCTCTGCGGCCAGCACGGCGTGATCGGACTCGTCATCAGCGCGGAGGGGGCGCATGAGTCACTTCCCCATCACGAGTTGGCACAGTTGTGCTATCAGGAACTGCAACAGCAGCTCGGCCCGATGCCGGCCCCATTGTGGCACCGCGTGATAGCGGAAAAACGGGCGACCTTCGCTTGCAAACCGAGTCTCGAGAGACCGCCAGCCGCGACGCCGCTTCGTGATTTTTTTCTGGCTGGCGACTATGTTACGAATGACTACCCGGCCACACTTGAGGCCGCCGTACGAAGCGGCGTTGCAGCTGCCCGCATGATTCTCGAAAGGCGCGATTCGTGATTGGTGAGTGGTCAGTGGTGAGTAGCGCGCCAACAAGAGCGGCGCGTCGCCGTTTGCAAGTGCGCTTTGCGTCTAATCACCACTCACCACGCACGCCTCTTGCGCGCATGAACCGCAACGCGCTCTATAATACCGACAGATAACCTAGAACCCCGGGGGCAGAGTGGCTCAGCGCGAAGTGATGGAATACGACGTGGTCGTCGTCGGAGCGGGTCCGGCCGGACTGGCCGCGGCGATCCGATTGAAGCAACTCGCCGCGCAAAGCGGTCAGGAGACCAGCGTTTGCGTGCTCGAGAAGGGCTCGGAAGTCGGCGCGCACATCCTGTCGGGCGCGGTCGTGGACCCGCGCGCACTCAACGAGCTCTTTCCGGACTGGCAACAGCGCGGTGCCCCGCTCAACGCGCCGGTCACCGAAGACCGATTCCTTTTTCTCACGGCAAGCTCGTCGTACAAGGTGCCGGATGCCCTGCTGCCTGCTTGTTTCAAGAACCACGGCATGTATGTCGTGAGTCTGGGCAATGTGTGCCGTTGGCTGGCCCAGCAGGCGGAGGCGATGGGTACCGAGATCTTTCCGGGATTCGCGGCCGCCGAAGTCCTGTATCGGGAAGATGGCGCAGTGCGCGGCGTTGCGACCGGCAACATGGGCGTCGGGCGTGACGGGCAGCCGACCGCGAACTATCAGCCGGGAATGGAACTGCACGCGAAGTACACGCTCTTCGCGGAGGGCTGCCGCGGCCACCTGGGACGGCAGGTCCAGCGCCGCTTCAACCTCCGGGCAGGCTCGGATCCGCAGGTCTTCGGGATCGGGCTGAAGGAACTCTGGGAAATCCGGCCGGAGCAGCACCACCAGGGCCTCGTGATCCACAGCGCGGGCTGGCCACTCGACACTGACACTTACGGCGGCTCGTTTCTGTATCACCTCGAGAACAACCAGGTATCGATCGGCTACGTCGTGGGGCTGAATTACAGCAACCCCTATCTCAGCCCGTACGAGGAATTTCAGCGCTACAAAACGCATCCCGCGATCCGGCCGTTCCTGGAGGGCGGGAAACGCGTGGCGTACGGCGCGCGGGCCATCGCAGCCGGGGGACTGCAGTCGCTGCCCAGTCTTGCCTTCCCGGGGGGCTGTCTGATCGGGGATGACGCGGGCTTTCTCAACGCGTCGCGCATCAAGGGTACGCACGGCGCAATGAAGTCAGGCATGCTCGCGGCGGAGGCCGCGCACACGGCGCTCGGCGCCGGACGCGCGCATGACGAGCTCACGGCATACTCCGATACATTCCAGTCGAGCTGGCTGCACGACGAGCTCCACCGGGCGCGCAACTTCAAGCCGTGGATGAGCAAGGGATTGGTGCTCGGCACGCTGATGGTCGGGATCGATCAGGTCCTGCTGGGCGGCAAGGCGCCGTGGACGCTGCGACACCGGCACCGGGATCACGAAACGCTGAAAACGAAGAACGAATCGGAGCCGATCGAGTATCCGAAGGCAGACGGAATCATCACCTTCGATCGGCTGTCTTCGGTGTACATCTCGAACACCAACCATGTCGAGGACCAGATCTGCCACCTCACGCTCAAGGATGCATCCGTTCCGGTCAAGGTCAACCTCGAGCTCTACGACGCGCCCGAACAGCGTTACTGCCCGGCCGGGGTCTACGAGATCGTCCGCGATACAAACGGGGCAAACCCCCGTTTGCAAATAAACGCGCAGAATTGTGTTCATTGCAAAACTTGCGACATCAAGGACCCCACGCAGAACATCGTATGGGTCGCGCCGGAAGGTGGCGGCGGGCCGAATTATCCCAACATGTAGGGAAATGCTTTTGCAGCGCTGCGGCGCTCGCTCGCCATGCCTTCATCACCATCCGACATTGACCCTGGCCCCGGCGCTAACGGCGAGCCGGCACCCGGCGCCGAGAAGGGCGTGCCGACGCTCGCGCGCGGCCAGGCGCTTTATTTGACGTCACTGACACAGCAACTAACCGGCTGGGACGATCCGCGCGCCATGCTCGCGCAGGCCATCCGGGAAGGCCAGTTCCTGCTCCTTGCACAAAAGATCGTGTCGCTCAAGCCCGCGGCACCAGACCCGATTTTTTACGAAATCCTGCTGCGATTGAAACAGGAGGAGGACAATCTGCTTCCGCCCGGTGGCTTCTTCGATCTGGCGGAGAGCGTCGGCATGATGGAGGACGTCGATCGCTGGGTCGTGCGCAACGTCCTCGCGTGGAGCGCCGGCAAGATGCTCGTCGATCCGGCCGCGCCACCGCCGATGGTCTGCATCAACGTATCGGGCACCGCCTTGGAGAATCCCGGATTCGCGCGGGAGGTTGGGGAACAGCTGCGCCAGTCGGGCTTCCCGCCGCGCGCCCTCTGTTTCGAGATCAGCGAGATCGATGTGATCAAGCATCAAAAGGCCACGCGGCGCTTCGTCCAGAGCGTCAAGCCGGGTTGCCGCATTTCGATCGATTCCTTCACCAGTATCAAGGTGTCGTTTTCGCACCTCACGGACCTCGCCGTCGATTTCATCAAGATCGATGGGGACATCGTTCAGAAGATCGCGCACAACCCGACCGAGCTTGCCAAGGTGAAGGCAATCGTTCTCGCCTGCCAGAGGATCGGGGTTCGCACCATCGCCGAGTTCGTCGAGACGAAGGAAACCCTCGACCTACTGCGTGAAATCGGCGTGGATTACGTCCAGGGCTTCGGGATCTCTCGGCCCGAGCCGATCAGCAATCTTGCCTGATGCTGCACGACCGGTGACCCGTACGGGTGATGGGTGATGCGTGATGCCAGCGACGCGCTAAAGCTTCACCGCCAAGGCCGCAGAGGAAACGAAAAGCTTTACCTCGGAGGACGCTAAGGACGCAGAGGATTACAAAATTAGATTAGCACGCAGCGCCAGCGGCGTCCCGACCACTGAGTTTCCTGTATGCCACTCTTAGCGGTGCCTTCGCGATCTTGGGGTGGGTCGTACTAATTATTGTTCCTTGGCGTCCTCCGCGCCCTTGGCGGTAAGGCTGTTATTTTCCTTTGCACCCTCGGCGGCCTTGGCGGTGAGGCTTTGCCGTCTTAGCCGGAGTCCGATTCACGATTCACGTTTCACGGTTTACGGCCGTTTCAGTTCATTCACCATTCACCGATTCCGGTAACGGGTCACTGGTCACCGGTCACCGTATTTTGAAGCGCTCACAGCGCTTCAAAAACTCCGGCCGCGCCCATGCCAGTACCGATGCACATGGTCACCACCCCGTACTTCTTCTGATGTCGGCGCAGGCCATGCATCAGCGTCGCTACCCGGATCGCGCCCGTCGCACCCAGGGGGTGTCCAAGCGCGATCGCGCCGCCGAGCGGATTCACCTGCTCGTGCGCCAATCCGAGGTCCTTCATGACCGCGAGCGTTTGCGCCGCGAATGCCTCGTTCAATTCGATCCACTCGATCTCGTCCTGCTTCAGACCGACCAGCCGCAACACCTTCGGGATCGCCCGCACCGGACCGATACCCATGATCTCCGGGGGCACGCCGGCAACGGCATACCCCATGAACCGCCCGAGCGGGCGCAGATTATGGCGTAAAAGCGCCGCCTCGCTCATGAGCACCACGGCCCCCGCCCCGTCCGAGGTTTGCGACGCGTTGCCAGCCGTAATGGTGCCTTTCGCCGCAAATGCGGGCCTCAACCTGGCGAGTGCCTCGGGCGAGGTGTCGCGGCGTGGTCCTTCGTCGTGCACAGCTTCTTGCGTCGTGACCTTGATCTCGTGCACCGCCAGATCGGGCAGGCGCTCGCTGATGCTGTACGGCGCCATCTCGTCATTGAACTCTCCGCTGTCAGTCGCCCGCACCGCACGGCGGTGGCTCTCCGCCGCAAAAAGGTCCTGCTCCTCACGACTAATCTTCCATTGAGCGGCGACTTTCTCGGCGGTGATCCCCATGCCGTAGGCGATCGCGACGTTCTCGTCCTTGTCGAAGATGGCCGGGCTGAACGAGGGCTTGTTGCCCCCGAGCGGTACCATGCTCATGCTCTCGGTACCGGCGGCGATCATTACGTCGGCTTCCCCAAGCCGGATGCGGTCCGCCGCAAGCGCGACCGCCTGCACCCCGGACGAGCAGAAACGGTTGATCGTCATGCCCGACACGCTGTTGGGAAAACCTGCCAGCAGCAGCCCGATGCGCGCGACGTTCATTCCCTGCTCGGCTTCTGGCATGGCGCAACCGACGATGACGTCCTCGACTTCCGCCGCATCGATACCTGGGCATTTTCCGAGCGCAGTCTTGAGCGCGTGCGCGAGCAAATCGTCGGGCCGCACGTTGCGGAACATGCCGCGCGGCGCCTTCCCAACGGGAGTGCGCACGGCAGCAACAATGTATGCATCTTGAATTTGCTTAGTCATGTGGCGACTCCATCGCGAGATCGGCCCAAAGGCTCAAGGTTCAAGGTTCAAGGTTGCAGAGCCTTGATCTTCGGCGAGTCCCGCTTGGAACGTTGAACTTGGAACATTGAACGTTGAACGGGACGGGCAAACCACTTAGTTCCTGAGTGGTTTGCCCGTCTTGAGCGTATGCTCAATGCGGGCCTGTGTTTTCTCGGTGGCGATGAGCTCCATGAAATGCCGGCGCTCGAGGTCGAAGAACCACTGCTCGTCGACCAGGCTGCCGGCCTCCACGTCGCCACCGCACATCACGGTTGCGATCTTGGAG
>JAOTTL010000169.1:0-7507 GCA_029864385.1 Betaproteobacteria bacterium | reverse complement strand
TTGCAACCCTACATCACCACCCACTCAGCAAGCCAGTCTCGATCTATCAACCACATAGCGTGATGGGCAGAATGAAGCATACTTGTAATGCGTCACGTACTCCGAGATCGCTCGACGCAAGGACGCCTGCCCAATGAAAATCATCTTCCCCAGGCATTCCTCCTTGATCGAGCGTACGAAGCGCTCCGCGTAAGCATTCAAATCTGACGAAAGCAGCCGCAGCCGGATCACTTCCGTCGCACACTCCTCCACCAGTTTGCGGAATTGTGCCGAGTACTTCGCGTCTCGATCGATGATCAGGTAGCGCTTCGTCGAAAGCGCCCCACCCTCCTCGTCCACCAAATTGCGCGCGACCTGAAGCATCCACGCTTCGTCGGGTTGCGTCGTGATCCCTGCGATGTGAACGATCCGGTCGGCGAGGCTGATCACAAACAGCACGTAGTGGGTTACCAGTCCCCTGCCCGTCCAGACTTCGATACTGAAGAAGTCACTGGCTGCGAAGACCTTCCAATGCGCCTTCAGAAACGTCGACCACTTCGTGCGCCTGCCTCGCTCTGGCGCGGGCTCCACACCGTTGCGCGTCAGCACGTTGGCAACCGTACCGCGACCCACCTTGTGGCGCAGGTTGGCCAGCGCACCTTGAATCCGGGTGTATCCCCACTTTGGATTATCCAGCGCCATGCGCACGATCAAGTCCGAGATCTCGCGGATGATCCCCGGGCGACCTGGACCGCGCCGGTGCGCGTAGTTCCATTTCTGAGCGACCAGCCGCCGATGCCAACGAAGCAGCGTGTCGGGCGAAACGAGGGTATCGAGCTTCAGGAGCGCTTTGCACCCGACGGCCTTGGCCTTCCTCGCCAAGAGTGCCCGCTCGGCATCAGTAAATCGGATTCGCTTGCCACGCGGCCGCTCCTTGAGCAGCCGGTTCTCGGCTTGGAGAAACTCAATGACGATCAACTGATGTCGGTAAACCTAACCCGACACCACCACCACCATCAGTAGAAACGACAGTAACGGTGGCACGAAACCCATGCCGGAAGTCTACCGCGGACTTCGTTCGAATTGTTGTACAGTACGCCATGCCAGATGTCTACCGCGGGCTGTCGTTCGAACAAATAAACAATACGGAGGTCACGATGAGCGCGATGACTACCTGCACGCAGTCCGAGCGCTTCTCGCGGACTCAAAACCGATACAGGCGTTGCGGATTGTCTACGAGTATTCGCGCGCGGATAGCCGCATCGGGCACCCACACCGCGAGCTGATCGGTCAGCACACCGTCGTTCGGCATTTCGCTTTCCATCATCACGTGCGGCCAGTCAGTGCCGAACACGAGACGTTCCGGCGCGGCAGCCACCAGCGCGCGTGCGAACGGCGTGAGATCGTCGTAAGGAATCGGTGCGTGCGAGGTGCGATACGGCGCGGATAGCTTCGACCACACGCGTCCGCCGTGCAACGCACTGATCAACGCTTGAAAGCCACGCGCGTTCACACCCGCCCGTGGATCGGGACGGCCCATGTGATCGATCACCATTTCGCTCGGAAACTCCGCTGCAATGCGGTCGAAGTCGGGAAACTTTTCGATATCGAGCAGGAACTGTGCGTGCCATCCGAGACGGGCCACGCGGGCGGCAAGTTTTCTGGCGGCCTCGAATTGCACGCCAACTTTCGCCACCAGATTCACCCGAAAGCCGCGTACGCCCGCTTTATCCAGCGCTTCCAGTTCGGCACCGGAAATATCCTCGCGCAACAAGGCAATGCCGCGCAGCCGCCCCTTTGATTGTGCGATGGCATCGACGATCACGCTGTTGTTCGTGCCATGCACGCCCGACTGCACCACCACGCCGCGCGCAAAACCCACGGCATCGTGCATCGCCAGATAGTCTTTCAGATAAATCGGGGGCGGCGTGTATTGCCGGTCATCGGCGTAGCCGTACTGCTTGCGCATGCCAAACACATGGGCGTGGCAGTCGGTGGCGCCGGGCGGCATGGCGAACGATGCCCTCCGCGGATTCAGGTCGGGGCCGGGACAAACGGGCGGTTCGGGTTTGCGAGTCGTCATAGGTGTCGGTACATCAAACGATTGTCGGGTGCCTTACTCATAGAGAATCACTCCACCCGATCTATTTGCATTTATTCGTGATTATTCGTCAAATGGCTGATTGGGACGATCCGGCGTGAGTACCTCGACCGGGTATTTTTCTGGAATGCTACCGACCTGATCCACAAGCTCGCGGAGTTCAGGGACTATTACAACGCCGATCGCGTTCACCGCTCGCTCGACGGCACCACGCCAGCTCTCCGCGCCAGCGTTTCATTCCCTGCCCCCGTATCGCTTGATCATCAACCGCCAACTGTCCCAAAAAGTCCCAAGCCGCATTGTCTCGTATGTAACCTAGGCGCGGGATTGAAATCGCGCGCTCAATCCTCGCGCCAGTTCGATCGCCGTCTTGATGTCCCGGTCCTGGGTGCGCTTGTCGCCGCCCGCGAGCAGACTCACCACAGTGTCAAGCCGCGTTCTTTCAACGGTGCCGCTGAGTTCCCGAACACTACGAGTTCCACCATCACTTCCACATCCGCGAATCGAAGCTGAAGGGCACAGCCGGACCGATGCGCAGGTTACGAAATTCAGGATGAGCGGGATTGAGGATGTAGTTGCACTCGGTCGGAATGATCACCGACGGCGTGCGCAGCACTGCGGTAGTGCCACCTTGGATCCAATCGCTGCCGATTTTCATGGTGCCTGCGTGCGGCGGCTCGTGGCGCCAGTCTCTCGGGAGCTGCCGGACCGGCAGGTTGGTCACACGCACGAATTCTGGAATGTCGACCTCGAACGCGACCCAGCGGATCCTGGCGTGTGCACGATACAGATGCACGAATACTTCGAGGGCCGCAAGCGCGAGCGAAGATGCAGAGTAAATGACCCGGTTGCCCTTGAAGTGCCAGCGGCCCTCGACGCTCAGGCCGCCGGTTCCGGAAAACGCCTCGCTGGCGTACCGCGCCTTGGCGATCCGCCACGCGCGGATCACGCCAGAAACCCGTGCTCGATGCGTTCCAGCAAAGTCTCGACTTCTCTTGAACCGGCCTCGGTCGCCAGCAGCTCAACGGGTACCCGGCCGCCCAGCCCATGCTGCGGCGCGTGCAACCAGGCGAGTGCCTCCTTGCGATCTTCCAGTACGTGCTCCGCAAGCGCCAGAATGCTGGCTACACGATACAGGCGATCGCTGGCGCCCTGGCTCAAGCGTGCACGGCGCGCGATCACGCGCTCAATGGTCTTGGTGCTGATGTCGAGAAACGCGGCGATCTCCTCGAAGGAGAATCCTGCGTCGCGCTTGAAACGCATCAACGATTCAGCCGGAAAGCCGCGCCGGATCTCGCGGTCGAGGTCGAAGGGATTCGACGCCCGGAACAGCCTTGGGGCGCCAAGCAGAGAAAGCGCTGTTGAAGTCACGCCAGCCTCCCGCGTAGGGTCAAGTGTCTATTCAGTATACGACAAATGACGGATCGTATCAACGCGCATTCACAGCAAGGCGTTGGTGCATGAACGCCTGATGACCTGCGCCTCCCCGGCCTGTGGCTCCCGAAAATTCATAACGAAGGCTTGAAGACCTGTCGGTGCCATCGAAACAGTGTCTCGAGCATGATGATCGTGCCAAGCTCACGCAGCGCCCTGCGCCCAAGCACCCTCGCCTTCTCAGTAAGCTGGCGGCGCTCGGCGTCAGTAAAGATAGTGCGCCGTGCCTGCAGCGGCCGGCGTTCCGGCGGTCGCGCGCTATACTTGCCGGCGATGATGGTGACCAACGTCACCGCTTTTCGACCAACCCTGCATAGGCGATCGACTCCCGTGACGAAATTTACCGGCCGCTCCGCATTCCTTTCCCTGCTCGCCTCCGAGGGCGTGCGCTACATGTTCGGCAATCCAGGCACCACCGAGCTTCCGATCATGGAAGCCCTCGGCAATCAGTCTGAGTTGCGCTACGTCCTCGGTCTGCAGGAATCGATCGTGGTCGCCATGGCCGACGGGTATGCACGGGCTTCGGGGTCAATCGGCGCGTGCAACGTGCACGTGGCGCCCGGACTGGGCAACGCCATGGGATCGTTGTTCAACGCGAAGTGGTACGGCTCACCGGTACTGATCACCGCGGGACAGCAGGAGCAGGGCCATGGCCTGAGCGAGCCGCTGCTGTACGACCCGCTCGTGCCCATCGCCCAGTCCCAGGTGAAATGGGCGATCGAAGTCACCCGCTTCGAGGACCTGCCGCGGATCGTGCGCCGTGCCGCCAAGATCGCCACCGCACCGCCGACCGGGCCCGTGTTCATCAGCCTGCCCGGAGACATTCTCGACGACGAGGGCGAACTCGACCTGGGCAAGTCGACTCGCGTCGAAACCGCAACCCGCCCCTCGGATGCGGTACTGGCACGATTCGCCGATCGCCTCCTTGCTGCGTCCAATCCCGTCGTCATGGCAGGCCACGAACTGTCTTTTCGCGACGCCTGGGGCGAAGCCGCCCAGGTCGCCGAACTGCTCGGCGCGCCGGTCTATCAGCAGGCGAGCCCTTACAGCGCGCAATTTCCTTCGGAGCACCCGGCGTTCATGGGTGCACTCAGTCGCATCCAGCGCGAGGTGCGCACGGTCTTGCAGTCCTACGACCTGCTGGTGAGCCTGGGCGCCGATGTACTGCGCATGTCGGTCTACAGCCCCATAGATGCGCTGCCCGATGGCATGCCCATCGTGCAGATCAACGAACGGACCCAGGAGATCGGCAAGAACTACCCGGCGGAGATCGCGATCAACGCCGAGGTCAAAGAAACGCTGGCGGCGCTGATTCCGATCCTGCGCGCAAAACGCGGTTCTGCGCGCGCCGCCGAGGCCAACCGCCGGCTTGAGGCCCTGGGCAGCACGAACTGGAGCGCAAAGCGGGAGCGTCTCGCGGCCGAGGCGCAAGCGGCCGCAGGCGCAAAGCCGATCGACCCGCGCAGCCTGATGCTGCGGATCGCTGACACGCTGCCGTCGAACGCGCTGGTGTGCGACGAAGGGCTGACCACTTCTGCCCCGCTGCTCAATTTGCTGCGGCAGAAAGATTCGAGATGCTACTTCGGCAATGCGAGCGGTGGGATCGGCTTCGCCATGGGCGGCGTCATCGGCATGCACCTCGCCCTGCCCGAGCGCCCCGTAGTCGCGATCATCGGCGACGGCAGTGCAATGTACAGCATCCAGGCCCTGTGGACCGCCGCCCACATGAAGCTGCCCATCACCTACGTCATCGCCAACAACCGCAGCTATCGGATCCTGAAGGAGCGCCTGGTCGCATTTCGCGGTAGCGAACGCTTCATCGGCATGGACCTACGCAATCCCAGGCTCGATTTCGTCACCATGGCCAAGGGCATGGGCGTCGACGCCCATCGCATCACAACGGCCGACGATATCGTCCCGATGCTGCAGGCCGGGATGAGCGCATCCGGACCGACGCTGCTGGAGGTGATGGTCGAGGACGGCTACGGCGAATAGGGCCTGTGCTCCCCAAATATTCGCGTCGAGCCTGGTTCCGCCCGATTCCTGCGAACGATCACATGCCCGCCGGTGCAGTTGCGATCGAATACTCGTGATGCAAACCTCCCAGCACCGATTTCGCGAGCACGAGTGCGCCAGCCGCGAGTCGATGTCGGAAATCGGACCTCGGGAACATCGCCGCTTCTTGCGGCCGATCCGGCACGCCAGGCCCGAGCGCGCGGTGACAACGTCCTCCGTTGGTCACACGCAAGAACAAGACGCTTAACTTCAAGCCGTCCGAGAGCACCGCGACGATTGCTCGCGCCCAGTGCAACCGGCGCGCATCATGCCCGATTCGGTGCCCGCCGGCAGCCGCTCAGTAGCTGAAAATCCGCGACGCGAATTATGGCGAGGCACAATATCTACCTATTACTGTACCTCATTGAAAATATTGGAGGCGGGGGTCGGAATCGAACTGGCGTACACGCCTTTGCAGGGCGAAAATGCCTTCACGCAGAACAATGACTTACAGCACGATTCCAGTTAAAACAGCGTCTTGTAATTTCTAGCGATATCTAACAATAACTCTCTATGTGACAACCTTTTCCCGGCAACTGTCCCAAAAAGTCCCAAGCCTGGACCTGTTCCGCTGCGAATCGATCCTCTTGCGCAGTCACTGGGTGCTGGTGGTGATGGACGTGTCGGGGTCTATTTCAAACCCCGATTGCCGCATGATTGCGAATTCGCACCCGACAGGCGAACCGTACCATGACTGCCGGCGCGCACAAGACTGCACGATAAGGGCAACTTGCCCTATGATTTAGTGAATTGCCACCCACAGCTTGCCGTGCTCTGGTGGTTGGAATAAATTACCCGGTAATTCACCGCAAGTACCTCTTTAAATCGGCTTGAATCGTGAATCGCGGTTTTCTCCTGGGGAGGAGGAAGCCAGCATGGATATAAGACCCATTCTACGCACTCTGCTAGTGCTCTCGCGCTTGCTCCCGGCGCGCGGGCTCGGCGCGGCGGAATCGCAGGCGGATTGAGTTTCTTATCGTTACGCTTCGTCATCGACGTGGACAAATGCATCGAACGACATCGGGTTCTATCTGCGTTCATCTGCGTATATCTGCGGCTGATAATGGGGTTTTTTGGAATGGTTTTCGTGAAAATGCCCGCATGAGCACCGCGTCCGATCCTTACTCACGCACCGAGATCCGCGACGGCATGCGGATCACCTGGCACCAGCCGATCAGGGTGGACGACGGCCTCGTCCTGCGCGCCGACGTCTATCGTCCAGTGGCGGATGGCCGCTACCCGGTGATCTTGAACTACGGCATCTACGCCAAGGGTCTCGCGTACCAGGACGGCTATCCGCTGCAGTGGGAGAAAATGGTCGGCGACTACCCGGAGATCCTGGCGGGCTCGACCAACCAGTATCAGAACTGGGAAACGACCGATCCGGAGCGGTGGGTCCCGCACGGCTATGCAGTGGTGCGCGTCGATTCACGCGGCGCCGGCTGGTCGCCTGGCTTCATGGATCCGGCGAGCCCGCGGGAGATCGACGACCTCTACCAGTGCATCGAGTGGGCGGGCACCCAGCTGTGGAGCAACGGCAAGGTGGGAATGCTGGGAATTTCGTACTACGCGGGCAACCAGTGGCGCGTCGCGGGCAAGCACCCGCCCCACCTCGCTGCGATCATTCCATGGGAGGGGCAGAACGACCGCTACCGCGATTCCGGTTATCACGGCGGCATCCTTTGCCAGTTCCAGGAGCGCTGGGCCAAGCACCAGGTGGCAAACATACAGTATGGCCGGGGCGACAAGGCCAAACGGAATCCGAACACAGGTGAATCCGTGGCGGGACCGGTCACCCTGTCCGACGAGGAACTGGCGCGAAACCGCGTCGACGCTTTCGAAGAGCTGAAGAAGCATCCGCTGTTCGACGACTGGCACCGCTCGCGCTCGGCGGACCTCTCGCTGGTGAGGACGCCGCTCCTCACCTGCGGGAACTGG
>JAOTTL010000168.1:0-7509 GCA_029864385.1 Betaproteobacteria bacterium | reverse complement strand
GCTGCAGGCTATCTCGCCAGCTTCATGCCCAAGCCGTATCAGCATCTTCCAGGCTGCGGACTCCACGCGCACCTCAGCCTCTGGGATCTGGAGGGCAAAAGGGAGTTGAGCGCGGGTGAGCGCGACGCCGATCCGTTGTCGGAGATAGGCGGTCAGTTCGTGGCCGGTTTACTGGCGCACGCGAGTGGTCTAACCGGCCTCGGCTCTCCCATCGTCAACTCGTACAAGCGATTGCTTCCCGGCTCCTGGGCGCCGGCGCACGTGTGCTGGGGGGTAGGTAATCGATCTGCGCTGGTGCGCGTGCCCGGTCTCGGGCGCCGCCGGCATGTCGAGTACCGATCCGGCGACAACGCCATGAATCCGTTCCTCTTCGTCACCGCCTTGCTTGCCGCGGGCCTTGAGGGAATTCGTGAGCGCGTCACGCCGCCGCCGCCGGTCGATGTCGACGTGGGCCACCTGAGCCCCCAGGAAGTGGCCGCGCGTGGTCTCACGATGCTGCCGAATTCCCTGCGCCAGGCCCTGGATGCATTCGAGGCGGACGAGACGCTGACGGCTGCCCTCGGACCGGTGATCGGCCCGGAGTTCTTGAAGGTCAAGCGTGGCGAACTCGCCGCCTATGATCTGGCCGTTCACCCGTGGGAACGGGACATGTACCTGGAATCCATCTGAGATTCGGCGGCGCGCGGTCAATCACTCGACCCGGAATTAGTACCATGTTGCGAAGCGAAATTGACGATATCCCGCTCGAAGGCGATGTGTCGTTTCGCCAACGCGCCATCGAGAACGACCGGGCAGTGCTGCTCGTGGTCGACCTGCAGAAGGGTGAGTACAACGAGCAGAGCCGAAGTACCAGGCCCGAGAAGAGCTACCTGTGGGATCGCATCGAGCACAGCGTAATTCCGAGCGGGCAACGGCTCATCGATGCATGTCGACGCAGCGGTCTAGAGGTGATCTTCACCGTTATCGAGTGCCTGACACTCGACGGACGCGACCGCAGCCTCGACTACAAGGTGTCGGGGATTTTCGCTGCGAAAGGCTCCTGGGAGGCGCAGGTGATCGACCCACTCGCGCCCCTCGAGAACGAGATCGTCATTTCGAAGACGGCATCAAGTCTGTTCAACTCCACCAATTTCGAGTACGTCCTGCGCAACCTGGGAATCGAGTACGTCATGGTCATGGGCATCATGACCGATCAGTGCGTCGAAACTGCCGTGCGAGACGGATGCGACCGGGGGTTCCTCATGACTCTGGTGGAAGACGCCTGCGGCACGACTTCAGAACAGCGCCATCAGGAATCGCTGATCGGGATGAAGGGCTATTGCCGAGTGCGCAGCAGCGACGAGCTGATCGAAGAAATCCTATCGCAGACGGGAGCGAGCCAGTAGCGGGTCCGAGTCGGTGAGGTGAATCCGCCTTCGATGAAGCTACGCCGGGACAAGTCCGGCTTTGACAACAGAAAAGTCGTTAGCGCCGCGGCTCTTGCCAAGGTGGATGCTGCTCCGCGCCGGCTCAGCTGCCTTTGAGCGCCTCCAGCACTTTTGCCGGATGATCCGCGGTCTTGGCGACGCGTTTCCAGTGCTTGCGCACTGTGCCGTCCGGCCCGACCCAGACGGTGGAGCGAATGACGCCCGTGGTTTTTTTCCCGTAGAGCATCTTCTCGCCCCATGCCCCGTACTTGGACATCACCTTCTTTTCCGGGTCGGAGACCAGGGTGAAAGGCAGGGTGTATTTCTGCGCGAACTTCCGGTGTGATTCGGCGTCGTCGGGGGAGACCCCAATCACGACTGCGCCGGTCTTCTGAATATCCCTCCACAGATCGCGGAAGCCACAGGCCTCTTTGGTGCATCCTGGCGTATCGTCCTTCGGATAGAAGTACACGATCACGTCCATTCCCTTAAAAGTCTTAAGCGACACTTTATTGCCGTCAGCATTCTTGAGGCTGAATGCCGGAGGCGCCTTGCCTTCCACGATTGCCATTCCTATCTCCATCTGAACTACGCCGGAAGGTCTAGGGTAAACGAAGTTGCCATCGTGGCGCCAAAGACTCTAAGCGGGCCGTCGCCCGGCAACTTAAATTGTGCCTTCGCACAGGGTCTGGCCGACTCCGGGGCAAGGACTGCAAACACATTGGATTTCCTGTAAACCACGCCGGTTCTAAGATGCGCGTTATATAGTGATGACTGAGCTCGAACTCCCAAGCGGGAAAACGCGAGATGCCGTGACCGAACCCTTCATCCAGGATATTTCACGACTGATCTGGGACAGCAAGTACCGGTTCCGCTCCCACGGTCAGGCCCTAGAAGCGGGTATCCGCGAAAGCTGGCATCGAGTCGCCGATGCCGTAGCCGCCGCGGAAACAAAGCACCGGCAGCGGTGGTCGCGCCAGTTCCAGGACGCCTTGGGCGGGTTCCGCTTCCTGCCCGGCGGCCGCATTCTTGCCGGCGCGGGCACACCCCATCGGGTAACGCTGTTTAACTGTTTCGTCATGGGTGTGCTTGAGGACTCCATGGACGGCATTTTCAGCGCCCTGCATGAAGGGGCGCTGACCATGCAGCAGGGAGGCGGAGTCGGCTACGACTTTTCGACGCTTCGCCCGGCGGGCAGCCCCGCCCACGCCACCGGAACCATCGCCTCCGGGCCGGTGTCGTTCATGCAGATCTGGGACGCCACCTGCGCCACCTTGCTTTCCACGGGTTCCCGCCGTGGTGCCATGATGGCGACGCTTCGCTGCGATCACCCGGACATCGAGACCTTTATTGCGGCGAAACGCGAGTCGGGCTCACTGCGTAATTTCAACCTTTCGGTGCAGATCAGCGACGAATTCATGAGCGCCGTGGCGGGCGATGAAGATTGGCCGCTGGTATTTCCGGCGGCACAGCTCGACAGCCCGAGCGTTTCCAAGGCGCCGAAAGTTCACCGGCGTTGGACGGGACAGCAAGAGGCCACCCCCTGCGCTGTCATTCGAATCGTTCGCGCCCGCGAACTGTGGGAGAAGATCTTACGCGGGGCCTATGAGTACGCGGAGCCGGGCGTCCTTTTCGTCGACACCATAAATAAGACAAACAATCTGGCGTATCGCGAGCACCTGACGGCAACCAATCCCTGCGGCGAGATCCCCCTGCCGCCCTACGGCGCCTGCGATCTAGGTTCCATCAACCTCCCGGCGTTCGTGGATCAGCCCTACAGCGACTCGGCGGCTTTCGACTTCGATGCCATCGCCGGACACGCTGCCACCGCCACGCGATTTCTCGACAACGTGATCGACGTTTCGGAATTTCCGCTGCAGTCACAGGCAGACCAGGCGCGCGGCACGCGCCGGATCGGGCTCGGGATCACCGGACTGGCCGATGCCCTGATCATGCTTGGCGCCGACTACGATTCCGACTCGGGCCGAAGAACCGCCTCGGAAGTCATGGGTCTCATTTGTCACACCGCCTACCGGACGTCGGTACAGCTGGCCAGGGAAAAAGGCGCCTTTCCATTTTTCGACCGTGACGCTTTCCTTGCCAGTCAATTCGTGACGTCTCTGCCGGATGATATTCGCGACGACATTGCGAAGCACGGGATACGCAACAGTCATCTGACTGCGATAGCGCCCGCCGGCACCATCAGCCTGCTGGCGAATAACATATCCAGCGGTATCGAACCGGTTTTTTCAACTGAATACGATCGCCGTGTGCTCAAGGCCGACGGCTCTTACGTTAAACATCGCGTGCGAGATTACGCCCTGCAGAAATGGCGCGAGCTCGATCCGCGAGAGCGGGGAATGCCTCCCGGCTACGTATGCGCTCACGAGTTGTCGCCCCGCGCGCATGTCGACATGATGGCGGCGTTGCAACCTTTCGTGGACAACGCCATATCCAAGACAGTCAACGTTCCGGAAGAGTATTCTTTTGAAGACTTCAGTTCGCTCTACGACGTGGCCTGGCGCGCGGGCTTGAAAGGCTGCACCGCATTTCGGGCGAACCCGGTGACCGGATCGATACTCGAGGTGAGCGCAACCGATACCGAACTGAGTTCTCCGCACTGCTGTAACATCGAACGCGAGGCCGACTGAGTCGCAGGCCAGGTCGGCAACCCGATTTGAAAGTATTGTCGGTCGTTGTCGATCTTTGGGCGAAGAGTCAGCTAGCGCGACCGCGGCCTGCCCGCGCAGAATTTACCGCAACGGACAAGGTCAACCTCAGCCTTTGATACAAACCACCGGTCGGAGACGGACGACCCTGCGCGCGAGCCCCGCCTTTTCCGTCGCTTCGACCACCGCGCTCACGTCTTTGTAGGCACCCGGTGCTTCCTCCGCTACGCCGCGGGGCGACGGGCTGCGAACGATGATGCCGCGCCCGGCCAGCTCGTCTCTCACCGCCCGCCCGCCCCAGCGCTTGCGCGCCTGGTGACGGCTCATCTGCCGGCCGGCGCCGTGGCAGGCGGAAGCGAATGCATGCGCCTCGCTGTCCCGCGTACCCACCAGCACATAAGAGGCCGTGCCCATGCTGCCGCCGATCAGCACCGGCTGACCCCAGGGACGAAGGTGCTCTGGCAGGCTCGGCGCATCGGGGCCGAAGGCTCGGGTTGCCCCCTTGCGGTGGACGAACAGCGCCTTGCTCTCGCCGTTGATGCGGTGCGTCTCCTCTTTGCAGGTGTTGTGCGAGACGTCGAACAGCAGCTCGAGATGCGCCGCCGGGAAGAACTCGGCGAACACTTCCCGCGCCAGGTGGCCGATGATCTGCCGGTTTGCCAGGGCACAGTTGATCCCCGCGCGCATGGCGCCGAGATAGCGCCGGCCGAGCTCGGAATCGAGCGGCGCGCAGGCCAGCTCGCGGTCCGGCAGGGTGATCCCCAACGCCGGCGCCTGGGCCACCATTTCTGCCAGGAACTCAGTGCCGATCTGGTGACCGAGCCCGCGCGAGCCGCAGTGGATGCTGACCACCACGGCGTCCTGTTCAAGTCCGAAGGCCGCGGCGGTGGCCTGATCGTAGATCTCGGCGATCCTCTGGATTTCGAGATAGTGGTTGCCGGAGCCCAGGGTGCCCATCTCCTTGCGCTGGCGCTTGTGCGCCCGCGCCGAGACACAGGCCGGATCGGCGCCGGCCATGCGGCCACCTTCCTCGATGCGCGACAGGTCGCGCGCCTCGCCGTAGCCCTGCTGCAGCGCCCAGCGGGCGCCGCCGACCAGCATGGCGTCCATCTGCCGGTCGGTGAGACGCAGCTCCCCGGTGCTGCCGATCCCCACCGGCACCTTGGCGAACAGCGACCGCGCAAGCGACTCCTTCACCGGCTCGATGTCGGCGGCGTTCAGACCAGTGGTCATGGTGCGCACGCCGCAGGAAATGTCGAAGCCGACCCCGCCGGCGGAGACGACGCCGCCGGCATCGGGGTCGAACGCGGCCACCCCGCCGATGGGAAATCCGTAGCCCCAGTGCGCGTCGGGCATGGCGAAGGACGCTTTGACGATGCCGGGGAGGGCGGCGACGTTGCGCACCTGCTTCTGCACCTTGTCGTCCATTTCGGCGATCAGATTGGCATCGGCATAGATGATGCCGGGCACCCGCATCGCGCCGCTGGGCGGGATGTGCCATTCGGTGTCCGAAAAGCGCTGCAGCATCGTCAAATCCATCGTCGACTCCCGCAACGGGCGTGGCCATCGCCGCTCACACGTCCACTACGCACTGCGCCAGCCAGCGGCCGTTATCCAGTTGACGCACGCTGAGCTCGGTGTAGGTGGCCCCCTTGGCCTCGGCCGCTACCTCGTGTCGCTGTTGATCGATAGGCTCGCCTTGCGCGTCTGCCTTCAGGCTATCGCCGTCAATCCGGACCTCGAAGCGGCAGAACAGCATGCCGCGAGTCGCGATCTCATAAACGACGGCGTTGAGCCACTCCACCAGCAGCGCCTCATCGTTGGCTGCGCTGCAGCGGATGTGCACCTTAGTCTTCGGCACAATGCGCTCGATCTCGGCAATTGCGGCGATCAGCGCATACGCCGCCTGCTCAAACGCGGCTTCCTTGCTTCGGCCGACGCCGCGCACGCCGATGTCCGCGACGTGCGGGAAATGCTCCCAATGGTCGGCGACGCCGTGCTCATTGGCCATGCCACGTGACCGTTTGGTCAACATCGTTCAACCTAATAAGGCTCGCTCCGATGTGGTGACGTCGTATTGCCTTGGATCAAGGATTGCGGCTCCGGCCCCGCGTAAGCTCGATGTTGAAACTAATCAGCAGCCGCCCGGGAGAAACCGGATGAATCGAGCGATGGTTTTGTTCGCCCTGAAGACCAGCCGCGATTTTGGCGCCAAGGTTGCAGAGCAGCTGCAACAGCCGCTCGGCGAACTTGAGGAGCGCGAATTCGAGGACGGAGAGCACAAGGCCCGTCCTCTAATCAGCGTGCGCGGGGCCGACGTCTTCGTCATCCATTCGCTTTACGGTGAACCCGGGCAGAGCGCTAACGACAAACTCTGCCGGCTGGCTTTTTTCATCGGCGCTTTGCGCGACGCGGCCTGCGCCAGCGTGACCGCGGTGGTTCCCTATCTCTGTTACGCCCGCAAGGACCGCAAAACCAAGTCGCGTGACCCCGTGACAACGCGCTACGTCGCGCAGATGCTGGAGGCGGTGGGCGCCGACCGCGTGGTGACTCTGGACGTGCATAACCTGGTGGCTTTCCAGAACGCCTTTCGCTGCCGCACGGAACACCTGGAGGCCGCGGGCTTGTTCGTCAAGCATCTGGCGCCAAAGCTCGATTCGGATCCCGTTGTGGTGCTGTCGCCGGACCTGGGGGGCGTCAAGCGGGCCGACTACTTCCGCGAACGTCTTGAGAAAGCGCTGAATCGATCGGTCGACAGCGCCTTCATGGAAAAGAAGCGCAGCGCCGGCGTTGTTTCCGGCGAGGCCTTCGTCGGCGACGTCGCCGGCAAAACGGTCCTGGTGGTGGACGACATGATCGCCGGCGGCACCACGACCCGCCGTGCCGTCGAGGCTTGCGCCGCGCGCAAGGCGAAGCGCGTGCTCGCGTTGGCCACGCACGGGTTGTTCATGCCCGGCGCCGAAACGCTGTTTCAGCAACCTTTGCTGGAGCGCATTATCGTCACCGATTCCGTTCCGCCGTTCCGGCTCGCCCCGGAGGTTATCGGTGACCGCCTCGTTGTGCTTGACACTGCGCCGCTCTTTGCCGAGGCAGTGTCGCGTATCCACGGCGGTGGTTCTGTTGTCGCGCTGCTCGAAAGCTAGCCCAACGCGCTTGCATAGTCCCGCGACAGGCCTAGATAAGCCCCTGCGCGGTCGCGCCAGGCGGCATCGGTCGGCGCTTCGGTGCTGGTGGTGATGTGCCGCAGGCACAACCTGGCCCGCAGGCAGGCACGACGACTCTGATAGAAGGCGAGCAGCGCGGGCCGTGCGGGATCGCCGCTGAGCTCTGCATAGCGCGCGAGCAACCGATTGCCGACGGTCTCGCGGTCACGCACGCGACACTCCATCGCCAGATAGCCGAGCTCGTCCAGCGGATCGACAACGCGCAGCGCG
>JAOTTL010000023.1:0-29124 GCA_029864385.1 Betaproteobacteria bacterium | reverse complement strand
ATAAAGTCAGTCCGTCCCGTCGCCGGGGGTGGGGGAGTTTGCCCTGGCCACAGGTGGGGGAGTTTGAGGTGGCCACCGGGGCAAAGCGCCGCCGACGGTCAACTCGACAGATAAATGGGATTGCGTGAATTGCTGAGGGGCTGGTTCTCGGGCCCGGAGGGGGTGCAAACTGACAGCCCGGGTAGTTCTCTGTCCGCGGCGCCGGCCATATCAGAGGCGGACATATGGTGCCTCGAGGGGGCCGAGCGCCTCGCGGGAGGGCGGCTGGCGGAGGCCGAGCACGCGGTGGCGCGTGCGCTAGAGTGCCGCCACGATCATGTCGAGGCGCTGCTCCTCCAAGGCGCGGTTTTCAGGGAACAATTGCGGTTCGAGGAGGCGGCCGATAGCTTCGTGCTGGCCATGCACTTCAGGCCCGATCTGGCGGAAGGGCATTATCAGCTTGGCGTAATCGCGACCGCAGAGGGGCGCATTCGTGAGGCCGAAAGCTGTTTCCGCCGGACGCTCGAGAGGGCGCCGGCGCACGCCAAGGCACATAACGCCCTCGGTGCTTTGCTCTCGGAGCGGGGCGCCGTGGACGAGGCAGTGAGCTGTTTTCGCAGGGCTATCGCGGCCAATCCGGAGTTTGCCCCAGCACACAGCAATCTGGGCTGCCTGCTCATCACGCGTCTGGACGAGTTCGACGAGGGTGCGAAACACATCGAGGTGGCCTGTCGGCTCGCGCCGGGCGCGCCGGACGTGAAATGCAATTGGGCGATGCTGCTCCAGTACCGCGGTCAATTCAACGACGCGTTGGTGCGATGGACGGAGCTGATTGATAGCGGGGCGTTAGCCGATGACGCCAAGGCCAGGCTCGACCGCGCGATGATACTTCTGCTCCTCGGCGATTTCCGGGCCGGCTGGGACGAGTACGAGAAGCGCTTTGACGCTGACCGGGGAGCGGCGCGCGATTTCGGGCTGCCGCGGTGGCAGGGAGAGCCGCTGGCGGACAAGACGATACTCGTCTACGCGGAGCAGGGCATTGGCGACGAAATCATGTTTGCCTCGTGCCTCTTCGATCTCATCGCCGTGGCGGGGCGGGTCATAATCGAATGCAGCGACCGGCTGCAGGCGCTTTTCCGCCGCGCTTTTCCGCAAGCATTTGTTCACGGTGGAAGAAAAGATGATCCTGCGGACTGGCTTACGCAGTGCGGCCCGGTTGACTATCAGGTGCCCGTCGGCAGCTTGCCGCGCCGGTTCCGGCCCGACCGCGCGGCGTTTCCCGGTGTGTACCCCTATCTGCGGGCCGACGCCCTGCGCATTGAGGATTGGCGCGCACGCTTGCGCCGGGAAGGTGCTGGCCCCGTCATCGGGATCTCCTGGCGCGGCGGGACGGCGGGGACCCGCGGTCGAATACGCTCGGTACCGCCCGAGCTTCTGGTAAAGGCGCTGCGGCCCGGGTTCTCCTGGGTAAGTCTCCAGCACGGAGCCGCCGATGGGCAACCGCCGGTGCCGGGACTGCAGACGTTTCCAGGGGTCACCTCGGACCTCGACGAGCTTGCTGCGCTGATGAGCGCACTCGACTTGGTGGTCAGCGTGGACAATACGAACGTGCACCTGGCGGGCGCACTTGGTCGTCCTGTGTGGACGCTGCTGTCCGGCAGCCCTGAGTGGCGTTATGGCGCCAGCGGCGACAGTATGCCGTGGTATCCTTCGGCGAAACTGTATCGCCGCAATCAGGGTGAAGGCTGGGAAGGGGTATTGGCGCGCCTAGCGCTTGAGCTCGACGTTTTTTTCGGGTAATCCATGAGCCCATCCTTGTCGGCTTGATGCAAGTTGCATTGAATCCCCTGACAGGTTGCGCCGGTCCCGTAGCGGTTTGAGGAGAGGCTGTTCCGCGTGAGACGCTATCGTGGGGCCGGGCGCGCCCTTCCAAAGCAGCGTCATGCCGCGGCAGGCCCATGCGCCTGCTGAAGAAGATCTCGAGCTGGCTGTTGGAGCGTGAGGCCGCGCCGGCACCGATACGCGGCGCACCCTCGTCCGCGACCGATCATACCGTGGAGCGGGAAGCTTATGCGCGCCTTGTTCGCGAGGCGGCAGAGCACAGGGCCGCAGGTCGTCTGGCTGAGGCCGAGCGCGTGCTCATCGACGCGCTCCGTGAACGGCACGACGACGCTGAGGCATTGTTGCTGCAGGGCCTGGTGCTGAAGCAACAGCGGCGTTTGGAAGAAGCCGTGGACAGCTTCTTGCTTGCAGCGCACTTTAGGCCCGACTTTGCCGAAGCGCACTACCAGCTGGGGCTGATCGCGTCCTCGCCAGGCGGGTCGGCTGATGCCGAGCAGCATTATCGCCGCGCGCTCGGAGCCGATCCCCATCACGCGAAGGCGTACGTTGCTCTCGGTGCGTTGCTGGTCGAGCGAGAGTCGCTGGATGAGGCCGTCGATTGTTTTCGCAAGGCAGTCGGCATCGATCCCGACTACGCGCAGGCCCACAGCAATCTGGGGCTGCTGATGGCGGCCCGGCTGGACCGGTTTGCTGAGGCTGCCCCGCACCTGGAAAAGGCGTGGCGCCTGGCACCGGATGATCCTGACGTAATGTGCAACTGGGCGATGTACCTGCAGCAGCGCGGCGAGCTTGCCGAATCGATCGCGTTGTGTGATCGGCTCATCGAGGCAGATGCGACGGACCCTATCCCACGTCTCAATCGTGGGCTCGCGCGGTTGAAGATGGGGGATTTTTCGCGCGGCTGGGTCGACTATGAGTCGCGCAAGCAGGCAGGCTGGCCGTACGTGGCGCGCACGTTCCCTTTTCCCGAGTGGAAAGGCGAAACGCTTGCGGGCCGGAAAATCCTGGTGCATGCGGAACAAGGTCTTGGGGATCAGCTCATGTTTTCATCATGTATTCCGGACCTTATGGCGATGGCCAAACATTGCGTGATCGAATGTGCGCCGAAGCTGGAGGCGCTCTTTCGCCGCTCCTTTCCGGCCGCGACCGTGACCAGCAGCGCCAAGACCGCCGGTTGGGAGTCCGACGAGAAGCTCCGCGGGAGCGACTGTTACGTCGCGATGGGAAGTCTGCCTTTTTACTTCAGAAAGGGTCGCGATGCATTTCCGGTGCATCGCGGCCACCTCCGGGCGGATCCGCAGGGTACTGCCGCCTGGCGCCGGCGACTGGCCGATCTGCCGGGCAAGCGTAAGGTTGGAATAGCCTGGCGCGGAGGAGCCAGTTCTACGCGTCGGTCGGTGCGCTCAGTAGCGCTCGATCACTGGTTGCCTATCCTGCGGCGCGCCGACACATCATTTGTCAGCTTACAGTACATGGATTCCCGTGAGGAGATCGAACAAATCGGGCGCGACCATGGCATTCAGATCCATCACTGGCCGGAAGCGATCGACGATTACGATCAGACGGCGGCGCTCGTGTCCGCGCTGGACCTGGTAGTCTCGGTTGACACGACAATTGTCCACCTGGGTGGCGCGTTCGGCAAGCCGGTTTGGGTCATGGTGCCGGCCGTCGCCGAATGGCGGTATCTACAGACCGGTGAGCGATTGCCGTGGTATCCCGCCGTCCGTGTTTTCCGGCAGACGTTACCTGGAGAATGGGGGCCGGTGATTGAGCGAATCGCATCAGAGCTGGATCGACTGCCAGTCGAAAATGTGAACGGCCCGGATGCCGGGGCATGAGAGCCCCGGTCATCTTTTCCGCCACTTGACCGGGTGCGGTAGAGCGCGGTCGCCGAGGGCTGGGCGCAAGATGTAGACGCCGCCGGTGGCCGGCGAGCCGGGCGCTCTCTTCGCCGCGAACCGTGCGGCCAAACGTCGGTCTGCGGGTGATTGCGACCGGACAGCATGAGGGCGCACATCGCGCGCGTCGCATGCGCGGGCACCATCGGGCTGCCTTCAATTCGATCCTTATAACAGCGTCCAATGCCAATAGCGTGTTCCTCACGCGCTTCAGAAAATTGGCTTCCGTAGGGTGACGTAAATCGTCAGCTGGTGACGGCGCGCGCGCGTCGCGCGAGCGCCGGTTGCGCCCCGTCCTACGTGAGGAAAATCACAGTTTGCCTTGGCGGAAACCGACCGGAGCCCCTCTCACGCTCGGTCCCGCTATCGGCTGCCAAATGCGGCACGACTGTTGCACCCGTCTGTTTTCCAAACCAGATTCGACAAAATACGCCCATAGGCATTTATCTATCTGATAGTAAGCGATAATTTGTTTCCGACTGGCTCGCTGGTATGGAACTTGCCTCTTTTCCTGGCGCAAACATTAGGTTTGTATTTATTTGGACAAACAAACAGGAGAATCATATGAAGCGCATTCAAAGGGGTTTTACCCTTATCGAGTTGATGATCGTTGTGGCGATTATCGGCATCTTGGCCGCGGTGGCGTTGCCTGCTTACCAGGACTACACCATTCGCGCGAAGGTGTCGGAACTGATCCTGCAGGCGAGCGGTTTCAAGACCTCGATTTCTGAAGCCGCGCAGTCGAACTCGACACTCGCGGCCTCGGGCACCGGCTTGACGGTGGTGTCCTCGGGTAAGGTGTCGGGCGGATCCGTAACCGCTAACGGCGTAGTTACTGTCGCCGGCGCGGCCACCGCGACATCAGTCGGCACGGTCGTATCGGTCACGCTGACGCCGAGCTTCAGCCCGACGGACGGCAAGGTCATCTGGGCCTGCACGGCGCCCGTCGCGCAGCACAAGTTCATGCCCGCGGAATGCCGCCACTAAGCCGATAGCAACTCGAGCCGGTCTTCCGGTCCGGATCCGAAGAAACCCCTCGCAAGAGGGGTTTCTTTTTGTCCGAATCGCCGTGCGCCGCCGACGATCGGTTGCAGCGGAGAGTGGCACGCGTCTTGCTGTTATAACTCTGACAATCAGGAATTCGCGGGAGGAGTCGTGAAAAGATTTCACGCCGGTTTTACATTGATCGAGTTGATGATCGTCGTCGCGATCATCGGCATTCTGGCAGCCGTGGCGTTACCCGCTTACCAGGACTACACCATACGCAGCCGGGTGGCAGAACTCATGCTGCAGGCGAGCGCGTTCAAGACGAACATATCGGAGAAGGTGTTCAACGACGGGACGCTGGCGACCGCTGGCGTTGGCCTCACGGTCGCTATATCAGGCAAGATCTCAGGCGGCTCCGTGGCAGACACGGGGACGATTACGATCGCGGGCGCGGCCACCGCGACGTCAGTCGGCACCGCCGTGACGATCATCATGTCCCCCGTGATCAGCGGAGGCAAAGTGATCTGGTCCTGCAGCACTGGAAGCACCGCGCAACACAAGTATGTCCCGCATTCGTGCCGTCATTGATCTGCGCGGACATCGGACCCGCGGCGATGACCGCTAAGGCAAGGCGAGGCCCGGGTTGCGCTCGACGCCGACGATCTTGGGCTGATTGAGTTTAACCGGGCGCACGATCTTCTTTGCGCGCAGATAGCGCGACACGACTTCCCAGATCGGCTCGCCGCTCGCGCCCTCGGCAACGGGCGCCCAGCCGGCGACCTTGTACTTCTTTCCCGGGTCGATCGGTTTGCCGCCGAGGCGCATGTCCTGGACCCGGTTGCCCATCTTCGCGGTTGGCGCACACGTGTAAGTGAGACCCCCAATACGGACCATGTCGCCGCCCTGTTGCTTGTATGGATCGGGATTAAACAGGTTATCGCAGATATCCTCGAGGATGACCTTGATCTGGTTCCCGGTGAGCTCGGAGAGCGTGGAATAGGAATAGGTCGTCGCCGTCTGGTCGAGCAGATGTTCCATAGTGATCGTCTGCCCCGGAAGGAGGGAGGTGCCCCAGCGGAAGCCGGGCGAGAAGGCGATCTCGGCGCTTTTCACCTCCATCATCGCATCGCAAATCAGCTGGTCGAACGTGCCGTTGAAGTTTCCGCGGCGATAGAGCAGCCCCTCGCTCACCGCGAGCTTCTCGCTGAGCTTCGCCTGGTAGGGCGCGCGTGTTCCGGTGATGAGCTCCGCCATCTCGGCATCGGGCGCAAGAAGCTTCGAGAAGACGGGCAGGAGCCGATAACGGTAGCCGGCGATCCGGCCGCGTTTGACATCGAGGTCGAGTACGGCGAGGAACTTGCCGTTCGAGCCCGAGTTCGTCACCAGCGTTCGTCCCCCCCGGTTCTCGACCAGGGAGGGCTGGGGAATGGCGTCATGGGTGTGCCCGCCGAAGATAACATCGATGCCGGTGACGCGGCCCGCGAGCTTGAGATCGATGTCCGACCCGTTGTGCGACAGGAGCGCGACAACGAGCGCGCCCTTGGCGCGCACCTCGTTCACGAGTTTCTGGAGTTCTTCCTCCTGGATGCCGAACGTCCAATCGGCGACGAAGTGGCGGGGATTCGCGATGGGGGTATAGGGAAACGCCTGGCCGATAACGGCTACGGGAATGCCGCCGAGGCTACGGATTGTGTACGGCTTGAAGACGGGCTCGCCAAAGTCCAGCGTCTTCACGTTCTGGGCAAGGAACTCAATTTTTCCGGTGAGTTCCTTCTCAATCGCCTGCTTCACCCGCTTGGCACCGTAGGTGAATTCCCAGTGCCCCGTCATGACATCGACGCCCAGGAGCTTGCTGGCTTCGATCATATCCGCCCCCTGGGTCCAGAGCGACACGCCCGAGCCCTGCCACGTGTCGCCACTGTCCAGCAGCAGTGAGTTTGGCCGCTCTGCGCGCAGGCGCTCCACCAGGGTGGCGAGGTGCGCGAACCCGCCCACCTTCCCGTAGGTCTTTGCTGCCGCAACGTAGTCGAGGTGGGTGAACGCATGCGCCTCGGCCGTGTCGGCCTTGATCCGGAAGCGCTTGAGTAGGTGCTCGCCGACGAGATGCGGCGGCGCACCCGCGCGCTTGCCGACGCCGATGTTGATGTTCGGCTCGCGGTAGTAGGATGGCAGGAGCTGCGCGTGGCAGTCGGTGAAGTGTAAGAGCGACACGTTGCCGAAGGTCGGCAGCTCGTAGAGGGCATGGGCATTGCGCTGGGCAAGGGCTTGCCGAGAATCGAGCGCGAGGCCACTCGCCCCCGCGATTGCGAGCACCTCAAGGAATTCTCTGCGATTCATCAATGGCCGGGAGTAGGAGCGGAGCGGGACGGGCGGTACCGGACGCCAAAATCACGCTTTCGGGGTTGCCCTTACACGGTCTTCGAAGGAAAAAGGGCTTGATTTCCCAAGCCCGATTTTGCCGCACCTGGGTCTATTTGTTGACCGGTGACTTGGGGTCCATGAGATACGCGGTCAGGTCCTTCATCTGCTGCTCGGTCAGCGTCCCAGATGGACCGAAACGCGGCATGGTCGAGCAAATTGAGAAGGCCTTCGCATTGTAAATCTTCATGTAGGCGTATTTCTGGATGTCGACGCCGTAGCCACGTTTCTTGCCGAACTGTCGCAGGCTCGGGCCGACGCTGCCGAATGAGGTTACCTTGGGTGAAAGCTCGTGGCAGTTGTAGCAACCGCCGCCGTTGGGTTCACCACGCGACGTGCGGCCAGGCTTGTCGCGCCAGGTCATGCCGCGACCTATTGAGGCGATCTTCTCGCCGCGCTTCCAGCCGCCAAGGAACTTGCCGTCCGCGGGCAGCTTGATCTCTGCCATCTCAGCCGCCTCGAGGCGCTTTTGGACATTGGCGGGCGGCTGGTCCCTTGTGTCAGTACAGACGCGCTGCAATTCGTCCTGGTTCAAGCGGTTCATCTTGGCGATGCCGCGCGCATGAAAGCTCTGCTTCATCGTCTCGACAGCCTCCCTCTGACGCTCTGGATCGCTGCCTTGCGTCGTCGCGCAGCCCGCGATGACGGCGACGACCACGCCAGCCGATATAAGTGCATTCTTCATGGTTTTCTCCTCGTCAGCCGGCAGTCAGCGTTTGATGCCCGGGCCCCTGTACTCGTGCCCATTGGCGTTTACCCCCAGGTACGTCAATAGCGCGGTGTGGGTATCGGAGACATAACTCAAATATGGAAAGCGTTGCTGTCGAAAGCAATCGGTGAGTCGCCATTGCAGGGTATGCATTACGCCGCCGGTCATGCGGTAACCGGGCCAGCCCATGAAACTGCGAGCAGCCTGCTCCGGCTGGGTGAAGTTAGGCAATGGCTGGGTGCGGATTCGCAAGTTATCTTGGCCATGGCAGCTCGCGCACGAGAAGTCCCAGGGTCCGGCGCGATAGAAGAAGATCTCGCGACCGACCTCGTAATTCTCCAGCTCCTTCGGATGGCTCTGGCGAACGGCGATCTTCATTCCCTTGGACTGCGCTGCGATGTAGGTGACGATCGCAACTGGATCGGGCGTGTAGCTCCCGCGGCTAAACGGCCGCTTCGCGAGTGCCGCGTAGCTAAAGCCCTGCAGCGTGATCATGCAGTGCACCACGCGTTGTTCGGCGTCCATGACTTTGCCGGTATCGGCAAAGTAACGTGGCAACTGCACGTAAGCGCCTTTCACCACGCCCGGTCCGAGGCCGAGGTCGCACTGCTCGAGTGAGGCATTCTTCGGCCCCCGTTTCTTCTTCCATAACTCTTCGCCCTTGACCTCGAAGAGTTCAGCTGGGTTGGCCTCTTCCATGATCGCGCGGAACCGGTCGAACTCTTCCGCGGTTCTCGGATCGGTCTGCGCCACGGCCTGTGAGATCGGGAATCCCGCCGCCAGCACGACGAAGATCCATAGCGTGAGTGCGTGTCTCATGTAATCTCCTCCGGTGATCATCGCGATAAGGCGGTCCAGGCCGCCGACCGTTTCGAGCTTCTTTTACCGCGATCGCCCGCGGGCCGGCCGGTGCCGGGCGGTCGCTTCATTGCCGGGAAAACCCATGCGCGCTCAGCTCGCGCCGAGCGTTATCGCATCCGTGCGCGTGTCGCCCTTGTTGTCCTCCCAGGTCACGCTGAGCCGGTCACCTGCCTTCGCGCCCTTGATCTTGAACGCGAACACCGGGTTCTTGGAGACTGCCTGGCTGATCTGCGCTTCCCAAACGACCTTACCGTTCAACTCGGCGCGGATCTGCCTGATGAAATGCGCGGGGATGACCTTGCCCCCGGACTTGCGCTGGCCGGTTTCCATCGGGTGCGCCATCAGCACGCGCACGTCGGCCGTGTCGCCCTTCAGCCGGGCCCGGATTCTCATCGGGTCGCCCATGTTCTCCTCCTTGTTGTCGTTTCGCGGGCTGGCGATCAGCCGCCACAGCCGCCGATGGTGACCTTCACCTCCTTGGCCGCTTGGTAGTACTGGCTGTTAGCGGCCGCAACCAACACACGCACATCGGAGGACTTACCCATTTTCACCCGCACGTGCACGTAAGGCACGCCGCCTTCCACAACATCGAAGGTCCCGACGTAGGGAAACGGGTTCTTGTCAATGAAGAGCGAGATGCTCTTTGTTCCTGGGATATTGCTCGTAATGTCGATCGGAACCACCGCGCCGTTTTCGGCGATGTCCGGAGCCCTGATCACGATGTCTGTGCTGTTTTTTACCCCGGTTATGCGCAGGGCCTTGAGTGCGTCGGCGATGCTCTCCGCCTTGAATGCGCCTTCGTTACGGGCGGCGGCAAGCACCTTCGCAGGCTTGAGCGCGCCGGTGCCGACGACTGCGACCAGCGCGCCAAATTCGCCCGCGCGCCTGAGAAACCTCCTGCGAAGCTCGTTCATGTGTTTCTCCTCTCGGAAGGAATAAGTGGGAGCGAACCCGTCTCAATGCGGAAAACGATAACACGACATTCTCAATTAACCTTACCCGAAATGCGGAAAAAAACTCAGCTTAAAACATGTATGGCCCTATCCACGCAATTCATGAACCGGGGAAACCTCCGGACCACTCAGCGCATCCTTCGACGAGACGTCACTTTCCAGGGGCCTGATTTTCCGCCTTTTTTCTCGAGCAGACGGATGTCCAATAATCGCATGCCGCGATCCATAGCCTTGCACATGTCGTAGATCGTGAGCAGAGCGGCGGCGACGGCGGTCAGCGCCTCCATCTCGACACCGGTCCGTCCGACGGTTGCCACATTGACCACGCAATCCACCGCGGAGGCCTTCCGTTTTAGCTCAAAATCGATACTGATGTTGGTGAGGGTTAATGGATGACAGAGCGGGATCAGCTCGCTCGTGCGTTTCGCCGCCTGAATCGCGGCGACGCGTGCGACGCCCAGGACATCGCCTTTCTTTGAGCTGCCGTGCGCGATCTGCCTGAGGGTGGCCGGCCGCATGCGGATGCGCCCGCCCGCACGGGCGATGCGCGCCGTCTCACCCTTTGCCGCGATGTCGACCATGTGCGCCTGCCCGCGCGCGTCAAAGTGGGTAAGCTTGTTCATGGTCGCTTCACCTCTGTGTCAAATGCAAATGAGCTAGGAACTCCAGGCTGGCAGAATTATCATAGCATCATGAGATTACGTGTGTTTCTGGCAACCTTGGTGGTTGCCACCGGCGTAGCGTTTGCCAGCGGCCTTCCCGAGCTCGGCGAAGTCTCGCAGGCGGGCTTCTCGCCGGCGCAGGAGCGTCAGCTCGGCGAAAGCATCATGCGTGAAATCCGCGCCGATCCGAGCTACTTCGATGAGGCAGAAGCGACCGACTACATTAACGATGTCGGTAACCGCATCGCCTCCCGTGCTTTGGGTGCGCGCCAGGATTTCGATTTCTTCTTGATACGCGACTCGCAGATCAATGCGTTCGCGCTTCCCGGGGGATTCATCGGCGTCAACACCGGGCTGATCCTCGCCGCGCAGAGCGAGTCCGAGATGGCCGGTGTGGTCGCGCACGAAGTGGCACACGTCACGCAGCGCCACATCGCGCGCATGATCGCGAACCAGGAGAAGAGCCAACTCACCTCTCTCGCCGTGCTGGCAGCGGCGATTCTTCTTGCGCGTGTGGATTCGCAGGCAGCAGGGGCTGCGGCGATGTTCGGTCAGGCGGGACTCGTGCAGAGCCAATTGAACTTTACCCGGGCGAACGAACGCGAAGCCGACCGCATCGGCTTGCAGATGCTCGAGCAGGCGGGGTTTGACCCGCGCGACATGGCCGTATTCTTTGAACGGCTGCAGCGCGCCTCGCGTATTTATGGGGCCGGCGCGCCGTCCTACCTGCGGACCCATCCTCTCGAATACGAGCGCATTGCGGACATTCAGGGACGCGTCGCGACCCTGCCCTACCGGCAGGTGCCGGACAGCCTGGAATTCCAGTTGGTGCGCGCCAAGCTCAGGGCGCAGGTCGAGTCGCCGGAAAGCGCGGTGGCGTTTTTCAAGGCAAGTCTCGCCGAGCGCAAATTTCTCAGCGAGGCGGCGGGTCACTACGGACTGGCCGTTAGCCTCGCCCGCACCAAGAATTACGCTGCGGCACAGAAAGAGGTGGCGGCGTTACGCAAGCTCGTGCCGGCCAGCCCGATCGTCGAAACGCTTGCTTGCGGCGTGATGCAGGAGGCGGGCGACCCGGCCGCACTCCCGTGCTATCGTGAGGCGCTGAAAACGTACCCCACGTATCGCGCGCTCGTTTACGATTACACTGATGCGCTGCTGCAGGCGCACCAAGCGCAGGCTGCCCTAGGGCTCGTCGACGAGCGGCTAAAGTTGATCAGCGGCGATTACCGCCTCTACGTGCTGAAAGCCCGCGCCCATGCCGCGCTCAACCAGCGTCTCGCTCAGCATCGTGCCCAGGCCGAAGCCTACGCACGCACGGGAAACGTTGGCGCGGCGGTCGAGCAGTTGCAGATCGGCCTGAAGAGCGATGACGGTGACTTCTACCAGAAATCGAGTGCGGAAGCGCGGCTGCGGGAGCTGCGTCGCGTGCAGCAAGAGCAGCTACGCCAGGAAAAGAAACCGTGATCAGGAGGGCGGGGCTGCTTACGCTCCCGCACAGCATTTAGAGCCCCTAACGCAATGAAACGCACGCTGCGCTGTCACGATTTTGGCGGGCAACGCTCGCACGTTTCGTTGCGTTAGCGGTTCTTAGGCGCCGTTGAGCCCGGCAATGGCGGTATAGAGCAGCCCCAGGACGCCGCTGCCCGCGATGACCGGCATAATTCCCACCCGGTAGCGAAACAGGGCTGTCGCGGCGGCGATACCGATGATGGCGGCAGAGATGACGATCAGCGGGAAGGGCATGCCCAGCGCAAAGATTGCGAGGAACGCCGCAGCGGCGATTGCCAACAGGACGCCGTTCTTGAGCGCGCGCGAGCCGATACGATAGGCGGCAAAAACGACGACGGCCGTGACCGCGGGCTTGATGCCGTAGAGGATTCCCGCGATCGCGGGTGCACTGCCGTAGGCCATGTAGATCCAGGACAACCCGATCAGGATGAACAACGATGGCAGCACAAACAACGTGCCGGCGACGAGACCGCCACGCGTCTCGTGCATAAGCCAGCCGATGTAGGTTGCGAGTTGCTGAGCCTCCGGGCCGGGCAGCACCATGCAGTAGTTGAGCGCGTGCAGGAAGCGCCGGTCGGAGATCCAGCGGCGCCGCTCGACGAGGTCCTGATGCATGATGGCAATTTGTCCGGCAGGCCCGCCGAAGCTGATGAAGCCAAGCTTGAGCCAATACCAGAATGCGACGCCGAGGGACACGGGTTGGGGCGGCCGCGCGTTGTCGCCTGGCTCCTGCACCTGGACGGGTTTCGAGGTCGCGGTCATGGCGCACCATGGTAGAGACCAACCCCGAGCGCGGCCACTCGGCGTAACCAAGTGGATTAATACCGGCGTCACCCGAGTTCGACGAGGCGTGTCGCGCGAAGTTGTGATTCAAATCACGTCTGCGGAATTCAAGTTTCGCGCAAGATTACGGCGTTATGGTATTCTTTTTACATGGATATTCCCCGCGCCAGCACCGCACCCCGCGTGCTGCCTCCGATGCAGAAGATCGGCAAGTACGAGGTCATCAAGGAACTCGGCAAGGGCGCCACGAGCGTGGTGTACCAGGCCTACGACCCGTTCCAGAACCGTCAGGTTGCGATCAAGCTCGTATTTCCTGAAGCCCTCGTCGACCGGGATCATGGAAAACGCTATCGCAAGCTGTTTGTGACGGAGGCCTCGCTCGCGGGCAAGCTCTCGCATCCTCACATCGTGGCGATCTTCGACGCTGTCGCTGGGGACGATGCCAGCTACATCGTCATGGAGTACGTCGATGGTACGACGCTCGAGCGCTACGCGCGACACGATCACTTGCTCCCGGTTCACAAGATACTGGAAATTGCCTACAAGTGCGCGCGCGCCCTCGATTACGCGAGCAAGCAGGGCGTCATCCACCGCGACATCAAGCCCGCCAACATCCTGCTGGCCGGTCAAGCCGATATCAAGATTTCGGATTTCGGTGCAGCACTGACGCTCGCGTCGCAAACGACGCAGGTGTCTGGCGTCGGCTCGCCGGCCTACATGTCGCCGGAGCAGGTCAAGGAGCAGCCGCTCACGCACCAAACCGACATATTCTCGTTGGGTGTCGTCATGTATCAGCTGCTAACGGGGCGCTTGCCGTTCCAGGGCACCAACAACTACAGCATGATTTACCAAATCATCAACACCGATCCGCTTCCGCCGAGCCAGCAGCGCCCGGGTATTCCTGGCAATGTCGACGCGATCGTCATGCGCGCGTTGCAGAAGAACACGGCCAACCGCTACCAGAGCTGGGAAGATCTTGCGGCGGACCTGGTGTTGGCAATGGGGGGGCAGGAAAAGGAAGACACGGATTTTGCCGAGGCTGAGAAGTTCGACATGCTGCGCAAGCTCGACTTCTTCCAGCGTTTTAGCGACATCGAGCTATGGGAAGTGCTGAGGCTCTCGCGCTGGCACAAGCATCAGCACGATACAACGCTTATCCAGGAAGGCGATATCGGCTCGTCGTTTTTTATTCTCGTCGCTGGCGAAGTGAAGATCGTCAAACAGAAACGCCTGCTCAACGTGCTGAAGGCCGGCGAGTGCTTCGGCGAGATGGCCTACCTCGGCAAGCAGAAATTCCACCGATCCGCGAGCGTGGTGGCGATTTCCGCGATCACTGTTATCGAGATTCGCGCTGAATCCTTGAGCAAGGCCTCCGAGCTTTGCCGCCACCATTTCCACGGCGCGTTCCTCGAACTGCTCGTGGATCGGCTGGCGCTGGCGAACGTGCGGTTATCGCAGCTGCTTGCCGACCGCAACATCAGCATCTTCTGAGAGGACGAACCGGAATCGTGTTACCCACATCCTCAAACCCCACGCGTTGACCAGTCCCGGGCGCGCAGGTTGCGACAGGGTGGGAATATCCGTATATTAGAGTTTTATTGTTAACTAATCTACCGGGATTCCATTTTTTTGGGCGAGGGGGGAATGGATTTCGACAAGGAACTCGACGCCCGTGGGCTGAACTGCCCGCTGCCGATCTTGCGAGCGAAGAAGGCGCTGACGGACATGGCTTCAGGGCAGGTGCTCAAGATCCTGGCGACTGACCCGGGTGCGGTGAAGGACTTCCAGGCGTTCTCGAAGCAGACCGGCAATGCGTTGTTGTCGTCGGAGGCGATCGGCACGGAATTCATCTTTTTCATGAAGAAGAAGTAGCGTCGTTGCGGCCGACGGAATCGCCGCTATAACCGGCGCGCCGCGTCGGACAGGAAACACCGCACGAGGCGCGGAACGTGAAGCAATCGAGGGTGGATGGGTATGGCGGATTTCTGGCGCGTCCTCGATACCGGGCTGCGGTCCGCAGCCCAGAACATCGCGCTCAACCGCGCGTTGCTCGAAGCGCGGCAAGCCGAGGAGATCCCGAGCACGCTGCGCTTTCTGCGCTTCACACCCTGCGCGCTGCTCGGCTATCACCAGAGCGCCGAGCAGGAACTCAACCTCGATTACTGCAGCGCGAGCCAGCTCACGGTGCAGCGCCGCATCACCGGCGGCGGCGCGATCTACTTCGACGAAGGCCAGCTGGGATGGGAGCTGTATCTCCACCGGCGCGACGTAGGCACAACGGACATGCAGGGGATCTCGCGCCGCCTCTGCCACGCGGCGGCGACAGCCATAAGCGCGCTGGGGGTGGACGCGCGCTATCGCCCCCGCAACGACATCGAGGTCGACGGGCGCAAGGTATCGGGCACCAGCGGTGCTTTCGACGGCGACGCGCTGCTGTTCCAGGGCACGTTGCTTCTCGAATTCGACGTCGAGAAGATGCTACAAGTGCTCCGGATCTCGACCGAGAAGCTGTCGGACAAGGCGATCGCCTCGGCGCGCGAGCGGGTGACCAGCCTGAGCGAGTTGCTTGGCCGCAAGCCGGATAGCGCGCTCGTGAATCGCTACCTTAGGGAAGCATTCGAGAGCGAGTTCGGCGTCGAATTCAGCGAGGGAGAGCTGACGCTCTCGGAGCACAAGCGTTTCGAGACGGCGCTGCGCGAGATCGACCATCCGGATTGGGTCAACCTCGTGTCACGGCCGGCGGCGGCGCTGCCGATCCTGGAAGCCCAGCAGAAATTCGTAGGCGGGCTGCTCCGCGCGAGCGTCACATTCGACCTGCTCACGCAGACGCTGCGCCAGGTCTGGTTTGCGGGGGATATCTTCGTCAGCCCGCGGCGCCTGGTCGCGGACCTCGAAGCGGCGCTGAAGGATACGCCCCTTGACCGGCTCGAGGGCAAAGTGCGCGGTTTTTTCCACGGGCGCCAGTTCGACACGCTCGCGCTTACGCCGGACGATTTCATCACCGTCGTGCAGCTCGCGCTCAAGCAGCCGGTGGCGGCGCAGAACCGATGAGCGTCGTGCGGTGCGATGTACTAGTGGTCGGGCTGGGGCCTGCGGGCGGCTGGTTGTCGGCAGCACAATATTTACTGGCGATGCGGCCGGGCTGCCCCATCCCATCACCGGAGCCGGCATTGCAGCGGCGGTTGTGTCCGGCGAGCGCGGAGCGACGCGGTTCAGCGTCGCCGCTGGATCGCTTTTCCCGAGTACTGTAACGAGGAGGCAACATGCAAAAACCCGGTCTGATTTTACTTGCAGGCTTGCTGGTTGCGGCGTGCGACAGCGGATCGAAGGCGCCGCCGGCCGACCTCATGAAGAGCCAGCGCGAGGCGATGGAAAAGGCAAAGCAAACGGAGGCGGTCATCGACCTGGCGACGGCGGATCGTCTCAAACGCGCAGAAAAGGATGCCCAGTGAAAGAGCTCTCGTTACTCATCGGCACGTTGGCATTGGCGGTGCTGGCGTCGGGCGCGGGCGCCCAGGATGCAACCTACTCGATCCGCCTCATGACGCCAGAGACGGCGCTCAAGGCCGCCCAGGCGGCGCTAAAGAAATGTCGCGATTCCGGCTACCAGGTTGCGGTGGCAGTGGTGGACCGGGGCGGCATTACGCAAGTGTTGCTGCGCGACCGCTACGCGGGACCGCACACGCCGCGCATGGCGGTCGACAAGGCTTGGACCGCGGTGAGCTTCCGCACCAAGACCACGGATCTTGCCCGTCTGACGGCGGCGGGCCAGCCCCAGAGCGGGGTAAGGCACCGACCCCGGGTCGCGACGGTGGGTGGAGGGCTCATGATCGAGGGCGCGGGTGCGATGCTCGGCGGTATCGGAGTGTCGGGCGCGCCCGGCGGCGAGGCGGACGACGCTTGCGCAAATGCCGGCATCGCCGCGATCCGCGAGAGCATCGAGTTCTAGAAAAAGCGAATGGAATCGCAGATGAACGCAGATAAACACAGATAATTCGAACCAAACACCAAAATTGTCCGTGAATGTCATCCACGTTTATCTGCGGCTAGCCGGGTTTTCGAGAGCGCTTTCACGCGGGATGGCCGAGCAGGCGGCGGATCGCGGCGAATACGTTGCGCACGCCACGCAGCAACCGGGGCGCGAGCAGCACCGCCACGAGGACGAAGAGCGCCAGCGCGATCAGCAGCAGCACGGGGTACTTGAACGCCGACCACAGGGCGGCAAGTGCCAGGGTATCTTCGCCGAGCGACGCCGCCCAGTTGCTGAAAGGTTCGGGGGACGCGTTGATGAGCATGCGCCCGCCCGCTTTCGTGAAATGCGCGCCCGCGGCGAACACGCCACCCAGCAGTCCCGCCGCGAGCGCGAGACCCTGATCCCCGTGTGCCACAGCTGCGGCGGCGAGCAAAGCGCCGCCCGGAATCCGAATGAAAGTGTGCACGGCGTCCCAGAGCGAGTCGAAACCGGGAATTTTGTCCGCGAAGAACTCGGTTATGAAGAGCAGGCCGGACACCACCATCACGGCGGGGTGCGCGAGCAGCTCAAGGTCCGGAGGCAGCTCGAGAACGGCGGCGTGGTGAAGGATTCCGAGGAAGAAAAGAACGGCGTAGAGCCGCACGCCGCTGGCCCAGCCGAGCCCCGCGATCAACGCCAGTGTCGAGAGCGCGTCCACTGCATCAGCCGAGCCGCTGCAGCTGTTCGTTCACCTTCTCGAGCATCGCCATGAAACGGGCGAGCCGCTCCTTCTCCTGCGCCACGATGAGCGGGGGCGCGCGTTCGACAAAGCTCGGGTTGTCGAGCTTACCCCGGGCCTTGTCGATCTCCCCCTGTAGCCGTCCACGCTCTTTGTCGAGCCGCGCGCGCTCATTGGCCACATCGATCTCTATCTTGAGCATCAGCCGGTAATCGCCCACGATCGACACCGGTGAGTCGATCTGCGGCAGCTCGTGCTCAGTGATCATGACCTCGGAGAGGCGCGCCAGCGCCGTGAGATAGGGGGCGAACGAAGCGAAAGGCTGGCGCCGGCCCTCGACCAGAAGCGGCACGCGCTGTCCGGGGCCAATGCCCATGTCACTGCGAAGCGTCCGGCAGGCATTGACGAGATCCTTTAGCATCGCGATCTGGCGCTCGGCGGTTTCGTCGTGGCGTTCCGGCTGAGATTGCGGATAGGACTGCATCATGATCGAAGGCCCCGACTTGCCGGCGAGGGCGGCCACCTTCTGCCAGAGCTCTTCTGTGATGAACGGGATCACGGGGTGCGCGAGACGCAAGGTCGTCTCCAGCACGCGCACCAGCGTGCGACGCGTTCCGCGCTGCTCCTCCGCGCTGCCGCTGGCGAGCTGCACCTTGGCGAGTTCGACATACCAGTCGCAGTACTCGTCCCAGACGAAGCGGTAGATCGCGCTCGCCACGTTGTCCAGCCGGTATTCCTGAAAACCTCGGGCGACCTCGGCTTCCGTGCGCTGGAGCTGGCTCACGATCCAGCGGTCTGCCAGCGAGAGCTCGACGGGGAGCGTCTCGTCCAGCCCGACGTCCTGGCCGGCGCAGTTCATCAGCACGAAACGGCTGGCATTCCATAGCTTGTTGCAGAAGTTGCGGTAACCCTCGCAGCGCTTGAAGTCGAAATTGACGTTCCGGCCGAGCGTGGCATAAGCGGCCATGGTGAAGCGCAGCGCGTCCGCCCCGTAAGCCGGGATCCCCTGCGGAAACTCCATCCGGGTGCGCTCGCCCAGGATCGGCGCATCCTCCGGCTTGCGCAATCCCGTCGTGCGTTTCTCAAGGAGCGGGGGCAGAGCGATGCCATCGATCAGGTCGACCGGGTCGATCGTGTTGCCTTCCGACTTCGACATTTTCTTGCCGTCAGCGTCGCGCACGATGCCGTGGATATAGATGTCGCGGAACGGCACGCGGCCGGTGAAATAGGTCGTCATCATGATCATCCGTGCGACCCAGAAGAAGATGATCTCGTAACCGGTGACGAGCACATTCGAGGGCAGGTAAAGGTCGTAGGCCGTTCGATCATCGTCCTGCATTTCCGGCCAGCCCAGCGTCGCGTGGCAAACCAGCGCGGAAGAAAACCAGGTGTCCAGCACGTCCGGGTCGCGCGTGAGGTGGGCACCATCGGCTTTCGCCTGCGCTTCCTCCTCGCTGCGCGCGACGTAGACGTTGCCGTGCTCGTCGTGCCAGGCGGGAATCTGGTGGCCCCACCAGAGCTGGCGCGAGATACACCAATCCTGGATGTTCCTCATCCATTGGTTGTACGTGTTCACCCAGTTATCCGGGTAGAACCGGACCTCACCTTTCTCGACCACCTCGCGTGCCACCTGGGCGATGGTCTTGCCGGGATGCAGCGTGCCGGCAGGCGCAGGCTTCGTGACGGCCACGAACCACTGGTCCGTTAGCATCGGCTCGACCACCGAATCCGTGCGTCCGCAACGGGGGACCACCATCCGGTGTTTCTTGACGGACTCAAGCAGGCCGAACGCCTTGAGGTCATCCACGATTCGCCCACGTGCTTCGTAGCGATCGAGACCGCGGTAGGTCGCGGGCAGCAGCTCTGCCGCCGATTTTCCGTAAACTCCGGCCGTGCTTGCGGGGCGACGTCCGCCCTCGAGGTCATCGAGCGGAGAGTCCTTGAGTCGGGCATCCTTCTTGAAGATGCTGGGCGGGTAGGCCTGCGTGTAACCCGCGGCCTTGAGTGTCTGGCCGATGATCGGGCGGTGCCGCAACCATACGTCGAAATCGTTGAAGTCGTGGGCGGGCGTGATCTTCAGGCACCCTGTGCCGAACTCCTTGTCTACGTACTCGTCGCCAATAACCGGGATTTCGCGCTCGGCGAGCGGCAGCACGACCATCTTGCCGATGAGCCCGCGATAGCGTTCGTCGCCGGGATTCACTGCAACTGCGACGTCGCCGAGCATCGTCTCGGGGCGGGTAGTTGCAACGGTGACATGGCCGCTGCCGTCCTTGAGCGGGTAGCGAATGTGCCAGAGATTGCCGTCCTCCTCCTGGCTTTCGACCTCGAGATCGGAGACGGCAGTGAGCAGGACGGGATCCCAGTTGACGAGCCGCTTGCCGCGATAGATGAGGCCCTGCTCGTAGAGGCGCACGAAAGTTTCAGTCACGACGCGCGAGAACTTCTCGTCCATCGTGAAGTATTCCCGCGCCCAGTCACATGAGGCGCCCAGCCGGCGCATCTGCCGGGTGATGGTGGAGCCGGACTGCTGTTTCCACTCCCACACCTTGTCGATGAATTTGTCGCGCCCGAGCGCCTCGCGTGAGGTTCCCTGCTGCTCCAGCTGGCGCTCGACCACGATTTGCGTCGCGATGCCGGCATGATCGGTGCCGGGCAGCCATAGCGTGTTGAAACCGCGCATGCGGTGATATCGGGTCAGCGCGTCCATGATGGTCTGGTTGAACGCGTGGCCCATGTGCAGCACGCCCGTGACGTTCGGCGGCGGCAATTGAATGCAGAAACGGTCGCTTTTGTCCGGATTGAGACCGGCCTTGAAATAGCCGTTCTCGTCCCAGAAGGAGTACCAGCGCGCCTCAATCGCTGCCGGCTCAAAACTCTTGGCGAGCTCCATCTCGGGAGGGAAGGGGCGGGTTCCGGGAAAAGCGGGAATTATACTGGAGGCAGGCAGCGCAGCTTTCGGCTCAGCCGGCTTCCCGCCGGCATCCTTTTCGTCGAGCGACAGACGCAGGGTCTGCAGCTGGGCGCGCAGCGTCTCCTCGATCGAGGCGCGCACCATGTGGTTGATGTCGGTCTTCATGTTCTGCGTGACCTTCTGCAGGGCCGAATCGAGTGCACCACCGATATCGGGCATGACGCGCTCCCGCATCACTTCCACGATCCGCTCGTCGAGGTCGCGCTTGAGCTTCTGGTAGACGCTGTGTTCGAGGTTTTGCACCTGCACGCGCGACACGACGTCCGTCGAATCGGGCGATGGCTCAGCCGCTGGCGGAACGGCCGGGCGTCCCATGACGGGTGGATCCTCGATAACGATCTCGGTCAGCGTCGGGACGTCGGATATCCCGCCGGTATCGTTCGCCTCCGTCGGCGTCGATATTCCGGACGTTTCCGCTGCGGTCTGCGCGGTGTTTGCGCCGCGGTGTCTCGCAAGCAAGGCGTCGGCCCGTTCCAAAAGCTCGTCGCCGTCGTCTTTGCGGGTGGGTTCCTCAGCCATCAGCGTTCCGAATGCTCAATGCTGAATGATAAATGGATCCGTGCCTGCCGCGCCCGGTGTGCAGGCGTTGACCGCTTTTCGCTAAGCACTAAACATTGAACATTAAACATTAAACATTGGTCTTGCTCAGGTCGTGCGTGCGGATCTCGTAGCCGCGGTCGCGGTAGAAGCGAAAGCGCTCACGGGCCTGTGCGCGATCGGCCTCGTCGAGGCCGACGATCTCGACAAGCCGCTGGAAGCGGCTGAAAAACGCAGGCCACTCCGGACGCAAATTGAGCAGCACATTGTCGTTGAGCAGGTTCTCGCCCTGATAATCGACGATGACGGGCGTCACCGTCGCGAGCGGGTCGTCGGGCGCGCAGTGCGGAACGAATCCGATGGCCGGTGCCGTCCAAAGCATCCGGTCGAGGCGCTGTGCGGTCCCGGCATCGGCACAGAAGACCGTGACCTTGAGGCCGCGGGCGAAGGCTTTCGAGGACAGCACGCACGCCGTGCGCAACCTGTCGGGAACGTGGGTGTAGAAATCGATTTGTGTCATTTATCGTGAATCGTAAATCGTTAAGTGCCGCTGCGGTTCCAAGATTCACCATTCACGATTTACGACTGCCGCGGGCGCGGTTGATGAGAAACTGCGTGAGCAGCGGCACCGGCCGGCCGGTGCCGCCCTTTTCCTTGCCGCTTTTCCAGGCCGTACCTGCGATGTCGAGGTGCGCCCACTTGTAGCTCTTGGTGAAGCGCGCCAGGAAGCAGGCCGCCGTTACAGCGCCCGCCGGGCGCCCCCCGACGTTCGCGAAATCGGCGAAATTGCTGGAGAGCTGCTCCTGGTAGTCTTCCCATAGGGGCAGGCGCCAGGCACGGTCATGCGCGGCCACGCCGGCTCCGAGCACCTCGCTTGCGAGGGTGTCATCGTTGGCGAAAAGGCCGGTTGCGACGTGGCCCAGCGCGACCACGCAAGCGCCGGTGAGTGTCGCAATATCGATCACCGCCGCCGGTTTGAAGCGCTCGACGTAGGTGAGCGCATCGCAAAGAATGAGGCGGCCCTCGGCGTCGGTGTTCAGGATTTCGACGGTCTGCCTGGACAGACTCTTCACGATGTCACCGGGCCTGGTGGCGCGTCCCCCAGGCATGTTCTCGGTCGCCGGGATGACCCCCACGACATTCACCGGCAGGCGCATTTCCCCGACCGCCTTCATCGTTCCCAGGACGCTTGCCGCGCCGCACATGTCGAATTTCATCTGGTCCATTTCGGCAGAGGGCTTGATAGAAATTCCCCCCGTGTCGAAGGTGACCCCCTTGCCGACGAGCGCCACCGGCCGCGCTGTCTTGGGTCCGCCGCGGTGTTCGAGCGTGATGAACTTTGGCGGTTGCGCACTGCCGCGCGCTACGGACAGCAACGCGCCCATGCCGAGCCGCTCCATGTCGGCGCGCTCCATTACCTCGACCTTCATGCGGTAGCGCTTCGCCAGCTCTCTCGCCTGGTCCGCGAGGTACGCTGGCGTGCATACGTTGGGCGGCAGGTTGCCCAAGTCCCGCGCCAGCGCGACGCCATGCGCCACCGCGAGACCGTGCTCGAGCCCTGCGGCGGCGCGCCGCTCAGCCGTACGATCGTTGACGCTCAATACGAGCCGGCGCAAGGCGAAGTCATTGTCCTCGCGCTTGCTTTTCATGCGGGTGAAGCGATAGGTGCATTCGCGCGCAACCATGACGGCATGCGCGACCTTCCACGCGGCATCGCGTTTGCCGAGCGCAAGCTCCGTGAGATGCAACGAGGCTTCCTCGGCCCCGGACGCGCCCAGGGCGCGGATGGCGGCCACGACGGCGCTGCGATACTGCTTCTCGCTGAACTGCGCTTCGCGCCCCAGTCCAACCAGCAGTACGCGATCAGCCGCAGCGCCAGGAACATTGTGCAGGAACAGGGTCTTGCCGAGCTTGCCCTGCATATCGCCGCGCCGCAGGATGGTGCTGATAGATCCCTTCGCAGCGCGGTCGAGCGCCGCGCCGGCGCGGGAGAGCTTGCGCGGCTCGAACACACCCACCACCAGACAACCGTTGCGGGCGGACTGCGGCGCGCCGCTTTTTATGCTAAATTCCACTGAGGGCTCCGAATCCAGTTAGCTGTCTGATTATTTGCGCATTCCTGCCGAAAAGTCAAAGCTGAGCCCGGCTCTCTAATGATCTTCCGCCACGCGCTTCTCCGCGAGCTGGTGATTTCCTCGCTGGGAATTTTCTTCGTCCTGATCGGCATCATCGTGACAACGGCGCTCGTGCGCCTTCTCGGACTGGCTGCGGGCGGTGCCATCACTGCGGGTGGGGTGGCGGCGTTGCTCGGTTTGGCGCTGGTGAGCTATCTGCCGCTCGTGCTTTCGCTCGCGCTCTTCGTCGCGGTGCTGATGACACTCACGCGCAGCTACCGCGATTCGGAGATGGTGGTCTGGTTTGCAAGCGGCATGGGTCTGACCGAGTGGATCCGGCCCGTGCTCACGTTCACGGTGCCAGTCGTTGTCCTGATTACGCTGGCGTCCCTGCTGCTGAGGCCGTGGGCGGTCGCCAACAGCGAGGAGCTGCGCCGGCGCATGGACAGCCGGGATGATGTGTCGGCGATAACGCCCGGCGTCTTCCGGGAATCCAATCGGGCCGACCGCGTGTTTTTCGTCGAGGCGGTGTCGGGCGCCGAGAAACTCGTTGGCAACGTGTTCGTGAGCTCGGTCCAACATAATCGGCAGGGCGTGATGGTGGCCGCGCAGGGGTACGTGGAGACAGCGCTGAATGGCGATCGCTTCCTCGTGCTGAAGAACGGCCGGCGCTACGAGGGCGAGCCCGGCAAGGCCGCGTACAAGATCTACGAGTTCGAGCGTTATGCCATGCGCATCGGGTCGAGTGAGGCGCCGCGCGCCCCTACCGAAAAGAGCACGCCAACAGTAGAGCTGGTGCGTAATTTAACTCACCGCAATCAGGGCGAGTTGTCATTCCGGCTGGGTATTCCCATTGGAGCGCTGATCCTGGCGCTGCTCGCGATCCCCCTGTCCTTCGTCAATCCGCGCGCGGGGCGGTCGATGAATCTGCTTCTGGCGCTGCTGGTGTACATGAGCTACAGCAACATGCTATCGATCGCGCAAGCGTCCATCGCGCAGTCGCGCATCAGTTTTGCCGTCGGGGTGCTCGGCGTGCACGCCCTGATGTTCGTGCTGCTCCTGCTGCTGTTCTACCGCCGCTTGATGCTGTTTTCGCTTTTTCGCTTGATACGATGAGGACGCTGCGGCGATACATTGCTACCGAAATCTTCGTGGCGACCGCTCTGGTCACGGCCGCGTTGGTGATGCTGTTTGCGTTCTTCGACACGGTGGAGCAGGTGAAGGACCTCGGCCGCGGTGCCTACACGCTGCGACTCATTGCGGGCTACGTCTTGCTTTCGGCGCCGGGGCATGTCTATGAGCTCTTTCCTATCGCGGTCCTGATTGGCGCGCTTTTCGTGCTCGCGCAACTCGTGGCGGGATCCGAGTATACGGTCATGCGCACCGCTGGCGTATCGACCACGCGTTTCGTCACCACGCTCGTAGGGATCGGCCTTGTTCTTGCCGTAATCACGTTCGTTTTCGGGGAATTCGTCGGCCCGCCCGCGGAGCGGTCCGCGCAGCGCCTTCGGTCTCAGGCCATTACCGGTGTGGTGGCGCAGGAGTTCCGCTCGGGTTTGTGGATCAAAGACGACCGTAGTTTCATCAACGTCGTCGAAGTGCTTCCCGACACCAGTCTGCGTGGCGTGCGGATCTACGATTTCGACGGACAATATCGGCTGCGCTCCATCAGTTTCGCACATCGGGGAACTTATCAGAGCGACCGGCGCTGGATGCTCCACGACGTTGAGCGTACGAACTTCGATGGTAAGGAAACCTCGGTGCAGAAGCTGGCGCAGGCGAGTTGGCAGTCGGTGCTCGATCCCGATCTCATCAGCGTGCTCCTGGTAAAGCCTGAAAAGATGTCGGCTTCGAGCCTCTATTCGTACACGCGGCACCTCAAGGAAAACCATCAGCGGGCGCTGCGTTATGAAATCGCGCTTTGGAACAAGCTGACCTATCCCCTGGCAGTTGTGGTGATGGTCGTGCTCGCGCTGCCTTTTGCGTATTTTCAGGGCCGCCAGGTTGGTGTCGGCCCCAAGATCTTCGCCGGCATTATGCTCGGCCTGGTGTTCCACTTCCTGAATCGCCTGTTCTCGTACCTTGGACTTATCAACGACTGGCCGGCCTTTGCCAGCGCCGTCGTACCCATCGTGATCTTTTTCTCGGCGGCGGTGGGGATGATCTGGTGGCAGGAGCGCAGGTAAGTCAGAAGTCAGAAGGCGGAAGGGCGTCGGTTGCGGGTCTTCATTCATCCTTTCGCCTTCATCCTTCATCCTTCACGATACGGGTGCGGGCGATCCGGTCGTGCAGGAACTGCTAATCCCGGTCCACAAGGGCCCACGCGAAGCCCGCGCCGAACGCGAGTAATCCGGCAAGAGCGAGGCAATAGCGCTGCACCGCCTGTCGCAGGGTAAGCACGCTGCCGTTGCGGTGCACCAGCCGAAGGCGCCAGGTTTTCATCGGCAGGGTCTGGCCGCCGCCGCGCCATTGGCAGACGAAATACGCGCCCGCGAGGGCTGCGAGATAGAGCTGGAGGAGCGGCCGCGCAACGACGTGTTCCATCCCTTGAGTCAGGGTGATGAATGGGGTTGCACCGAGCGCGAGGACTGCACATAGAACCAGCGCCTCGTAGGCGAGGCTTACCACGCGCCGCATAAGGCCTGCCGGCGGCGCGCTGTTTTCATGCCCGGCAGACATCGGCTACACGTAAGGAGGGTGTCGGGACATCGTCCGACACCCTCCTAGGGCGGGGTTAACGCGTCGTGGTCGCCGGCACGGCGGGCGCCGTCAATGGCGCGGGCGGGGCTGGCGGATCCGACGGCGAAAGATCCGGCTGGGCCGCTACGGCTCGCTGATAGGCTCGCCACTGTCGGGTGACCTGTCGGCGCTCTTTGGGCGGAAGACGCTTGAGCTGCTGATAGCGCTCGCGTGCGGCACGGCGCTGTTCGGGGGTCAGCTTCGCCCAGTTGACCATGCGCTTTTTCAGGCGCTCGCGCGCCGGCGGCTTCATCTTGGGATAACGCTTTGCGATGGCCATCCATTTCTTGCGGCGCTTCGCGTCCAGCTGGTCCCACTCGCGGGAGAGCGGGGCGAGGATCTTCTGCTGTTCGGGCGTGAGCTCGGACCACGCGGGTCGTGCGTACTTGCCACTCTCGGGTTGGTTTTGCGCGGCGACGACCGGAAATGCGAGACAGAGCCAGGCGATCAACGCGACGCACGTTTTAGCCATGAATCGAAGCCCTTGTCGAGATAAGCATTGATCGGCAGCTCATCGGTGAGCAAGCCGGCATCGATGTCGGCCAGCTCGTTAGTCGGGCCGAGGCTGTTCCAGATGGCGAGACCGGTCAGGCCGAGCACGAGCGCAGTGACGGCCACCAGATTGCGAACACTGTAGAAGCGATGCCCGGAAACCCACGCGATCGCATGTCCGGTCCACGCCAGGCCCAGGACAGGTGCGGGTTGCTCGCGATAGCGCCCAAGCGCCCGTTCGCGCGCAGCCAGCAGTCGCTCGCGCGTCGCCGGATCGAGTTGATCCACGCCGGCGTCGAGGTGCTCGACAATCCGGCGCGCCAACTCGTTCTCGGGCTGGTTCATAGTTTGATCCCCTGTTTTCCGAGGATCACGGAAAGGGCATGAGTTGCCCTCGAGCAGTGTGTTTTCACACTTCCCTTGGAGCAACCCATTATTTTCGCCGCCTCGGCGACGTCCAGTTCCTCCCAATAACGCAACAAGAAGGCTTGGCGTTGACGTGCCGGCAGTTTTTCAAGCGCTTTTTCAATTAAAGCAACCACTTGTGAGCGTTCAGCCTGTTCGGCGGGTGGTTCCGAAAACTTGGAGTCGTCCACCACTTCCAAAGTTTCGAGCGGGTCCGCGTCCTCGTCGCTCCCGCGGCCGAGGAGGCTCGAGACCGCGGGCGTCCACATCGAGCGAACCTTTTGGCGACGAAAAAAATCGAGAATCGTGTTCTGCAAAATGCGTTGAAACAGGAGCGGGAGCTCGGTCAGAGGACGCGTGGAATAACTTTCGGTGAGCTTCAGCATCGCGTCCTGGACGATGTCCAATGCCAAGTGATCGTCACGCAGCGCGAACAGCGCTTGCTTGTAGGCGCGGCGCTCAACCTTGGCGAGAAACTCCGCAAGTTCTTGGTAGGTGGCCAGTCGTCCCGCCTTCCGGATGCCCGCGGCGGCGCGCGGCCCGTCGGAGCGATGCCCTTGCACCGTCCCGCGCAGGTCGCCGCATCTTAGCAAAAAACGAAGGCGCGCAACGCCTGAGGTGGACTGGCGGGGGGCTTTGCTCTATCTTGCTGTTTAAAGGGATGTTTTGCTTGACCAAAGTGCAGTCAGACGGTAACGTTACCAGTTTCCGCGTTTGGGCTGGACTGGGCCATGGAACTGACTGGCGCTGAAATCGTCGTGCGCTGCCTGCAGGAGGAGGGGGTTGAGCACGTGTTTGGCTACCCCGGAGGCGCCGTGCTCTTTCTCTATGACGAGATCTTCAAGCAAGACAAGGTTAAGCATATCCTGGTGCGGCACGAGCAAGGCGCGGTTCACGCGGCCGACGGCTATGCGCGGTCAACGGATAAGGTAGGGGTTGCGCTGGTGACGTCCGGGCCGGGCGTAACAAATGCCGTCACGGGCATTGCCACCGCCCACATGGATTCCATTCCCCTGGTCATCATTACGGGCCAGGTGCCAACGCACGCGATCGGCCAGGACGCGTTCCAGGAGTGCGACGCGGTCGGAATCACGCGGCCGTGCGTGAAGCATAACTTCCTGGTGAAGGACGTGAAGGATCTCGCGGTCACCATGAAGAAGGCGTTCTATATTGCGGCGACGGGCCGCCCGGGCCCGGTCGTGGTGGACATCCCGAAGGACGTGACGACGGCGAAGTGCGAGTTTCACTATCCCGAGACGATCACGATGCGCTCGTACAACCCGGTCACCAAAGGCCACGCCGGGCAGATCAAGAAGGCGATACAGCTCCTCACCAGGGCCAAGCGCCCGATGATCTACACCGGCGGGGGTGTAGTCCTGGGCGGCGCGTCCGACGAATTGACGCAACTCGTGCGCTCGCTCGGCTTTCCCTGCACGAACACCCTGATGGGGCTTGGCGCCTATCCGGCGACGGATCGTCAGTTTCTCGGCATGCTCGGCATGCACGGGACCTACGAAGCGAACATGGCGATGCAGCATTGCGACGTACTGCTCGCGATCGGGGCGCGCTTCGACGACCGTGTGATCGGCAACCCGCGCCACTTCTTCGCCGAGGAGCGCACCATCATCCACGTCGATATTGATCCCTCTTCGATATCGAAGCGCGTCAAGGTCGACGTCCCTGTCGTCGGCGACGTGCGGGAGGTGCTGCGCGAGCTCATGAAACAACTCGACGCCGTCAAGGAAAAGCCCGATCCGGAAGCGCTCAAGACGTGGTGGACACAGATCGAGCTCTGGCGCTCGCGCGACTGCCTCAAGTACGACCGCTCGAGCTCGCTCATCAAGCCGCAATACGTGATCGAGAAGCTCTACGAAGTCACCGGCGGCGATGCTTACGTGACCTCCGACGTGGGCCAGCACCAGATGTGGGCGGCGCAGTTCTACAAGTTCCAGAAACCGCGCCGCTGGATCAACTCGGGCGGGCTGGGCACGATGGGCTTTGGCATGCCGGCGGCGATGGGCGTGCAGCTCGCGCACCCGGCCGCGGCCGTCGCGTGCGTCACGGGCGAGGCCTCGATTCAGATGTGCATCCAGGAGCTCTCCACCTGCAAGCAATACCGGTTGCCGATCAAGGTAGTGAACCTCAACAACAAGTACATGGGCATGGTGCGCCAGTGGCAGGAGTTCTTTCACGGCAACCGCTACGCGGAGTCGTACATGGACGCGCTGCCCGACTTCAGCAAGTTAGCGGAGTCGTATGGCCACATCGGCGTCAAGATTGAGAAGCCCGAGGACGTGGAGCCCGCGCTCAAGGAGGCGTTCGCGCGCAAGAGCGACCTCGTGTTCATGGATTTCGTGACCGACCAGACCGAGAACGTGTTCCCGATGGTGCCGGGCGGCAAGGGCCTTTCGGAGATGATCCTGGTATGAGGCGAATCATCTCCGTCCTGCTCGAGAACGAAGCGGGCGCGCTTTCGCGGGTCGCCGGGCTGTTCTCGGCCCGCGGCTACAATATCGAGTCGCTTACGGTCGCGCCTACCGAGGACGCGACGCTGTCGCGCATGACGATCGT
>JAOTTL010000022.1:0-29425 GCA_029864385.1 Betaproteobacteria bacterium | reverse complement strand
TTGCCCGCAATGCAAGGTCTCTACCAGCCGGCCTACGAGCATGATGCTTGCGGGGTCGGATTCGTCGCTCATATCAAAGGCAAGAAAAGCCACGCCATCATCGAGCAAGGCCTCCAGATCCTGAAGAACCTCACCCATCGCGGAGCCGTTGGTGCCGATCCCAAGGCGAGTGACGGGGCCGGCATCCTGATCCAGGTTCCCGACCAGTTTTTCCGCGAGGAGATGGGCAAGCACGGAATAAAACTACCGCCTCGCGGGCAGTACGGCGTCGGAATGGTGTTCCTCCCGCGGGAGCCTGCCTCGCGCCTCGCGTGCGAGTATGAAATCGAGCGCGCCATCAAGGACGAGGGGCAGGCGTTGCTCTGTTGGCGCGACGTGCCGGTGGACGACGCTGACCTCGGTGAATCGGTCAAGGAAGTCGAGCCGGTCATCCGGCAGGTATTCATCGGCCGTGGCACTGGTGTTACCGTGACCGACGCGCTTGAACGCAAGCTCTACGTCATCCGGAAGAGTTCGGGACACGCAATTCAGTCGCTCAAACTAGCGCACGGCAAGGAATTCTACGTTGCGTCGATGTCGGCGCGCACCATTTGCTACAAGGGTATGCTCCTTCCGTATCAGGTCGGGATGTACTACAAAGACCTGCAGGATGCGCGCGTCACCTCCGCGCTTGCGCTCGTCCACCAGCGCTTCTCGACGAATACATTTCCTAGCTGGGACAAGGCGCATCCCTTCCGCGTGATCTGCCACAACGGCGAGATCAACACGCTGCGGGGCAACGTCAACTGGATTCGCGCGCGCCAGGGCGCTATTTCCAGCCCCGTTCTCGGGCGCGATCTCGACAAACTATGGCCGTTGATCTACGACGGCCAGTCGGACTCCGCTTCTTTCGACAACGCGCTGGAATTGCTCGTCATGGGGGGCTATTCCATTGCGCATGCGATGATGATGATGATCCCCGAGGCGTGGGAAAATCACACGCTAATGGATCCGGGCCGCCGCGCCTTCTATGAATACCACGCCGCGATGATGGAGCCCTGGGACGGCCCCGCCTCCATCGCCTTCACCGACGGGCGCCAGATTGGCGCGACCCTCGATCGAAACGGGCTGCGACCGTCCCGCTATATCGTCACCAGCGACGACCTCGTCATCATGGGCTCCGAGTGCGGCTGTCTGCCCGTGCCGGAGGAAAAGATCGTCAAGAAGTGGCGCTTACAGCCGGGCAAGATGTTCCTCGTCGATCTCGAAAAGGGGCGCATCGTCGATGACAAGGAGCTGAAGGAGTCGCTGGCGTCGGCAAAGCCTTACGCCGAGTGGATCGAGCGCATACGCGTGAAGCTCGACGAAGTCGAGAGCGACAAGCAACAGCCGGAGCGCTCAAGCGTGCCGTTGCTCGACCGCCAGCAGGCCTTCGGCTACACGCAGGAAGACGTCAAATTCATGATGGCGCCGATGGCGCTTAGCGGCGAGGAGCCGGTCGGCTCGATGGGCAATGACTTGCCCCTGGCCGTCCTGTCCGGCAAGAACAAGTCGTTGTATCACTACTTCCAGCAACTGTTTGCCCAGGTCACGAATCCGCCCATTGATCCGATTCGCGAGGAGCTCGTGACCTCGCTCGTGTCATTCATCGGGCCCAAGCCCAATCTGCTCGGGATCGACGAGATGAACCCGCCGCTGCGGCTCGAGATCAGCCAGCCCGTACTCGACTTCTTCGAGATGGAGAAGATCCGGCACATCGATCGCTACACGCAGGGCAAGTTCGCCTCGTTCGAGCTCGACATTACCTACCCCGTGGCGTGGGGCAAGGAAGCCATCGAGGCACGGCTCGCGTCGTTGTGCGCGCAAGCCGAAGACGCAGTGCGCGCCGGCTATTCCATTCTCATCATTTCGGACCGAAGGGTTGACCGCGACAATCTCGCGATACCCACGCTGGTCGCGCTTTCTGCGATCCACCAGCACCTGGTGAACCGGGGCCTGCGCACGTCGACCGGGCTGGTCGTAGAAACGGGTTCAGCGCGTGAAACGCATCATTTCGCGCTGCTCGGCGGCTATGGTGCCGAGGCGGTCCATCCCTACCTCGCACTCGAAACCTTGCTCGACCTGGCAGGCCGCGGCCACTTCGGCCCAGAGGTTGATGGCTACAAGGCGATCAGGAACTTCGTGAAAGCAACGGGCAAGGGCCTGAAGAAGGTAATGTCCAAGATGGGCATCTCGACCTACATGTCCTACACCGGCGCGCAGATCTTCGAGGCGATCGGGCTCGCGCGATCGCTCGTCGACAAGTATTTTGCCGGAACCGCCTCCTCCGTCGAAGGCATCGGCGTGTTCGAGGTGGCCGAAGAAACGCTGCGCATCCACCGGGCGGCATTCGACGAGAACGACCCGGTCCTCAGAACCACCCTGGACGCCGGCGGCGAGTATGCCTGGCGGGTGCGCGGCGAAGACCACATGTGGACGCCCGATGCGATTGCGAAACTGCAGCACTCGACGCAGCAAAACTCCTATCAAACGTACCAGGAATACGCGGCAATCATCAATGACCAGTCGCGGCGCCACATGACGCTACGCGGGCTGTTTGAGCTCAAATTCGACCAGTGCGCGCCGGTACCGATCGAGGAAGTCGAGCCCGTAGCGGAGATCGTGAAGCGCTTTTCGACCGGTGCCATGTCCTTCGGCTCGATCTCGACCGAAGCCCACGCGACGCTCGCGATCGCGATGAACCGGATCGGCGGCAAGTCCAACACCGGCGAGGGCGGCGAGGACCGCAAGCGCTACGCGAAGGTCGCTGCCGGCGAAACGCTGATGTCGCGTCTGGGCCGCGAGCGCGTGGAAGTCGACATCCCACTACGGGAAGGCGACTCGCTGAAATCCAAGATCAAGCAGGTTGCGTCCGGCCGCTTCGGCGTCACCGCCGAGTATCTGGCCGCGTCCGAGATGATGCAGATCAAGATCGCTCAAGGCGCAAAGCCCGGCGAGGGCGGACAGCTGCCCGGGCGCAAGGTTTCGGATTACATTGCGGAACTCCGCTACTCGACGCCCGGTGTCGAGCTGATTTCCCCGCCGCCGCACCACGATATCTATTCGATCGAGGACATCGCACAGCTCATCCACGACTTGAAGAACGCGAATCCCGAGGCGGCGGTCAGTGTCAAGCTGGTTTCCGAGGTCGGCGTCGGCACGGTCGCCGCGGGCGTGTCGAAAGCCAAGTCGGATCACGTGACGATTTCCGGGCACGATGGCGGCACCGGGGCCTCGCCCTGGTCGTCGATCATGCATGCCGGCACGCCCTGGGAGCTCGGGCTCGCGGAAACGCAACAGACACTTGTGCTGAACCGCCTGCGTGGCCGAATTGCCGTCCAGGTCGATGGCCAGATGAAAACCGGCCGCGACGTGGTGGTCGGCGCGCTGCTCGGGGCGGACGAGTTTGGTTTCTCGACCGCACCGCTCGTCGTCGAGGGCTGCATCATGATGAGAAAATGCCACCTCAATACCTGTCCGGTGGGGGTGGCCACCCAAGACCCGGTGCTGCGCCGGAAGTTCGAGGGTAAGCCCGAGCACGTCGTCAACTACTTCTTCTTCGTCGCCAAAGAGGTGCGCGAGCTGATGGCGCGGCTCGGCATCCGTAAATTCGACGATCTCATCGGACGCTCCGATCTGCTCGAAACAAAGCAGGGTATCGAGCATTGGAAGGCGAAAGGTCTCGACTTCTCGAAGATCTTCCACCGACCGGAAATGCCCGCAGATGTCGCGCGGTACCACTGCGAGAAGCAGGATCACGGGCTCGCCAAGGCGCTGGACCACCGGCTGATCGAGCTGGCACGGCCAGCGCTCGAGCGCGGCGAGAAGGTCATGATCGACATGCCGATACGTAACATCAATCGCACGGTTGGCACTATGCTCTCGCACGAGATCGCGAAGCGCTATGGGCATGACGGGCTGCCGGATGACATCATCCACGCCCGCTTCGCCGGCTCCGCGGGCCAGAGCTTCGGCGCGTTCCTCGCAAAGGGCGTGTGGCTCGATCTCATCGGAGACACCAACGACTATTGCGGCAAGGGGCTCTCGGGCGGGCGCATTTCGGTGCAGCCCTCGCCCAAGTTCAAGGGCGAACCAACGCAAAACATCATTTCCGGAAACGTCGTGCTCTACGGCGCCATTAACGGTGAAGCCTATTTCCGCGGTGTGGCGGGCGAGCGTTTCGCCGTGCGCAACTCCGGCGCGCAAGCCGTGGTGGAGGGCGTCGGGGATCACGGCTGCGAATATATGACCGGTGGCATCGTGGTGGTGCTAGGAACGACCGGCCGTAACTTCGCCGCCGGCATGTCGGGTGGAATCGCCTACGTGCTGGACGAGGACGGCACGTTCGAGTCGCGCTGCAACCTCGCGATGGTGACGCTCGAACCAGTCCTCGCCGAGGCGGAGCAGGAGGCGAAGCTTTCGCGCGACCTGTGGCACATGGGCCTTGCAGACGAGCTGATTCTGAAGCGGCTCATCGGGAACCATGTGCGCTACACGGCCAGTGCGCAGGCGCGACATATCCTGGAACGCTGGGCCGAGTACCGCGCCAAGTTTGTAAAGATCTTCCCGAACGAGTACCGGCGCGCGCTGGGCGAACTCGCCGCCAAGCAGCGCCGCCGCGCCGCATAGTCCCTTGACGAGACAACGCGGCCGCGCCGGCGGGAACCGGCTCGGCCCAGCATGCTGAACAATCAAATGGGAAAAATCACAGGATTTCTCGAGTTCGAGCGGGTCGAGGAAACTTACGAGGCGAAAGAGCAGCGCAAGAAGCACTTTCGCGAATTTATTCCGCGCCTGACGGACGAGCAGGCGAAGATCCAGGGCGCGCGCTGCATGGATTGCGGCGTTCCGTTCTGCATCAGCGGCTGCCCGATCAACAACATCATTCCCGACTGGAACGACCTCGTCTACCGCCAGGACTGGAACGCGGCGATCGAGACGCTACACTCCACCAACAACTTCCCGGAGTTCACGGGGCGCATTTGCCCGGCGCCGTGTGAGGAGGCGTGCGTGCTGCGCATCAACGAGGACGCGGTCGGCATCAAATCGATCGAGCACGCGATCATAGACAAAGCTTGGGAAGAGGGCTGGGTGAAAGCACAGCCGCCCGTGCACAAGACCGGCAAGAAGGTCGCCGTCGTCGGATCAGGGCCGGCGGGGCTTGCCTGTGCGCAGCAGCTCGCTCGCGTGGGGCACGCGGTTACGGTGTTAGAGAAAAATGACCGCATTGGCGGGTTGCTGCGATACGGCATCCCGGATTTCAAGATGGAGAAATGGCTGATCGACCGGCGCATGGAGCAGATGACCGCCGAGGGCGTTTCGTTCCGTTCCGGCGTCTATGTCGGCAGCGAGCGCCCCGGCAAGGGCGTGCCGGACTGGGCGACCGAGACGATGGCGCCGGAGACGCTGCAGGCCGAGTTCGATGCGGTGGTGCTCGCCATCGGCGCCGAGCAGCCCCGCGACCTGCCGGTTCCCGGGCGCGAGCTGGAAGGCGTCCACTTCGCCATGGAGTTCCTTCCCCTGCAGAACAAGCGCGTGGCTGGCGACAACGGCGTCGATGAGCTGTGGGCCACCGACAAGCACGTTGTGATCATCGGCGGCGGCGATACCGGCTCGGACTGCGTCGGCACCTCCAATCGCCACGGTGCAAACTCCATAACCCAGTTCGAATTATTGCCGATGCCGCCCGACGTGGAGCGGAACTCGGTTTGGCCATACTGGCCGGTGCGGCTCAGGACCTCTTCGTCGCACGAGGAGGGCGTCAACCGCGATTGGTCAATCGCCACGAAGGAATTTGTCGGTGAGGGCGGCAAGGTAAAGGCGCTCAAGGCCGTGCGCCTGGAGTGGAAAGACGGCAAGATGAGTGAGGTCGGCGGCTCCGAGTTCACGCTCGTCGCCGATCTGGTGCTGCTCGCCATGGGATTCGTTTCTCCGGTTTCATCGGTGCTCGACGCCTTTGGTGTAGAAAAGGATGCGCGCGGTAACGCGCGCGCGGCCACGGAGGGCGCCGGTTGCTACGCGACGTCGGTCCCCAAGATATTTGCTGCCGGTGACATGCGCCGCGGTCAGTCGCTCGTGGTTTGGGCAGTACGCGAAGGCCGTCAATGCGCGCGGGCTGTTGACGAGTTCCTGATGGGATCGTCGGAGCTGCCACGCTGACGGCTTGGTCTACAGCGCGTCGCTGGACGATACCGGCACCGGTGAGCCGCGCATCAGCAATTAGCGCTCGCCCGTGATGCGGCTCAAGAACGACACGCTGATCCGGGCGCTGCTGCGGCAGCCCACCTCCTACACGCCCGTCTGGCTTATGCGACAGGCGGGGCGCTACCTCCCGGAGTACAACCAGACGCGGACGCGCGCGGGCAATTTTCTTGCGCTCTGCAAGAATCCGGATCTGGCCACTGAGGTCACGCTCCAGCCGCTCGCGCGCTATGCGCTGGACGCCGCGATCGTGTTCTCGGATATTCTGACGATCCCTGATGCCATGGGGCTGGGCCTGCATTTTGTGGAAGGCGAGGGACCTCGTTTCGAGCGGCCACTGCGCGAAGAGTGGGAGATCCGCAACCTACAGGTTCCTGACCCGGGGGAGCATCTGCGCTACGTGCTGGACACGGTGCGCCAGGTACGCGTCGCCCTCGACGGCGCCGTCCCGTTGATTGGCTTCTCCGGGAGCCCGTTCACGCTTGCCTGCTACATGGTCGAAGGAAAGGGTAGCGCCGATTTTCGCGCGCTGAAGACGTTGCTTTACCGACGCCCCGACCTGCTGCACCACATTCTGGACATTAATTGTCGTGCGGTGACCGCCTACCTGAACGCCCAGGTCGAGGCTGGCGCTCAGGTTGTGATGTTATTCGATACTTGGGGCGGCATCCTGGGAACAGACGAATTTCATGAGTTTTCGCTTAAGTATCTCCGGCGCACGATCGACGGACTAAAACGAGAGTGCCGGGGCGAGCGCGTTCCAACCATCCTCTTCACCAAGGGCGGCGGCGGTTGGCTCGAGGAGATCGCAGCGAGCGGGTGTGACGCGGTTGGGCTGGACTGGACCGTCGCGATCGGCATGGCACGCCAGCGGGTCGGTGAACAAGTTTCACTACAAGGCAACCTGGACCCTGCTGTACTGCTTGCCGGCCCCGATGCAGTCCGCACCGGCGTGCGAAGCATCTTGAGCGCGTACGGAAAGGGAACTGGCCATGTCTTCAACCTTGGACATGGCATTTCCCAATACACACCGCCCGAGAATGTTGCTGTACTCGTGGAAGCCGTGCGTGAGATGAGTCGCGCCTATCACTGAAGAATCGCGCCAGATCTAGCTTTTCGGGAAACCCGCAGCAGACTTATGCACAGTGGGCTGCCGCGGAGAGCTCAACCGGCCACGCAAGGCGTTTTCGGGGGGCGTCACAACAATAACCTATTGATTATAAATATATATTCATCTAAACGCGCCACGCCTTCGGAGCCGACTGGAAGCGACACCGCGTCAGGCAAACGATAGGCGCTGAACTCATCAACAGGGTTATCCACAGCACAACGTTGATGAGGGGAAAATGGTCTGATGCGTAAGGGTTTTCTAATTGCAAGGCCATGATCGCCGACGACTGGTCGCTCTCAGCAAGTAACAAAAAGACCGAGAGCCGGGCCCCATGAATATCATTAAGGTCGCGCTCGATGTGCCGGTGACAACGCTGTTCGATTACCGGCTTGTCGATGCGACGATCGAAGACGTCGGCTGCCGTGTCGTTGTTCCGTTTGGGAAAAAGCGTGCTATCGGCGTCATCGTGGAGGTTCTCAACACCAGCAGCGTTGCGCCAGGCAGACTGAAACCTGCGCTTCAAATACTACGAGACTCGCCGCGCCTCGAGAACGCGGACTTGGAGTTGCTGCAGTTCGCGAGCGATTACTATCATTATCCCTTGGGCGCGGCGATCATGGGGACGCTGCCCGCGCGTTTGCGACGCCCGCGACTGTCTGCCCGCACGCGTCAGGTCAATGGTCGCTTCATGCTGACAGAAGCCGGCACCGCAATTGATCCGTCTACCTTGCCTGCCCGCGCGCACCTCAAGCGGCGCCTTCTGGCGCTGCTGCATGAACGCGCGGTCGATGCCGCCGATGCGAGAGCCCTGTCCGCCCGTGCGCCGCCAGTCCTGAAAGAACTCATGCAGGAAGGCCTGGTGAGGCTGGACACGTCCACCTCACCGCTACTGACGGTGCCCCGCCCGCTCCAACCAGCTCCCCCGCTCACAGCCGAGCAAGAGCAAGCGCTCACTGCGGTGATCGCCGACTTGCAGCGATTCCGGGTACATCTGCTGCTCGGCGTCACCGGCAGCGGCAAGACAGAGGTTTATCTGCATGCCATGGCAGCCGTGCTCGCCGCGGGTTGTCAGGCGCTGCTCTTGGTGCCTGAGATCGCATTGACCCCGCAACTCGAGAGCTTGGTCAGGAGCCGTTTCCCGGACGTGCCCCTGGTAACCCTGCACAGCGGACTCAACGACAGCGAGCGTCTCGCGCACTGGCTTGAAGCGCAGTCTGGGCGGGCGGGCGTTGTGCTGGGAACGCGGCTCGCGGTGTTTGCGCCGATGCCGCAACTGGGGATCATCATTATCGATGAAGAGCATGACGGCTCTTTCAAGCAGACCGACGGATTTCGTTATTCGGCACGCGACATTGCCGTCGTTCGCGCGCGCCAGTACGGCGTCCCGATCATCCTGGGTTCGGCTACTCCCTCGCTCGAAAGCTACTTTAACGCGGCGAACGGCCGCTACCAGCTGAGCGTGCTGGGCCAGCGGATCGGAGCGCCGCTGCCCCACATCGAGTGCGTGGACACGCGCGGTGAGCGCCTCGAGGATGGACTTTCGGGTCGTCTGCTGCAGACGCTCGACGAGTATCTGGCACGAGGCGAACAGAGCCTTGTTTTCATTAACCGGCGTGGGTACGCGCCCGTGCTCATGTGCCACAGTTGTGGCTGGATCTCCGGGTGCCACCGTTGCTCCGCTCAGCTGGTGCTGCACCTCAAGCAGCGGCAGTTGCGCTGTCACCATTGCGGGCACATCGCAGCCATACCGCCCGCCTGTCCGGACTGCGGCAACCCCCAGCTCGCGCCGCTGGGGCAGGGCACACAACGCGTGGAAGACGCGCTGGCGCAGCGTTACGCCGAGTCGAGTGTGTTGCGCATCGATCGCGACAGCATGCGTCCGCGCCACGCGTGGCCGGCCATGCGCCGCCGTATTTACGCGGGCGACGTCAAGATCCTGGTCGGTACGCAGATCCTTGCGAAGGGCCACGATTTCCCGCACCTCAATCTTGTCGGGGTGCTCAACGCTGACAGCATGCTTTATAGCGCCGATTTCCGCGCTTCCGAGCGTCTGCTCGCGCTGCTTATGCAGGTCGCTGGTCGCGCCGGCCGCGGTACGACCCAGGGCCGGGTGCTAATTCAGACGGAATTTCCGAACCATCCGCTCTACCAGGCACTGAAGCTCCAGGATTACCGAGCCTTCGCCGACCGCTTGCTCGAGGAACGGCGCCAGGCGGGTTTTCCGCCATTTCTTTACCAGGCGCTGCTGCGCGCCGAGGCCCCGCGCCTGGCGGCGGCGCTCGATTTCCTGCGCGCGGCGGCGGTTAGCGCCCGCAGCGTTTCGGCCCCAGTCACCCTTTACGATCCCGTGCCGGCAGCTATGCCGCGTCGCGCTGGCCGCGAGCGAGCGCAGCTTCTGGTCCAATGCGAATCACGCGCTCGGCTGCAACAATTCGTGGGCGGGTGGCACAGGAAACTCTCCGAAAACCGGTCGGCATCGGCGCGTTGGGCCATCGATGTCGATCCGCTCGAGTTCTAGGCTCGCTTATAATAAGCCGTTTTTTCCTCGATCCCGATGCCTGCACCCCCGCTTTCCGACCTACGCGCCCATCTTGCGGCGTTGCTGTCCGAGGCGATCCGGGAAGCAGCGCCGCAGGTGTCCGACCCCGGGATCCTTATCGAAAAGCCCAAGCAGGCGCAGCATGGTGACTACGCCTGCAACGTCGCGCTCCAGTTGGCTAGGGCGCTAAAGCGCGCGCCGCGGGAAATCGCTGCTCGACTCGTCGCCGCCTTGCCAGCTTCGCCGTGCGTCGAGAGGGCCGAGGTCGCCGGTGCAGGTTTTATCAATATCTTCCTGAAGCGCAGTTTCAAGCAGGAAACGGTTAACCGCGTGCTGCGGGCGGGCACCGACTACGGCGTCGTGATGTTGGGTAGACCAAAACGCGTGCACGTCGAGTTCGTTTCGGCCAACCCGACCGGGCCCTTGCACGTCGGCCATGGCCGCGGCGCGGCATACGGGGCAAGCCTGTCCAATATCCTGAGAGCCGCGGGATTCGAGGTCACGCGGGAGTACTACGTCAATGACGCCGGCCGCCAGATGGACATCCTGGCGCTATCGACCTGGCTGCGCTACCTGGAGCGGTGCGGCGTAGCGGTCGATTTTCCTGGTAACGCCTATCAAGGTGACTACGTCCGCACGATGGCAAACGCCATCCACGAGCAGCATGGCGCGAAGTTCACGCGCGACGTGACGAGGGATGCGTTCAGGCAGGCGCTCACCGAGCCGGACGAGGAAACGCAGCTCGACCGCTTGATCCAACATGCCAAAGAACGTCTTGCAGGCGACTACACGTATTTTCACGATTTCGCCTTAAATGAGCAGCTTGAGGACTGTCGCAGCGATCTTGCCGAGTTCGGCATCACCTTCGATCACTGGTTCTCCGAACGCTCGCTCTACGATTCGGGGTTGGTCGAGCGTGCGCTGCGCACCCTCGACGAACGCGGCCACCTCTACGAGCAGGATGGAGCCAAGTGGTTTCGTTCCACAGCTTTCGGCGACGAGAAGGATCGCGTGGTGCAGCGTGAGAACGGGCAGTACACCTACTTTGCGTCGGACATTGCCTATCACCTGAACAAGTTCGAGCGGGGCTCCGATCTCGTCATTGACGTCTGGGGCGCGGACCATCACGGCTACGTCGCTCGTGTCAAAGGCGCGCTCGCGGCGCTCGGTCTTAATCCCGAGCAGCTCACGATCGCGATGGTGCAATTCGCCGTGCTCTACCGCAATGGCCAGAAAGTATCGATGTCGACCCGCGCCGGAGAGTTCGTTTCCTTGCGTCAGCTGCGGCAAGAGGTGGGTAACGACGCGGCGCGTTTCTTCTACGTCTTGCGCAGATCCGACCAGCACCTCGACTTCGACCTGGACCTCGCAAAGTCGAAAAGCAACGAAAACCCCGTCTATTACGTCCAGTACGCGCACGCCCGGGTCTGCAGCGTGCTCGAGCAATGGGGCGGAGAAACCGCGGAACTCACCGACACCGCAACCGCTACGCTGGTCTCAGAGCAGGAGTTGGCGCTGCTCGCGCGTTTGATGGACTATCCCCAGGCCGTCGAGGACGCGGCACGCGATCTGTCCCCGCACGTGATCGCATTCTTCCTGAGGGAGCTTGCGGCGGAATTTCACAGCTACTACAACGCAACGCGTATTCTGGTGGAGGACGAGGACACGAAGCGGGCACGCCTGGCACTCGCCGCCGCGGTTCGGCGGGTGCTGCGTAACGGATTGGCGTTGCTCGGTGTCTCCACGCCGGAGAGGATGTAACATATCGTTATGACCAGGGATTACAAGAAACCCGAGCGCAGGGCCAGCCCCCGCGGCGGTGGCAGCTCTTTTCTAATCGGCATGCTGATCGGGCTCGTGCTCGGGCTCGGGATCGCGCTCGGCGTGGCATGGTATGTCAACAGAATGCCAAGCCCGTTCCTGCTTCGCTCGACGCCTTCGGCGAAGGATGGGGCCGCACAGGGCAGTGCGGCTGCGGGCAAGGCCGGGGAGCGGACAGCGAAGGCGGTTGAGACCAAACCCCGCTTCGATTTCTACAAGATCCTCCCTGGCCAGGAAGAGCCGGCGACCGAGAAACAGTTCCGCGAAGCGAGCAAGTCGAAGCCGTCCGAGCGCGAGGCGTTTTACCTTCAGGCGGGTGCCTTTCAGAATGCCCCCGACGCCGACACTCTCAAGGCGCGGCTGGCGCTGCTTGGCGTCGAAGCCGCGATCCAGACCACGACGCTGCCCGAGAAGGGCGTATGGCACCGTGTACGCGCGGGACCCTACACCAGCATCGAGGAACTCAACCATGCCCGGGACACTCTGAAACAGAACGGCGTCGAGACCACGCTTATTCGCGTGCGCGACGCCGGGGCGAAGAACTGATCGGAGAAAAGAAAACCATGCATCCGCGCCGTCGCTTTCTGCTATTCACGACACTTCTTGCCGGTCTGGTCATTGCCTCCAGCGCCTCTGCACAATTCATCGCGGGCAAGGATTACCTGATCATCAACCCGCCGCAGCCCACCGACAGCGGGAACAAAGTGGAGGTGCTCGAGTTCTTCTGGTATGGCTGCCCCCACTGCAACGCGCTGCAGCCTTCGCTCGACGCGTGGGTCAAACGAAAGCCCGCCGACGTCGAGTTTCGGCGCGTGCCGGCCGTTCTCGGTCAGAGCTGGATGCCCCTCACGCAGGCGTTCTACACGTTTGAAGCGCTCGGGCTTACTGCAAAGCTTCACCACGACGTGTTCGCCGCCATCCACAAAGACAAAGTACGGCTTCAGGACCCCAAGACCTTGTTCGAGTGGGTCGCCAAACACGGCGTCGACCAGAAGAAATTCGAGGACACTTACAATTCGTTCGGGGTGCGCAGCCGGGTGCAGCGCGCGATCGACATGAGCCGCACCTACAACATTCCCGGCACGCCGGCGCTCGTCATCGATGGGCGTTACCTGACCGCGCCCCACTTGGGCCTCGGGCAAGGCCAGACGCTCAGCTACGAGCGCTACTTCAAACTAGTCGACCACGTCGTCGCGGTCGCCCGTAAAGCCCGCGCAGGAAAATAGGGGTGGCCGGCATAGCGCCCCGCGCCTGGTTTGCGCTGCTCCTAGCATGCGCAACCATTCCGGCGCCAGCGCAGGAGTTGGTACGGTCGCGCCAGAATATCGAGTACCGTCTCATCGCCGAGCAGCCTGTCGAAACCGGCGACCGCATCGAGGTGATCGATTTCTTTTGGTACGGCTGCCCGTACTGCAACGCGCTGCAGCCGGCGCTCGAGGCCTGGCACAAGCGCAATCCGGCCGACGTGGTTCTGCGCCGGATCCCGGCTATATTGAACGACTCGTGGAAACCACACGCGCGTATCTATTACACGCTCGAACGGCTGAACGAGGCGGCGCGCCTGCACCTGCAGATCTATCACGGCTATCACGTCGAGCTGCTGCACATGAGCAAGCCCGACGTCATGGTCGAATGGGCAGTCAGAAACGGCATCGACCGCCAGCGCTGGCTCGACGCCTACAATTCGCAGGACGTCGATGACAAAGTTGGGCGCGCCAAGGAGCTGACCAAGGCCTATACCGTCGCGGGCACACCCACCCTCGTGGTCGATGGCCGCTATCTTACGTCGGGCGAGCTCGCCCCGAGCCTGCAGGGCATGATTCCCGTGCTCGACGACCTCGTTCGGCTAGCACGCCGCGGGCGCGCCGCCAGATAGGCGGGGCGCGGCAGGCGGTCAATCCAGCGCCGCGCATCGTGCCGCCAACTCAACGCGTCATACCGAACTGGCTTTACGACCGGGTCTTCGCCCGCGCCCCGTGCAAGCAGCGTCGCAAGGGTTGACTATTCAACAGTGACGGACTTTGCCAGATTCCTCGGTTTATCGACGTCGTTGCCGCGCTCCAGGGCTGCGTGATAGGCAAGCAGCTGCAGTGGTATGGTGTGCAGAATCGGCGATAGCATTCCGGCGTGATCCGGCATGCGAATCACGTGCAGGCCGTCGCCATGCGTGATCTTGGTATCCTGGTCGGCCAGGACATGCAGCTCCCCGCCGCGTGCGCGCACCTCCTGCAGGTTGGACTTGAGCTTTTCCAGCAGGGCGTCGTTGGGTGCGATCGCCACCACCGGCATGTCGCTGTCCACCAGCGCGAGCGGCCCGTGCTTCAGTTCCCCCGCGGCATAGGCCTCGGCGTGGATGTAGGAAATCTCCTTGAGCTTCAGCGCGCCCTCCATCGCAATGGGCCAGTGAATACCGCGGCCGAGGAAAAGCGCGTGCTGGCACTGCGCAAACTTTTCGGACCACATCCTGATCTGAGGCTCGACCTGAAGCACCGTGGACAAAGCTGAGGGCAGATGCCGCATAGCTTGCAGAAGTGCCGCCTCCTGCTCTGGCGTGAGACGTCCGCGCAGTTTTGCCATCACCGTCGTGAGAAGTGCAAGCGCGGCGAGCTGTGTAGTGAACGCCTTGGTGGATGCGACGCCGATTTCCGGCCCGGCACGAGTAAGAAAGCGTAAGGCGGCTGCGCGCACCAGCGCCGATTCAGGAACGTTGCAGATCGCGAGGCAATGCGCGTGACCGAGCCGCTTTGCGTGCTCCAGGGCTGCAAGCGTGTCCGCGGTCTCGCCCGATTGGGAGATGGCGATCACGAGTGTCCTTGGGTCCGACACCGAGCTGCGATAACGGTATTCGCTCGCGATCTCGACGTTGCAGGCGATGCCAGCGATGCCTTCCAGCCAGTAGCGCGCAACCATGCCGGCATGGTAGCTCGTGCCACAGGCGAGCACGAGCACGCTACTTGCCGCGCGCAGAACACCCTCGGCATCGGTGCCGAAGAGCTGCGGCAGGACGGTTTGCGCGCTGGTCACGAGCTCCAGCGTGTTCGCCACCGCCATCGGCTGCTCGAAGATTTCTTTCTGCATGTAGTGCCGGTACTGCCCTAGCTCCACAGCTGCGGCGCTGAGCTGGCTCACCTGTACGGGTCGCTCGACGCTATCGCCCTTCGCGTCCGCGATACGGACGCGCTCGAGCGTGATATCGGCGCAATCGCCATCTTCAAGGTAGACCATCTTCTGGGTGACTTGCACCAGGGCGGAGGCATCGGAGGCGACAAAATTCTCGCCTTCGCCCAAACCGATCAGCAGCGGCGCGCCGTGGCGGGCGATGACGAGACGGGAGTGGTCGCTCTCGCAGACCACGGCTATCGCATACGCGCCAACGAGCTCGCCCATCGCGTGACGCACCGCTTCGAACAGGTTGCCGCGTGAGGCAAGGTGGGCGTGAACGAGATGCGCGATGACTTCCGTATCGGTATCCGAGAGGAACTCGTAGCCTTGCTTGCGCAGCTGCCGCCGCATCGCTTCGTGATTCTCGATGATGCCGTTGTGCACGACCGAAAGGCCACCAGAGATGTGCGGGTGGGCGTTGAGCTCCGAGGGCGCGCCGTGAGTAGCCCAGCGGGTATGGGCTATGCCCAGCGCGCCGCTCAGGCCCTGCGCCTCCACGAGGCGCTCGAGCTCCGCGACCCGTCCGGTGCTGCGCACGCGCTGGAGCGTGCCGTTCACCACCGCAACGCCCGCCGAATCATAGCCGCGATATTCGAGCCGCTTCAGCCCCTCGAGCAGAATCGGCACGATATTGCGCCTGGCGATGGCTCCCACGATGCCGCACATGTTAGTTCAGTGAGTAGTAATGGGTGATGGGTAGAAACAGCTCGCTGAAGCGGTGCCGCTCTCGCAGGAAAGTGCCTGGAGCGTATTATCCATTACTCATCACCCTTTACCGCCTTTTTGGGTCGTTTCCAGCCCGGCCGATACTCCTGGCTCTTCGGATTGATCACCAGCCCGCCCGGCGGCGTGTCTTTCCACACGGTGGTGCCGGCGCCGACGGTAGAACCCCTTGCGACGGTGACCGGAGCAACCAGTTGTACATCCGATCCGATATGCACTTCGTCCTCGATCACGGTGCGGTGCTTGTTCGCACCGTCGTAATTACAGATGATGGTCCCCGCGCCAATGTTGACGTCGCGGCCGACGGTTGTGTCGCCGATGTAGGCGAGATGGTTGGCCTTGGAGCGCGCCCGGATTTCGCTCGCCTTAACTTCCACGAAGTTGCCAATATGGACTTCTTCGCCGATTCGATTGCCGGGCCGCAGCCGTGCGTACGGACCGATACGGCAGCGTTCGCCGATCTTGGCATCATCCATCAGGGTGAACGGCTCAATGCGCGTGCCCGCGCCGATCTCGGAGTCCTTCAGCACACAATTGGCGCCGATCACGACGCCATCGCCCAAACTTACCCGTCCTTCGAAAACACAGTTGATGTCAATCCGCACCTCCTCGCCACACGTGAGCTCGCCGCGCACGTCCACGCGCATCGGGTCGGCCAGCGTCACACCCTGGTCCATAAGTCTTTGCACATGACGCCACTGCCAGGCCCGCTCGACTTGCGCGAGCTGCGTCTTGCTGTTGACTCCCAGCGCTTCCCGGGCTGCATGAGCCGAGACGGTCGCGACAGGAACCTTGTCCTTCAGCGCTAGAGCGACGATGTCCGTCAGGTAATATTCGCGCTGCGTATTGCGGTTGCCGATTCGCGACAGCCAGCCTTTCAGCCGGCGGGTGGGCAGCGCCATGATGCCGGTATTGATCTCGCGGATGCACCGTTGCGCCGCGCTTGCATCCTTGTCCTCGACGATGGCGCGGACCGCGCCGCGGCGGTCGCGGACGACACGGCCGTAGCCGGCCGGGTCCTCGGCCTCGGTCGTCAAGATCGTCACTCGTTGGCGCTTGGTGTCGAGCATGGCCTGGAGCGTTTCGAGCTCGATCAGAGGCACATCGCCGTAGAGCACCAGCGTCACGTCGGCCGTGCTCAGCTGGGGCAACGCCTGGGCAAGGGCATGACCGGTGCCCAGTTGCGGCTCCTGGCGCACGAAAGCGAGGTCCGGCGCGCGAACCGCCTGGGGTAGCGCCTCGCCACCGTGCCCGTAGACCACGCAAATGCGCTGCGGCTTGAGCGCGCGCGCGACGTCCAGGACGTGCGTGATAAGCGGTCGTCCGGCGAGCCGATGCAGGACTTTGGGAAGTGGCGAGCGCATGCGATTGCCTTGACCCGCGGCAAGAATCACGACGTTGACCGGTTGCATGATGAAATTATCGCACAAACATCAAGTTAAGCGTCGCTCGACGTGCTGGGCCACGGCCACGCGCTGACCCGCGTTCAAGTGGAGTCCCGCCTTCGTACGCCGCCACAACACATCCTCGGCGCTGCGCGCCCACTCGCGCTCGACAAAATAATCGACCTCGCGCGCGTAGAGATCAGCTCCATAGTGCTCACCAAGGTCGGCGAGGGATGCACACTGGCTCAGCACCTCATAGGCCAGCGCGCCATGACGTCGGGCCAGGGCGTGCCGCAAACCCGCCGGCAGCCACGGGAAATCGCCCTGAAATTGGGAATCTGCGAACTGCTCGAAGCTTGAACCGTGCAGGTCACCGCCGGGCAGCGTCGCGCCCCGGGTCCAGGGGCCCGGCATCGCCGGGAACCACGGCGCGAGCGCAGCAAGCGCCTGCTCGGCGAGGCGGCGGAACACCGTAATCTTGCCACCGACGACCGAGAGCACCGGCGGAGCGCTATCTTCCGCATCGACGCTTAAGACGTAATCACGCGTGATCGCTGAAGGATTCGGAGCGAGGTCGTCGAAAAGCGGGCGCACCCCACAATAGCTCCAGATGACATCGGTGGGTGTCACCGCACGGGTAAAGTAGCGATTGACTGCCTGGCACAGGTAGTCGATTTCCTCAGCGCTCGCATCGCATGCTGCCGGCGCGCCGCGAAGCTCAACGTCCGTTGTGCCGATCAGCGTGTAACAACCCTCGTACGGGCACGCAAACACCACCCGGCCATCCTCGTTTTGCAGAATGTACGCGTGATTCCCCTCGTACAACTGCGGCACGACGATGTGACTGCCTTTCACCAGCTTTACGCCGAATCCGGCTGGCCGCCCGATCACGTCGGCCAGGAACTGTCCGACCCACGGTCCCGTGGCGTTGGCGATTGCGCGCGCTTCCACCTGTGACGCACGCCCGTCCGCGCCACGTAACGTGGCCTGCCACATACCGTCGTGACGATCCGCCGCAACGCAGGCCGTACGGGGCAGGATCGCGGCGCCGAGATCGGACGCCGCGCGCGCGGTCGTCAGTACGAGACGCGCATCGTCCACCCAGCAATCGGAATAGACGAAGCCCTTGCTGAACGCCTGTCTGAGCCCCGCCCCGTATGAACTTCCCCGCAGCTCGACGGCGCGCGATGCCTCGAGGGCATGGCGGCGAGCGAGAAAATCGTAGACAAAAAGACCCGCGCGGATCATCCACGCCGGTCGAAGCGCGGGTACGTGCGGCATAACGAAGCGAAGAGGTCGGATCAGGTGCCGTGCCGCTCTCAGCAACACCTCCCGTTCAGCAAGCGCTTCCGCGACCAGGCGAAACTGGAATTGCTCCAGGTAGCGCAGGCCCCCGTGGATGAGCTTGCTGCTCGCCGAGCTGGTGGACCCGCCCAGATCTCCCCGCTCGACCAGCAGCACCTTGAGTCCGCGGCCGGCGGCGTCTCGCGCGATCCCCGCGCCGTTGATGCCACCACCGACTATCAGGAGATCGTAGCGTTCCATGAATGAAAAAGGGCAGCTTCGGCTGCCCCTATTTTGCTCGCTCCGCAACTTGAAGGGCGATCGCGCCCTCGCGAACCCGTGGATATAAACCAACGCCGTCAGGCGTCCGGATTCATTACCTCTTCTGGCGCAGCTTCCGAATCGCCGCCAGCTGCGCTGCGATCGAGGCCAGCTCGGCCTCGACCGTTGCGACTTCCTGCTTGTCGCGCGCCTTCTCACGCGCCTCCTCGGCGCGCTTCTGCGCCTCCAGCGCCTTCGCCTCGTCCAGGTCGTGGCCCCTGATCGCGGTGTCCGCCAGCACGGTCACGACCCGGGGCTGCACCTCGAGCACGCCACCCGCCACGAAGATCAGCTGCTCTTCGCCGCCGTCGGCGGGCTGGATGCGGACCGTGCCAGGCTTGATGCGGGTGATAAGCGGCGTATGCCGGGGATAGATGCCCAGCTCGCCGACCTCACCCGGCAGCACGACGAATTTAGCCTCGCCCGAATAGATGTTCTCTTCGGCACTGACAACGTCGACGTGTATGGTTTCAGCCATTGGGATCCCGGAGGATGGGAAACGGGAAGTCGGAAACAGGCGCTACGCAGCTGGTTTTTCGAGTTGCCATTCCCTATTTCCTATTACCTGTTCACTAGAATGATTTCGCTTTCTCGAACGCTTCCTCGATCGGCCCGACCATGTAGAAGGCCTGCTCGGGGAGCTGGTCGCACTCGCCATTGACGATCATGTTGAAGCCTTTGATCGAGTCCTTTAGCGCCACGTATTTGCCCTTCTGCCCGGTGAAGTTCTCTGCCACCGAGAACGGCTGGGAGAGGAAACGCTGGATCTTGCGCGCGCGCGAGACCGCCAGTTTGTCCTCGGGGGACAACTCATCCATCCCCAGAATGGCGATGATGTCACGCAGCTCCTTGTAGCGCTGGAGCGTCGCCTGCACCGCACGCGTCGTGCCGTAATGATCCTCGCCGATCGTGTTCGGATCGACCTGGCGGGAAGTCGAGTCGAGCGGATCCACGGCGGGGTAGATCCCAAGCGATGCGATATCGCGCGAGAGCACTACCGTCGCATCGAGGTGCGCGAAGGTGGTCGCAGGCGAGGGGTCGGTCAGGTCATCCGCCGGCACGTAAATCGCCTGCACTGAAGTGATCGAGCCGACCTTGGTCGAGACGATGCGCTCCTGCAGCCGCCCCATCTCCTCCGCTAGGGTCGGTTGGTAGCCCACCGCTGAAGGCATGCGCCCAAGCAGCGCCGACACCTCCACGCCCGCCAGCGTGTAGCGATAGATATTGTCGATGAAGAGCAGGATGTCACGGCCCTCATCGCGGAACGCCTCAGCCATGGTCAGTCCGGTCAGGCCCACGCGCAGGCGATTGCCGGGGGGCTCGTTCATCTGGCCGAACACCATCGCGACTTTGTCGAGCACGTTCGAGTCCTTCATCTCATGATAGAAGTCGTTGCCCTCGCGCGTGCGCTCGCCCACGCCGGCAAACACGGAAAGGCCGGAATGGGCCTTGGCGATGTTGTTGATGAGTTCCATCATGTTGACCGTTTTGCCCACACCGGCGCCGCCGAACAGTCCGATCTTTCCGCCCTTGGCGAACGGGCAGATAAGATCGATTACCTTAATGCCGGTTTCGAGCAGCTCGACCGAAGGTGAGAGCTCGTCGAACTTGGGCGCAGACCGGTGAATGGGCCGCCGCTCTTCCGACTTGATCGGGCCGGCCTCGTCGATCGGACGACCAAGCACGTCCATGATGCGGCCCAGAGTACCCTCCCCGACGGGAACCGAGATCGGCGCCCCGGTACTCACCACCTTCATGCCGCGGCGCAAGCCGTCGGAAGAACCCAGCGCGATGCAGCGCACGACACCGTCGCCGAGCTGCTGCTCGACCTCGAACGTGAGTCCTTTCTCGGCCAGCCCGGCATCGCCGGTATCCTCCAGCCTGAGCGCATGATAGATATTGGGCAGCGCCTCGCGCGGAAACTCGATGTCGGTCACCGCGCCGATGCACTGGACAATCGTGCCTTGTGCTTGTGCCATCGTTCTATCCTAACTGTTATCAACTATTTGACCGCAAAGACGCAAAGGGACGAACCGAATCAAAACAACTTTGCGCGCTCTTTGCGCCTTCGCGCCTTTGCGGTTCATAACCTCATACTGCGGCGGCGCCTCCGACGATCTCCGAGATCTCCTTGGTAATCGCAGCCTGGCGATTCTTGTTGTAGATCAAGGTAAGCTCGTCGATCAGCGTGGCGGCATTGTCGGAGGCGGCCTTCATTGCGACCATGCGTGCCGACTGCTCCGAAGCGCCGTTCTCGACCACCGCCTGGTAAATCACAGACTCAATGTAGCGTGTCAGCACGTGGTCGAGCACCGCCTTTGCGTCTGGCTCATAGATGTAGTCCCACACGCCCCCTTGCGTGCCGAGCGTCTCGCCGGCCAACGGCAGGAGCTGCAGCATGACGGGCTCCTGCTTCACGGTGTTGATGAAGCGCGTGCCGAAGATCATGAGCCGGTCGATGCGGTCCTGCATATAGCCGTCGAGCATGATCTTTAACGCCCCGATCAGCTTCTCGAGCGAGGGACGGTCGCCGATCTGAGTCACTTGCGACACGATGTTGGCGCCCAGCCGCTGCATGAATCCGAGCCCCTTCGTACCGATGCAGCACACGTCGACTTTCTCGCCCTGCGCCTGCCAATCCTTGTACTGCTGCAGCACCAGGCGAAGAAGGTTGGTGTTGAGCGCCCCGCACAGTCCCTTGTCCGTCGTAACGACAATGATCCCCACGCGCTTCACCGTGTCGCGCGCGGTAAGGAACGGATGGCGGTACTCAGGGTTCGCCTGGCTCATGTGCGCGGCAACGTTGAGGATCTTCTCGACGTAAGGACGGCTGGCACGCATGCGCTCCTGCGCGCGCCTCATTTTCGAGGCGGAGACCATCTCCATCGCTTTAGTGATTTTCCGGGTGTTCTGCACACTTCGGATTTTCACCCGTATTTCCTTGGTGCCCGGCATAGCCCTTTCCTTGACGCTCGGCGCGCGGCAGTTTCAGCGCGATGCGTGCCTAGAAACTGCCGTTTTTCTTCCAGTCGCTGATCGCGCCCGACAGCGCCTTCTCGTCATCCGCAGAGAGGTCCTTCTTTTCCTCCATGCGCACAATCAGATCCCCGTATTTCCCGCGGACGTAGTCACGCATACTGCGTTCCGCTGCCAGCGCTTTCTTCACATCGATATCGTCGAAGAAGCCGTTGTTGACGGCAAAGAGCGTCAACGCCATCTCCCAGACCTGGAGCGGATGGTACTGAGCCTGCTTCATGAGTTCAGTCACCATGCGTCCGCGCTCGAGCTGCTTGCGGGTGGCCTCGTCGAGATCCGAGGCGAACTGGGCGAAGGCGGCCAACTCGCGGTACTGCGCCAGCGCCAGCCGCACGCCGCCTCCGGTGTCGCGACGTTTCATGATCTTGGTCTGCGCCGCGCCGCCCACCCGCGAAACCGATATGCCGGCGTTGATCGCAGGCCGGATCCCGGCGTTGAAAAGATCCGTCTCGAGAAAGATCTGCCCGTCGGTGATCGAGATTACGTTGGTCGGCACGAACGCGGTCACGTCGCCGGCCTGGGTCTCGATGATGGGGAGCGCGGTCAGTGAGCCGGTCTTACCCTTGACCTCTCCTTTGGTAAGGCGCTCGACATATTCTTCATTTACCCGCGCGGCACGCTCGAGCAGGCGCGAGTGGAGGTAAAAGACATCGCCCGGATAGGCCTCGCGGCCAGGCGGGCGGCGCAGCAGCAGCGAGATCTGGCGGTAAGCCCAGGCCTGTTTGGTCAGATCGTCGTAAATAATGAGTGCGTCCTCGCCACGGTCGCGGAAGTATTCCCCCATGGTGCAACCGGAATAGGGCGCAATGTATTGCATCGCCGCCGATTCGGAGGCGGTCGCCGCGACCACGACGGTATAGGCCATTGCGCCGTGCTCCTCGAGCTTGCGCACCACGTTGACAACGGTCGAGGCCTTCTGACCGATTGCCACATAGACGCACATAAGGTCCTTGCCCTTCTGATTGATGATCGTGTCCACTGCCACCGCGGTCTTGCCGGTCTGGCGATCGCCGATAATGAGCTCGCGCTGGCCGCGACCGATCGGCACCATCGCGTCGATCGCCTTCAGACCGCTTTGCACCGGCTGGGACACCGAGCGGCGCCAAATGACGCCGGGAGCAACCTTCTCGATGACATCCGTCATCTTGGCGTTGATGGGTCCCTTGCCATCGATTGGCTGACCCAGCGAATTGACGACGCGACCGAGCAATTCCGGACCGATTGGCACCTCGAGAATGCGGCTCGTGCATTTGACCGTGTCGCCTTCAGTGATGTGCTCATACTCGCCCAGAATCACGGCGCCGACCGAGTCGCGCTCGAGGTTGAGCGCGAGGCCGAAGGTGTCTCCCGGAAACTCCAGCATCTCGCCCTGCATGACGTTGGACAGCCCGTGAATGCGGCAAATGCCGTCGGTCACCGATACCACCGTGCCCTGCGTACGCGTCTGCGCGCCCGCATCGAGATTCTGGATCCGGCTTTTGATGAGTTCCGATATTTCGGAGGGATTAAGTTGCATGGCTTTTCCTCAGGCTCGCTACGCTTTAAGTGCGCTCTCGAGCGCGGCGAGTTGCGCGCGCGCGGAAGCATCGATCACTTGATCACCGATAACAATCTTGACGCCGCCGATGAGCTCCTTGTCGAGCTGGACCCGCGCCTTCACCTTGCGGCCGGTCTTGTGTTCAAGCCCGGCTACAAGCTGGCCGACCTGTGAATCATCCAGGTCAAACGCGGTATAAATATCGGCATCGACCACGTTCTCGCGCTCGTTTCTGAGCGCCTCGTACTGGGTGCAGATTTCGGGCAGAACTTCGAGCCGCCCGTTCTCCGCCAGAACGCGCACGAAATTTTCCGCCTCGCCGCTCAGCCTGCCAGCCAAAATGGCGATAAACAGGCCCGCGACGCTCGCAGAAGACCGGTTAGGATCATTGATCGCCGCGCGCACCTCGTCGGCGGCGGCAACCCCGGCCAGGTTGCCGAGCATCGCCGACCAGTCGGCGAGCTTGCCAGCGGCATCGGCGAGCTTGAAGGCCGCCTCGGCATAGGGACGCGCTATGGTCGCGGTCTCGGCCATCGCTTCACTCGTAGGAAGTTTTCAATGACCGGCCCCAAATCCGCCATTTGCGCTGAGCTCGCATACTGAGCTAGAGCTGGCCTTTGATCGAACCCACCAGCTCGGCGTGCGCCTTGACGTCGACTTCGCGCCGCAGGATCTTCTCGGCGCCCGCCACCGCCAGCATCGCCACCTGGTCGCGCAACTGTTCTCGCGCCCGTGCGACGTCCTGGTCGATTTCGGCCTTTGCCGCCGCTTTCTCGCGGGCACTCTCTTCTTTGGCGGCCGCCTTCGCCTCCTCGATCAGCTCGGCAGCACGCTTCTCGGCCTGGCCGAGGATCTCGGCTGCGCGGTCGCGCGCCTGTTGGACCTTCTCCTCGGCCTGCTTGCTCGACTCCTCGAGCGATTTCTTGCTCTGCTCCGCGGCGGCAAGTCCGTCGGCAATGGTCTTCTGCCGCAACTCGATCACACGCAACAGCGGTGGCCATACAAACTTCACCGTAAACCAGATGAAGGCAGTAAACGTGATCGCTTGCGCGAACAACGTCAGGTTAATATTCATGTTCTGCCCTTTCGGGATCCGCCGGGTGCGTCGCCCGCGGCCTTATTGCAGCGCGTTCAGCAAGGGATTGGCGAACGCAAGGAACATCGCGATACCCAGCCCGATGATGAACGACGCGTCGATTAGGCCCAGCAACAGGAAGACCCGCGCCTGCAATTGGGGCATGAGCTCGGGCTGGCGCGCTGCGGCTTCCAGGAAGCGGCTCGACATGATGCCCACGCCGATGCACGCCCCGAGAGCGCCCAGCCCCACCATGATGCCGATGCCGATGCCGGTGTAGGCCTGGACCATCGCCACATACTGAAGTTTTTCCATTGCGGTTTCCTTTCCTGTGCGAAAAGACGGTTAATCAGGGAAATCAGTGGTGCTCGTGGGCCATCGAGATGTAGACGATGGTGAGCATCATGAAAATATAAGCCTGCAGCACGACAATTAGGATGTGGAAGATCATCCAGCCGAGCCCGAAGAAGAAACCGAAAAATGTCCCGAGGAGGCCGGTCGCGGCCCAGACCCATAGGAGAAAGAAAATGATCTCACCCGCGTAGATGTTGCCGAACAGGCGCAGCGAGTGCGATAGCGTCTTCGAAATGTACTCGACCAGGTTCAATAATAGGTTCGCCGGCCACAACAGCGGGTGCGCGCCAAACGGCGCGCAGCAGATTTCGTGGATCCAGCCGCCGAGCCCCTTGACGGCAACGCTAAAATAGAGCGACAGTAGCAGCACTGAGATCGATAGCGCAAAGGTCGTATTGAGGTCCGCGGTTGGAACGGGCCGCCAGTCACGAACGCCGACGACCCCAATGAGCCCCATGAAGAGGTCCACGGGCACGAAGTCCATGGCGTTCATCAGCAGCACCCAGACGAACACCGTGAGGGCCGCCGGCGCAATGAAGCGGTTGCGATCGCCATGGTGAAATATTCCCTTCACCTGGTTATCGACGAACTGGATCAGGAGTTCGACGAAAGCCTGTCGCCGGTTCGGCACGCCCGAGGTCGCGCCTTTGACTACCCACCAGATGAGACCGAGACCGATGCAGCCCAGCACGATGCTGGTCACCAGCGAGTCGACATTCAGCATCCAGAACGCACCGTCACCGACGGGCTTCGACAGGAAGGTCAGGTGGTGCTGGATGTAGTCGGAGGGAGTTAACGCTTTACCGGCTGCCATCGCTCGATTGTTCTAGTATTAACGGACAAAAAACGCCATGGCGGAAATGAGTAAGGTCGCCGCGAATGAGCCTATGAACGCGGCCACCACGACGCTCTGGTATGTCGCCAGCACGAGCCACAGCAGGATCACGACAAGGCCGATCTTGATCATTTCGGCCCTGAAAGCGGCTAACAACGTTACCCCTGCAGACTCCGCCTTGCCCAGTGTAGTCGCGACCGCAAATCCCAGGCCGCCGCAGATGCTTACGAGGCCGCCGAGCGCTGCGGAGAGCGCCCCATCGGCGCCCGCCAAACTCCCTGCAATGAGGGTCAATCCGGTGGTCGCCATCACCTGCCACCGGAGAACGGTTCGGATCGGCCTGCTCAGCTTGCGAAGCTTGGCGTTCATGGTCTCCGCAGCGAGCAAGGGCGTAGGAGTATAGCCTTTTCCCCGCTGCCCGGTCAATTTTCCGCAGTGCAGCAAAGCCCCCGGCGCTGAGGTTATCAGCCACCCCCGCCCAGCTTGCCGAGCAAGGTATCGAGATGGTCGTGACTCGAGTAATGCAGGACGAGCTTGCCGGCGCCCCCCTTGCCGGCTTTGATCTCGACTCGCGTCCCGAGTCGCTGGGAGACCTCTTCCTCGAGCCGCGCGATATCCCGATCAACCCGCTTGCTCGCGCGCGGCCCATGCCGAGTCAACAGTACGTTGACCCGGGACTCAACCTGCCGCACCGAGAGCTGCTTGGCCACGGCCTCGCGGGCAAGTTCGATCTGCCTGAGTGCCGGGAGCGTGAGCAGCGCGCGGGCATGGCCCATGTCGAGCTTGCCCGCGCGCAACAACTCCTGGACCGGCGCGGCAAGCTCGAGCAGACGCAACGTATTGGTAATGCCCGTTCGCGAGCGGCCCAGCGCCTCGGCCGCCTGCGCATGCGTCATTCCGAATTCATCGATCAGGCGCTTCATACCCGCCGCCTGTTCGAGCGGGTTGAGATCCTCGCGCTGGATGTTCTCGATCAGCCCCATCGCGAGCGCGTGACTATCGGGTACGTCGCGCACAAGGGCAGGGACGCTGTCGAGGCCAGCTATCCGCGCTGCGCGCCAACGCCGTTCCCCGGCGACGATTTCGTAACGGCCTTCTGCCAGCGGCCGCACGAGTATGGGTTGCATGACGCCTTGCGAGCGGATCGATTCGGCGAGCTCGGCAAGCGCGTCCTGATCCATGCGCGTGCGCGGCTGGAAGCGACCCGGCTGAAGCGTATCGACCGCGAGCATGGCCAAGGCGTCTCGCGCAGCCGCATCGCCCTCGGTCGCGAGCAGTGCGTCCAGTCCGCGGCCCAATCCTCTCACCTTCACCATGGTGTTCTCCTCATCCGGCGGCGCGATTCAGCATCTCGCCCGCAAGCGCCAGGTAGGCCTGGGCCCCTTTGGAACTCTCGTCGAACTTGATGGCTGGCAGCCCAAAGCTTGGGGCCTCGGCCAGGCGCACGTTGCGCGGAATGACGGTTCGATACACTTTCTCGCCAAAATGCGACAGCAATTGCTCCGAAACCTGCTGCGCCAGGGTATTGCGCGAGTCGTACATCGTGCGCAACAGGCCCTCGATCTCGAGCCCGGGATTGAGGTGCGAGCGAACCTTCTTAACGGTCTCGACCAGATCGCTCAGCCCCTCCAGCGCATAGTACTCGCACTGCATGGGAATCATCACGGCCTGCGCAGCAGTGAGCCCGTTAACCGTGAGCAAACTGAGCGCCGGCGGGCAGTCGATCAGGATGAAATCGTATTCGGATGCGATCTCCGCAAGCGCTTCCTTCAGGCGTGATTCCCGATGTTCGAGCTCGACCATCTCGACTTCGGCGCCCGCTAACTCTCGATTCGCCGGAACTAGATCATAGCCGCCGTTCTCCGCGCGCACGCGCACTTCCGCTATGCGACGCGAGCCGAGGAGCACTTGATAGACCGTCGCTGGCAGCATGCGTTTGTCCACCCCGCTGCCCATGGTGGCGTTGCCCTGGGGATCCAGGTCCACCAGTAACACGCGACGCTGGGAAGCCGCGAGGCTCGCGGCAAGATTGACGCCGGTGGTCGTCTTGCCAACGCCACCTTTCTGGTTGGTAATCGCGACGATGCGGGTCATGGGTTCAGGTCCGCTCGAGGAGCAGCAGGTGCCGGGCGGCGCGCAGTCCCGGAACAGACAGCGCCTGCGCCCGGCGCAGCCGGAAACCGAGATCGTGTGGCAGGTGCGCCAGCTCTTCGTGCGGGTAAACCCCTTTCATTGCCGCCAGCGTACCGCCCGCGGCCATGTGCTGGCCGGCAAGCGTTACCAACTCCGCCAGGTCGGAAAGCGCGCGCGAAATAACGAGCTCGAATGGCTGCGCGGCCCGCCAGGTCTCCACGCGCGCGCACTCGACCGTCGCGTTTCCGAGGCCAAGCTCGATTACTGCCTGCCGGAGGAAGGCCGTTTTCTTCTGGCTGGAATCGAGCAATGTTACTTGCGCATGCGGCAGCGCCAATGCCAGTGGAATTCCCGGCAGGCCCGCGCCGCTGCCGACGTCCAGAATTGTCACAGCCGAGACATGCGGCGCCACCGCGAGGCAATCGAGCAGGTGCTGGCTCACCATATCCGATGGATCGCGCACGGCCGTTAGGTTGTAGACCTGATTCCATTTGTCCAGCAGTGCCAGATAGTCGAACAGCTGTTGTTGGGTTTGTGGCGGCAGGCTCAAGCCAAGTTGCGCGACACCTTCGGCGAGCTGCGCGGCCAGATTCACACGCTCTCGCCCGCCGCGCGCCTGGACGCGCCTTGGGTCGGCTCCGTTCCTGCGCGCGCGGTAGCAAAGCCGCGCTTCAGATGCACCAGCAACACCGATATCCCAGCCGGGGTCATTCCGGAGATGCGCGCCGCCTGGCCCAAGGTCTCCGGGCGATGGCGATTGAGCTTTTGCTGCACTTCGACGGACAAGCCGCGCACCCGGGTGTAGTCGACGTCAACCGGCAACGGTGTCGTTTCGTAATGCTCGTGCCGTGCGATCTCTTCGCGCTGCCGCTCAATGTAGCCTTGGTATTTGGTCTGAATCTCGACCTGCTCTGCCACATCCGCGTCGCTGACGGACGGTCCTGCGCCGGGCAGCGTCATGAGCCGCGCATAGTCGATACCGGGGCGCCGTAGCAAATCGGCGAGCGTGCAGTCATGCCCCAGCGGTTGACCGAGAAGCGCCTCGGCAACGCCCGCCGGTAAGAGCCGGCGATTCACCCAGGTCCCGCTAATCCGTTCCTGCTCGCGCCCGATCGCATCGCGTTTGCGCGAGAACGCGTCCCAGCGCGCGTCGTCCACGACGCCGAGACGCCGCCCAGTCTCGGTCAAACGCAAATCGGCATTGTCCTCGCGCAAACTAAGCCGATACTCGGCGCGGCTCGTGAACATGCGATAGGGTTCGGAGACGCCGCGCGTGATGAGGTCGTCGACCAGCACGCCCAGATAAGCCTCGTTCCGCCGCGGGCACCAGGGTGTTTGTTCCTTCACCAGCAACCCCGCGTTGATTCCCGCGAGCAGGCCCTGCGCTGCCGCCTCTTCGTAACCCGTGGTCCCGTTGATCTGCCCCGCGAAGAACAGGCCGGCGAACGCTTTGGTCTCGAGCGAGCTCTTCAGACCGCGCGGGTCGAAATAATCGTACTCGATCGCGTAGCCGGGACGGGTGATATGCGCGTGCTCGAGCCCTTTGATCGAGTGCACCAGCTCGTACTGCACGTCGAACGGCAGACTGGTTGAAATCCCGTTCGGGTAGAACTCCGTAACCGTCAGCCCTTCCGGCTCGAGAAAAATCTGATGGGACGTCTTCTCGGCGAACCGCATCACCTTGTCCTCGATCGACGGACAATAACGCGGACCGATACCTTCGATCACACCAGTGTAGAGCGGCGAGCGCCCGAGACCGTTGCGAATGATGTCGTGCGTGCCCGCGTTGGTGTGCGTAATCCAGCACGACACCTGCGGCGGATGCTGCTCACGCCCGCCCCGAAACGAAAAAACCGGCGTCGGAACATCTCCGGGTTGTTCGGTGATGAG
>JAOTTL010000167.1:0-7636 GCA_029864385.1 Betaproteobacteria bacterium | reverse complement strand
GCCTTCTCTCCGAGGCGGTACCTCTCTAGCCTGGCATCGTCCAGCGTAACGCCCAGTCCGGGACCGCTGGGCAGCGCGATGCTTCCGGCAGAAAGATCGAGCTTGCGGGTGACGATGTCGTCCGCCGTCTTGAGCGGCCCAACACACTCCAGCCCGTCCACCACGTTGGTGGACGTCGCCGCCAGCATGATCTCGGCCATCGTGTTGACCCCCAGCCCGAAGCCGTGACCAACGACGCACCGGATGCCCGCGGCCTCCGCGGTTGCGATCATGCGCCGCGTATTGAGAAACCCGCCCTGTTTCATGATCTTCACCTTGACGATGTCGGCCGCGTCCATCCTGATAATGCGGATCAGGCTGGCGTGGTCGAGCACCGACTCGTCTGCCATGATCGGCACCCCAACCGCGTTCGCCTCCTTGCGCACGCGCGCCATGCCCGCGAGATCGTGATCGGGCACAGGCTGCTCGAAGTGCTGCAGGCGAAAGGGAGCGACCATTTTCGCCAGCTTGATCGACGTGTCGGCATCGTAGCCCGCGTTGGCATCGATTCGCAGCTCGAAATCCGGGCCAACGGCTTCGCGCACGGCCTTGACCCGATCACGGTCGGCCTCGATGCCGCCCCCGACCTTGATCTTGGCTGAGCGAAAGCCCTTCTGCTTCCACCCAAGTGTTTCCTTGGCCGCCTCCTCCGGCGACAGAATGCCGATCCAGGCATTGAACAGCAAGCGTTCCTTGACCGCGCCGCCGAGATAGGTGTGCACGGACACGCCCGCCGCCCGCGCGGCAAGATCGACGCACGCCATCTCGACCGCCGCCTTGGAGTCGAGATAGCCCTTCACCGCCGGCTCGATCTTCGCGAGGATCGCGTGAATGTTGGTGGGATCCATTCCGACCAATATCGGCGCGAACGTCGAGCGCAGGATCTCGAGATGGTCAGTGACCTGCTCCTTCGAATAGCCGGGCGTGGGATCGATGTTGCCCAGCCCGACGACGCTCCCGGTGGCCGTAACGCGCACGACCGCACTCTTCTGCACCGTCTTAGAGAGATACGCGTTCTTGTATTCGCCGATCAGCGGCACTGCCACTCCGAAAACCTCAACCCGTTCTATCTTCATAGTCACGTATTCCTTCGTGTCCGTCGTGTCCTTTGTGTCAATGCTTTTCTGTTTCTCCGCGGTGTGGCTTTAGCTTGCCTCGCATTACCCTTCGCCGTCCAGTCACCGGTCACTGGTCACGGGCACCAGCTTCCAGTCGGGATGCTGCTTCAGAAACGCGATCAGCCCGCCAGCGGTAAGGATCGCCTGCACTTCCGCCGGCAGCGCCGCCACGGTGCGGGCGATCTTGCGTCCCGGCACCGCGACGCGCCCGGCGCCGACACCAATCTCGATCTCGTCGCCCTGGGCAATGCCCGAGATGTCGCATTCGACCGCCGGGAGGCCGTTGTTGATGCAATTCCGGAAGAATTGCCGCCCGAACGAGCTCGCGACGATCGCCGCCACGCCCATCGCGCGCATGATGTGCACCGCCTGCTCGCGCGAGGAATTGATCCCGAAGCTCTTGCCCGCGACGATGATGTCCCCAGCCTTGAAGCGGGCGGGAAACTCGGGCACGAGTTGCTCGAACGCATGCTGCGCAATGTAGGCGCTGTCCTTCCCTGGGAGGTACTTGCCCGAGCAATGAATATCCGTATTGACCTCATCGCCAAGCACGTGGGCCCGGCCGCGGATGTTAGTACTCATGTCAACCCCCCCATACCTTCAGCCACGGAATCACACGGAAGCACACGAAAAATACCCGATCGCAATGCACTTCGCGGTTTAAACCTTCGTCCGTGTATTTCCGTGTGATTCCGTGGCTGATTGATCTTCTACGCGGCAGCTCTCTCCGGACGCCATGTTCCACCCGCGACTTCGCGCGGGTCGGTGATGTAGCCGGTCAGGGCGGATGCCGCCACCGTCGCCGCTGAGCTCACCCAGATGTCCGATTTCGGGTTGCCGAGGCGCCCCCTGAAGTTGCGGTTTGCACTCGTGATCACGACATCGTTATCACCCGTGATCAGGTGGCCCGTAATATTGACGCACGTTCCGCAACCCGCGGCTTCCACGGACGCCCCGGCCGCCGTGAGCGCCTCGACGATCCCTTCGCGCGCGGCTGCGAGCCACACCTGTCGCGAGGCCGGCGTCACGATCATTCGCACCCCCTTGGCAACGCGCTTGCCCTTGAGTATCGCCGCAGCCTGGCGCATGTCGTCCAGCCGGCCGTTGGTGCAGGTCCCGATGAGCGCAAACTGTATTTCTTGCTTGTCGAGTTCCGTGACGCTGACCACGTCGTCGATCTGGTGCCGGCGCGCCACCTGTGGCACAAGCTGCGACGCGTCAATATCGATGCGCTCGCAGTATCGTGCGTCCGAATCGGCGCTGACCGGCCGCGGGGTGCGCGCGCCGTGTTGCTTGAGCCAGGCGAGCGTTTTTTCGTCCGCCTCCAGCAACGCCGCCTTGGCGCCCAGCTCCGCTGCGTGATTCGAGAGCGTCATGCGGTCGTCGATGTCCATTGCCGCCACCGCCGCGCCCCGATATTCGAGCGCACGGTAATTCGCGCCCTCGGCACCCAGCCGCCCCAGCATCGTGAGCGTCACGTCCTTCGCCCACACCCCCGGCTGCAGCCGACCGCTCAACTCGACGCGGATCGTCTCGGGGACCCGGAACCAGAGCTTGCCCGTCATCATGACGGCCGAGAGATCGGTTCCCTCGACGCCGCACCCGAAAGCGTTGAACGCGCCGTAGGTCGTCGAGTGCGTGTCCGTGCCCACGACAACGTCGCCACAGGTGAAGTGCCCGCCCTCGGGCAGGACCTGGTGACAGATGCCGTCGCCCACGTCGTAGAGGACTGCCCCGTGCGCATCGGAAAACGCGCGCATCGCGCGGTGAGTATTGGCCGCCTCGAGATGGGGTGGCGGGGAATAGTGGTCGAGCACAAATGCGGTACGCGAGGCAAACGGCAGCTGGCCGGCGCCCAGTTTCTCAACCATTTTCAAGGCATTGCCCGCACGCGCGTCGTGCAGCATCGCGAAATCGACGTCCGCGACGACGATGTCGCCCGCCTTTACCGTCTTGCCGCCGGCGTGATGGCCGAGGATCTTCTCGGCGATGGTCGAACCCATATCACTCCTCTCGGATGTCCGGCGCTCGGCAGCGCGCCGGTTTGACCCGGCGGTGCCGGGCCGCCAATTGTATCAGCCCCGGCGGCCGGCGCTGGCGGCGAGCACAGGGATCAACGAGGGTACTCGCTGCGATTTTTTCCTGGTCAATCATCGCGGGCCGGTCTGGCCACGCGGCGCGAGATGTGGTATCAAAGGCCCCTTTTCCGCACGAGCGAATGTTATGGCTTCCGCGACAGACAATTCCCTCACTGCTTACGTCGCGCGCTTCATCACGGAAACCCGCCCCAGAGATATCCCAGGCGATGTAACGCGGCTGGGCAAACGCTCGATCCTGGATGGACTTGGATTGGCGCTCGCCGGCAACGCGGCCGAATCGGGTCACATCGTCCGCCAGTATCTGCGCACTCTCGGCTGCGCGACTGACCGCGGCTGCACGGTCATCGGAACGCCGCTCAAGGTCCCGCCCCGCTTTGCGGCCTTTGCCAACGGCATTGCAATCCACGCCGACGATTACGACGACACGCAGCTGGCCGTCGCCAAGGATCGCGTCTACGGCCTGCTCACGCATCCCACCGCTCCCGCGTTGCCGCCCGTCCTGGCGCTCGCCGAGCGCGACAACCGCTCCGGCCTGGACATGCTGACTGCTTACCAGGTCGCCGTCGAGGTCGAAACGAAGATTTCCGAAGCGATCAATCCGCGGCACTACGATCACGGATTTCATTCGACCGCGACCATCGGCACGATCGCTGCTGCAGCGGGCGCCGCGCGGCTGCTGCGTCTCAACAACGAGCAGACTCGCCGCGCGCTCGGCATCGCGGCGAGCCAGGCGGCGGGCCTGCGCGAGAACTTCGGCACCATGACGAAACCGTTCCACCCCGGGCGCTCCTGCGAGAGCGGGATCGTGGCCGTGGATTTCGCGCGGCTCGGGTGGACCGCGACCCCGATCGTGCTGGAAGCGGGGCGTGGATTCTTCAAGGCGGCGGGTGGCGGCTACGATCCGGCTGCGATCGAAGGCAAGCTCGGCAGTCCCTGGTCGTTCGCCTTTCCCGGCGTCTCGATCAAACCGCATCCGAGCGGATCGTTGACGCATCCGGGCATGGGTCTGATGCTGGACCTCATCAGGCAGTACGACATACGGCCGGCACAGGTGGCCAGGGTCAAAGTGGGCACCAACCGGCACATGCCCAATGCGCTGATCCACCGCCGGCCGAAGAACGAGTTGCAGGCGAAGTTCAGCATGGAATTTTGCATGGCGATCCTGCTCCTGGAGCGCAAAGCGGGGCTCGCCGAATTTACGGACGAAACGGTCAACCGCCGCAACGTGCAAGCCATGATCGAGAAGATCGACTTCGGCGTGCATCCGGTCGCCGAAGCGGCAGGCTATGAAAAGATGACGACCCTCATCGACATCGAGCTCACCGATGGCCGGACCGTGAGTGGACGCGCCGATTTCGGCAAGGGCAGCCCTGCAAACCCGATGAGCGACCAGGAACTCGCGGACAAGTTCCGCGAATGCGCGGCCTGGGGCAAGCTGCCGAAAGCGAGCGCCGAGAAGATCGTCGATATGGTTTTTGGTCTCGAGAAGCTGAAAAACGTGCGCGAATTGACGCGGCTTCTCACGGTCGGCGCCACCCGCCGCACCGCAAAGAAGGCGCGCAAGCGCCGCTAACAACAGCGTGACGGGTCACGCCTTATGAACAAGCCACTGATAGGCCTGATGCTCGGCGACATGACCGGAATCGGACCGGAGATCTTGGCCAGGCTGCTCGCCCCCGGAAAGCTCGCCGAAGTGGCGCGGGTAGTCGTCATCGGCGATGCGCGCGTGCTCGAGCTGGGCATGCGCGACGCCGGCGTCAGACTCGGCTATCGAACCTATGCCAGCGTGGACGAGGTGCGCTGGCCGGCGGACGAGTTGCCCGTGGTGGACCTGGGGAATATCGACCCGTCGCTCATCAAGCGCGGCGAAGTTTCGGCGGAATCAGGACGCCTGACCGGTGAGACTCTCAAGTACATTATCGATCTTGCGTTATCGCGCAAGATCGATGGCATCTGCTTCGCGCCGCTCAATAAAATGGCGCTGCACCGCGGCGGCTGGCCCTTCCCCGACGAGCACCAGATGTTCGCGAAGCTCACCCGTCATACCGGAGTCTTCGGCGAGATGAACGTGATTCCGGAATTCGCCACGTTCCGCGTGACCTCACATGTCGCGCTGCGCAAGGCGATCGACCTGATCTCGCCGCAGCGTATTGCCGACGTCGTCCAGCTCGCTCACCGTACGCTGCGCGCGATGGGCCATCTGTCTCCTCGAATCGCCGTCGCGGCGCTGAATCCCCACGGCGGAGAGAACGGACTCTTCGGTGATGAGGAGATTCGCATCATCCGGCCGGCGGTCGATGCTCTGCGCGCCTCGGGCGTGGGCGTAACCGGCCCCGTGCCCGCGGACACGCTATTTCTCCGGGCCAAGCGCGGCGAGTTCGACGGGGTCGTGATGATGTACCACGACCAGGGCCAGATCGCGACCAAGCTGCTTGGCTTCAACAAGGGTGTCACCGTCACGGCGGGCATGGACACCGTTTTCGCCACACCCGCTCACGGCACCGCGTTCGACATCGTGGGCCAAGGTCGCGCCAATTGCAGTGCACTGGAGTACGCATTCAGGCTGGCCGCCCAACTCGCATCCAGAAAAGCAGAAACGTGATTGGCGCGACGTAACGGGCCACCTGCGGCGACCCGGCGTATACGATAATCAGTCACGAGCACAACTCACGATTTACAATTTACGATTCACGCGTGTTAGGCTCATCACTGATCACTGACCACTCATCACTCTCGACACGGTCCCAATATGTTCAATCCCTTCAAGCAACTCGAACTGATCAAGGCGGAAGTCTACTCCTCCATGCCCAAGAAGTTCCGTAACAAGAGCCGCGCCGCATGGTCCGACGCCAACCGCCAGGGCGCGGAAGTCGAATGCTTCCTGGAAGCCCCTTCATTCGACCGTGACGGCAACCTGTGGTGCGTGGACATTCCCTTTGGCCGCGTCTTCCGGGTCTCGCCGAAAAAGGACTGGGAGCTCATCGTCCAGTACGACGGTTGGCCGAACGGCCTTAAGTTCCACAAGGACGGGCGCGCATTCATCGCCGATTACAAGAAGGGGCTCCTGGTCCTCGACCCGAAGACGGGCAAACTCGAGACCCTCCTCGAAACCGCCTTCAGCGAGGGTTTCAAGGGCCTCAACGATCTCCACTTCGCCTCGAACGGCGACCTCTATTTCACCGATCAGGGCCAGACCGGAATTACCGATCCGACGGGGCGCGTATTCCGCCTGCGACCGGACGGTGCGCTCGACCGGCTCGCGAGCAACGTTCCGAGCCCGAACGGCATCACGCTCTCCACGACAGAGAAACATTGCTACGTGGGGGTCACCCGCTCGCAGCAGATCTGGCGTCTGCCGCTCATGGCTGACGGGAACGTGTCCAAGACCGGCGTGGCGATCCAGCTATCGGGCGGTGTTGCCGGCCCCGACGGCATCGAGATGGACGGGGACAACGGACTGCTCGTCTGCCAGCTGGGCGTGGGCATCTGGCGCTTCGACGCCAACATGCTGCCGACGCATCTCGTCCACGCCGAAGGCTCGCACCATCACCACCTCGACAACGTCGCGTTCGGCGACTCCGACTTCAAGACGATTTACATCACCGAGGCGCTCACCGGCGACATCCTGACCGCGAAGATGCCCGTCGCCGGCAAGCAACTCTACGGCCTTAGCTGAAAGAGCCAACGAGGTGACGAAAAATGGTGATGAATGATGGTGATGGATAATGGTGACGAGAAAGCAGCCGTTGCCGTTAGGAGGTTTACGCGTCACCAGTACTCATCACCAGAAGTCATCACCAGTTCTCATCACTTCTTCTTTCCGCCCTCATCCTTTTTCGACCGGCAGGTCGCCGCGAGCCGACCACTCGTGCCACGATCCGATGTAGTTGCGGACCTTTGGCAAGCCCGCCCGGAGCAGCGCATAGTAGGTGTTCGCCGAGCGCGCGCCGCGATGGCAATACGGCGCGATCTCCGAATTGGGAGCGACGCCGTGGTCCCTCAAAAGTGCGCGGACCGCTTCCGCGTCCTTGAAACGGCCGCCATCGAGGAACTCGGTCCATTCGATCCATACCGATCCCGGAATGCAACCGCGCCGTGCGCAACAGGCCGCGTTATCCCGGCCCGCGTGCTCGTTCGCGTTTCGCACGTCGAGCAGCGTCAGCCCTGGCTGGCCAAGACGCGCCGCGATCTCGTCGCAGCCAATGACGAGCTCCGCGCGCTCGCGAACCCTCAATGCGACGGTCCAGTCCCCCATTCGCTCCTGGCTTAACTCGCACCCCGCCGCGCGCCACGCCGCCAGCCCACCGTGCAGCATTTTCGTGCGCGGATGCCCGACATACTGGAGGATCCAGACGTCGCGCGCCGCGCGCATGCCGGTAT
>JAOTTL010000021.1:0-29713 GCA_029864385.1 Betaproteobacteria bacterium | reverse complement strand
AGCCCTGCGCGGCGCAAGCGCTCGCTTTCCTCGTGCTCCAGAGTGCCGCCCGGCTCTGCGTCGTCGGCCGCGAGGTAGCTGATTGGCGCATAAGTCTCGCCCTCATCGTCGCACATGGGCTCGAGCGCGACGTCCTGCCCTGCGAAACGCTTTTCCATCTCGACGACTTCGCCCGGCTTGACGCCGAGCTGCTGGGCGATGGCCGTGACCTCTTCCGGGCCAAGGGTCGAAAGGCTTTGCTTCAGGCTGCGCAGGTTGAAGAAAAGCTTCCGCTGCGCCTTCGTGGTCGCGATCTTGACGATGCGCCAGTTGCGCAAGATGAACTCATGGATCTCGGCGCGGATCCAGTGCACCGCGAATGACACGAGCCGCACACCGCGTTCGGGATCGAAACGCTTGACCGCCTTCATCAAGCCGATGTTGCCTTCCTGGATCAGGTCCGCCTGTGGCAGGCCATATCCCATGTAGCCCCGGGCGATCGCGACGACCACCCGCAGGTGTGATAGCACCAGCTCCCGCGCGGCCTCCACATCGTCCGTGTCGCGCAAGCGGCGCCCCAAGGCGATTTCCTGCTGCCGGCTCAGGATCGGAAACCGGTTTACGGTCTGGATGTAGCTCTCCAGACTGCTCGCCACCGGCACGGGTACGGGTAAGGCAAAACTCGTCATGAAATCCTCCTTGCGGCGCAGTTTAGCACTCTAGTTCTCAGAGTGCCAGAAACCGGGAAAGTTCCTTGGATTCATGGCCTTACTATCAGAAGGGTTGGCCTAAAACCAGCGCCAAATCAGCGCCTTGTGAAACCGCCTGGCGCGCTCAGCGCAAATCGAGCCGGGCCAGGTGCTGGTTGACGGAGAGCCAGGCGCCGAACCAACCAAGCACGGCCGAGAACAGGAGCAGGCTCAGGCCGTCCTCAGGGGTCAGTTGCTGGAGCTCGAGCGGGGTGCCGTACAGCTGCGACAGGTTCGCAAGTCCGCCATTCAGCCAGTACAGGCTGATGGCGACGATAGCCCATGCGGCCAGCCCGCCCGCCAATCCCTGGACCGCGCCGAAATAGAGCAGGGGCCGCCGGATGAACGGATCGGTCGCACCGATCAGTTTGGCCACCTCGATCTCTTCGCGCCGGGTGAGAATCTGCAGCCGGATGGTGTTGAACGTCACCGCCACCAGCGCAAACGCAAACAACGTCGCGAGCAGCCACACCGCAAGCCGTGCCAGCCTCAGTGCGGCCTCAAGCCGGCGCGCCCACATCGCGTCGAGCTGAACGTGGGCCACCTTGGGCCAGCCGCGCAGCTCGTCGCGCAGTTGCTCCAGCGCCTGCGGCGCGGCATCGCGCGGCTGCACGACGAACGCGTCCGGCAAGGGATTCTCCGCAAGGCTGTCCACCACGTCGGCCAGGCCGGTTCGGGTCTTCAGCTGTCCGAGGGCCTCGTCGCGCGAGACGTAGCGCACGCTGCCCACGCCGGGGTGTTCCCGCAGTCGTGTCCCGGTCCGGACGATTTCCGTGCGGCCGGCGTCGAGCGCAAGGAACACGGACAGCCGGGGATCGGCGGCGAGCGCCTGCGCATGGCCCTGGACGTTGGCCAGGGCGACGTAGAGTCCGGTCGGTAACGCCAGCGCAATGCCGAGCACGCCGACGTTGAGCAACGTTGCCACCGGCGTCCGCACAAGGCGCGCCAGCGTCGTCACAAACGCATCGACGTGACTCCAGAGCCAGGCGTTCACGAAACGACAACCCCGGCTTTGAGGGCCACAACGCGCGGCTTCAGGCGCGCGGCGAGCGCCTCATCATGCGTGGCAATGACCACCGTCACACCGACCTGATTGAAGGAGCGGAAGAGCTCGCCGATATCGGCGGCATAGCCTGCGTCGAGATTGCCAGTCGGTTCATCGGCGAGCAGTATCGCTGGACGGTGCACGATCGCGCGCGCGATGGCGAGGCGCTGCTGCTCGCCCCCGGAGAGCGTGATCGGATAGGCCTTCTCCTTTGCCAGCAGCCCGACCTTGTCGAGGGCGGCGCGTACGCGCCGCGCCGCCTCGCGCCGCTCGAACCCATTGACGTGCAACGGCAGCATGACGTTCTCGAACGTGTTGCGATCGAAGAGCAGCTTGTGGTCCTGAAACATGAGCCCGAAGTTGCGGCGCAGGTAGGGTATGGCGCCGGGCCGCAGCGCACCCACATTCTGGCCGTTGACGATAATGCTGCCGCCCGAGGGGCGCTCGATTGCCGCGGCCAACTTGAGGAGGGTGCTCTTGCCGGCACCCGAATGGCCGGTGATGAAGACCATCTCGCCGGCCTCGATCGTGAAGGAAATATTGCGCAGCGCCTCCAGTCCTCCCGGGTAGCGCTTCCATATATTGCTGAAGGAAATCATTTTGTTATGGATGATGGTTGCGACGCGAGCGCCTCCCGGAATAACGCCGGTGTTAGCGCTTACTTATCTTGCCTCAGGGGTCAATCGAGCAGCGCCGCGACGAATTCCTCCGCGTCGAAGGGCCGCAGATCGTCGAGACCTTCGCCGACGCCAATGAACCTGAGCGGAACGGGACACTCGCGCGCGATGGCGGCGATGATGCCGCCCTTCGCGGTTCCGTCGAGCTTGGTCAGCACGAGCCCCGTCACGCCGAGCGCGGCGTCGAAAGCGCGCACCTGCGCGAGCGTGTTCTGTCCGGTGTTGGCGTCGAGCACCAAGAGCACCTCGTGGGGCGCACCCGGCAGCGCCTTGTCGATGACACGCTTCACCTTCTTGATTTCCTCCATCAGGTGCAGCTGGGTCGGCAGCCGCCCGGCGGTGTCGGCAAGCACCACATCAGTCCCACGTGCCACCGCAGCATTGACCGCGTCATAAATGACCGCGGCGGCGTCACCCGACTGCTGGGTGATGACGGTGACATTGTTGCGCTCACCCCAGGCGATCAGTTGCTCTCGCGCGGCGGCGCGGAACGTGTCGCCTGCAGCCAGCAACACCGATTTGCCGCGCGCCTGTAAATAATGCGCGAGCTTTCCGATCGAGGTGGTCTTGCCGCTGCCGTTTACGCCTGCGAGCATGATCACGAACGGCCTGTGGCCATCGACATCGAGCGGCACGGCGATGGGGGCGAGCAGCTCGAGCAGCGCCGCGTGCAGCGCCTGGCGGAGCGCACCGGCATCGGCGATGCGCTCGCGCCGCGCGCGGGCGCGAAGCGCATCGAGCAGGTTCTCGGTCGCCGCCACCCCGACGTCCGCGCTGATCAGCGCGGTTTCAAGATCCTCGTAGAACGATTCATCGAGCGCACGCCCCGGGCCGAACAGCGCCGAGAGCCGGCCGCCGAGCGTGTCCCGGGTCTTGCTCAGGCCCTGCCGGAGACGCTCGAGCCAGCCGCTGCGGCTGCCCTTCTCGCTGGAAGACTTGAAACTAAACACGCCCTAGCAGCCTGTCGGACTTAAGGTTCCAACGGGCTGCTAAATGCAAGACCGCCCGCAGATTTGCAACAGAATCGCGTCATTAGACGTGTTTTCGCTATTGAGAAACGCAGGATCAGAGCGCAATTGAGGTATTTCGAATCCGAACCTGCCGTTTGCCTGCGGGCGGTTTCGCGCAGGGAGTGTGTCGGGACATAGTCCGACATACTCCTAGGAGTTCGCCGGACTAGGGTCCGCCGAACTCCTTTGCCGGGACCAAGTCGAAAAACCGCACGACGATGCCTCCGGGTTGATCAGTCCGCGCGGGGGCAAGAATGATGGGCAAAGAGCCGTTTTATGCATATTCGACGCAAATCCTGATACGCTTTCATCTCAGGAATTTGTCGGGCGCAAGCCCGGCAAATTCCTTACAATTCTAGCCCAAACCCGCCCTCGTCACCTGATGCCCGTGAACGTCCGCATGTCGAACGTCGTTATACGCGCTGCCTGCCTTCTGGTCGCGGCAGCGCTCGCTGCGCTGTCTCCCGCGACTCAAGCCAGCACCGAGGAGAACCGCCTCGCCAACGGCATGCGAGTGGTCGTCAAGACTGACCGGCGCGCGCCCGTCGTCGTGGTGATGCTGTGGTACAAAGTCGGCAGCGTCGATGAGGTAAACGGCGTGACCGGCGTGGCGCACGTGCTCGAACACATGATGTTCAAGGGCACGGAGAGCATCAAGGCCGGCGAATTCTCGCGCATCATCTCCGCGGCCGGCGGGCGCGAGAACGCGTTTACCAGTCACGATGCAACGGGCTACTTCGAAACCCTGCAATCATCCCAGCTCGAGCTTGCCCTCAAGCTCGAGGCCGATCGCATGAACAACCTGGTGCTCTCCCCCGAAGAGTTTACCAAGGAGATCAAGGTTGTCATGGAAGAGCGGCGCTGGCGCACGGAAGACCGGCCGCGCTCGCTCGTATTCGAGGCGCTGAAGGCCACAGCACTGACTGCGCATCCCTATCGCCGTCCCGTGATCGGCTGGATGAGCGACCTCGAGAACATGACGGTGAACGACGCCGCCGATTTCTACCGGCGCTGGTATGCGCCGAACAATGCGTTGCTGGTGGTGGTGGGCGATGTCGAGCCCCGAGAGGTGTTTGCCCTGGTGGAAAAGTATTTCGGACCCATTCCCGCCCGGACGCTGCCGGTGCGTAAGCCACAGAACGAGCCCGTTCAGCGAGGGGCGCGCCGGGCCACCGTCAAGGCGCCCGCGGAGCTGCCGTACGTGGTAATGGCTTTCCGCGCCCCGCCATTGCGCGACGCCGAGCGCGATTGGGAGCCCTATGCGCTTGACATGCTGGCGGCGGTACTGGATGGCAACGAGGCGGCGCGGCTCAACCGCACGCTGGTGCGGGGCGAACGTGTGGCGAACTCGGTGGGCGCGAGCTACGATGGCATCGCCCGCGGCCCGGGGTTGTTCTACCTCATTGCGATCCCGACGCGGGGTCGCAGTGCGGCCGAGGTCGAGAGCGCCTTGCGCCGGGAGATGGCAAAGATCATCGAAGAAGGCGTGACCGAAGAGGAGTTGAACCGCGTCAAGGCGCAGGCGATTGCTGCGCAGGTCTACCAGCGCGACTCGATGTCCTTCCAGGCGCAGCAAATCGGTTCGCTCGAGATGGCGGGCATTCCTCATAATACGATCGACGTTCAGCTGAAGAAGTTGCGCGAAGTTACGCCGGAGCAGGTGCGGGAAGTGGCGCGCAAATACTTCCGCGACGAAGCGCTCACCATCGTCCAGCTCGCCCCCCAGCCGCTGTCGACACGGCGCCCGGTGGCGCCGCCGGCGGGAGTGCGTCATGGGCGTTGAACGCTGGCTGATCGGCCTGTTGGTACTGGCGCTTGCCGGGCCAGCGGCCGCCATCCTGCCGATCCAGCACTGGCAGACAGCGGGCGGCGCGCGCGTGTACTTTGTCGAGAATCATGATCTGCCGATGCTCGATTTGAGCGTGGAGTTCCCGGCGGGGGCGGCGTACGACAGCGCGGAGAAATCAGGGGCGGCCTCACTGACCAACGGGTTGCTGCGGCTGGGTGCGGACGGCATGAATGAAGACGAGATCGCGCGCGGGTTGGCCGACATCGGGGCACAGCTGGGCGCCAGTTCGGAGACCGACCGCGCGGGGCTGTCGCTGCGTACGCTTTCCAGCGCCAGGGAGCGGCGCCAGGCGCTCGACACGTTCGCGCGCATTTTGCGCAATCCGTCGTTTCCGCAAGACGTGATCGAGCGCGAGAAGGTGCGGCTGATCGGCGCGCTCAAGGAGGCGGACACCAAGCCGAGTACGATTGTGGCGGTCAATTTTTACCGGCTGGTCTATCGCAACCATCCGTATGCCCTGCGCTCGAGAGGCGAAGTGGCAACCGTCGAGAAGCTGACGCGGGACGATCTCGTGAGCTTCTACCAGCGCCACTATGACCGGCGATATGCCGTCGTTGCGCTGATGGGAGACATCACGCGCGGTGAGGCCGAGGCAATCGCCGAAGAAGTCACGCGCGACCTGCCGCAGGGCAATGGATTGGAGCCACCGCTGCCGCCTGTCTCGAGGCTCGATACCGGCGTGAGACGGTTCATCGCGCACCCGGCGTCGCAGGCGCATATCCTGATCGGCGCGCCGGCAATCAGGCGCGGCGATCCCGACTACTTTCCCTTGTTCGTGGGCAACCACGTGCTCGGCGGCGGCGGCTTCGTCTCGCGCATCATCGAGGAGGTGCGCCAGAAGCGCGGCCTTGCTTACTCGGCGTACAGCTACTTCTCGCCGCTCAAGCGCGCGGGCCCGTTCGTGATCGGCATGCAGACGCAGCGGGAGCAAGCGGGCGAAGCGCTGCGCGTCGTGGATTCCACGCTACGCGAGTTCGTGACGAACGGTCCGACCGAGGACGAGTTGAGTGCGACCAAGCGCAACATCATCGGCAGCTTTCCGCTGCGCATCGACAGCAACCGCAAGATCCACGGGTATCTGGCGCTGATCGGATTCTACCGGCTGCCGCTCAGTTATCTCGAGGACTTTGCCGACAACGTCGGGCGCGTGACGATCGCCGACATCAAGGACGCCTTCGCGCGGCGCGTCGATCCCGAGCGGATGGTGACCGTCGTCGTCGGTCCTGAGCCGGCGGCAGTTGCCGCGCGCTGAGCCGGCCGCGGCGTCCTGCCGATGAGGAACCGGGTCCGCATCGTCGGCGGAGCGTGGGGCAGCCGCTGGATCGTTTTTCCCTCACTCGAAGATCTGCGTCCCACGCCCGACCGCGTGCGAGAGACGCTTTTCAACTGGCTGGGGCAGGATCTGACGGGCCGGGCCTGCCTCGATCTCTTTGCCGGCAGCGGGGCGCTCGGGTTCGAGGCGGCTTCGCGCGGGGCGAAGCGTGTCGTGATGGTCGAGCGCGACGCAACGACCTTCCGCGCACTGCAGGCGAGCCGCGCGGCGCTCGCTGCCGACGCAGTGGAACTCGAGAGAGCGGATGCGCTAGAATTCCTGCGGGCCGACGCGGCTCTTTATGACGTGGTCTTTCTCGATCCCCCGTTCAAAGCCGATTACTTGCCGCGGTTGTGGGCCCTTCTGCCGCGGCACCTGGCGCCAGAGGCGCTCGTCTATTGCGAAAGCGCGGCGCGCGCGGGTGCGCCCGAGGGCTGGGAGACCTGGAGGCATGGCCGGGCGGGCCGGGTCCAATATCAACTGATGAAACGGGTCCAACCATGAACCACACAGTGGTCTATCCCGGCAGCTTCGACCCGATCACGCTCGGGCACGAAGACCTGATCCGACGTGCCTCGAACGTGTTCGACCGGCTGATCGTCGCGGTGGCGGATAGCTCCGCGAAACGGCCGCTTTTCACCCGCGACGAGCGCGTCGAAATGGCGCGCGAGGTCCTGAAGGACGTCGCCAACGTTGAGGTGATCGGCTTCTCCGGCCTGCTCATGAAATTTGTGCAGGAACACAAGGCGCGGGTGGTGATCCGTGGCCTGCGCGCCGTGTCCGATTTCGAGTACGAGTTCCAGCTCGCGGGCATGAACCGCGGCCTTTATCCCGGTGTCGAAACCTTTTTCCTGACGCCGGGCGAGCAGTACATGTTCATTTCCGCGACCATCGTAAGGGAGATCTCCGTACTCGGCGGCGACGTGAGCAAGTTCGTTCCCCCGATTGTCGCGCGGCGGCTGGCGATCAAGATCAAGCAGCTCAGCGGGAATTAACGAAAGCGCGTGCGCTAAAAACCGAGAACCAAAGAGCAGAATAGACAGGATTAACAGGATTTACATGCTTGAAGGCGATTTAATCTTGTTAATCCTGTAAATCCTGTCCATTTCTTGTTTTTTTACGGGGCTTCCAGCTAGGTGGGGCGCGCATGGCGCTGATCATCACCGACGAGTGCATCAACTGCGACGTCTGCGAGCCTGAGTGCCCGAACGAGGCCATCTCGCAGGGCGTGGAGATCTACGTCATTGACCCGGCAAAGTGTACGGAATGCGTCGGCCACTTCGACGTGCCCCAATGCCAGAAGGTCTGTCCGGTGGACTGCATTCCCCTCGATCCGAACTTCGTGGAGACGAAAGATGAGCTTTACGCGAAGTTTCTCAGACTGACGACCGAGAAAGCGTGACCCGTGACGTTAGGGCGGTCGCGCGACTAGGGATTCCCGCGTTTCTCGTCACGAGTCACGCGTTCTTACAGATGTCAGCTTCGCTGACATCTGGGGCAGAAGAAAGTCGACCGTTGTCCCTGGCGGGTCTGTCTAATGGTCGTGCCGCAGCCAAAACACGGTTCACCGGCCCGGCCGTAGACCAGGAACTGGTCCTGGAAGTAGCCGGCCCGCCCGTCGCTCGCGACGTAATCGCGCAACGAGCTGCCTCCCGCCTGCAGGGCGAGTTCGAGCGTCTCACGGATTTTCACCGCGAGCAGCGCGCAACGTGACGCGCTGAGCCGGCGGGCCCGGGTGCCCGGGTGGATTCGCGCGCGGAACAGCGCCTCGTTGGCGTAAATGTTTCCTACGCCGGCAACGACATGTCCGTCCATGAGGACAGGTTTAATGGCTGCACCGCGGCTACGTGTGACGCGATGCAGCCATGCGCCATTGAATTCCGGCGACAAGGGCTCGGGTCCGATGCGGGCGAGCAGGGCGTGCGTCAACGGGTTCCCCGGTTGCCACAAAACGAGCCCGAAGCGGCGCGGGTCGCGCAGCCGGACCACCGTGTCATTTTCCAGGACCAGGTCGAAATGGTCATGCGCCATGACCGGCGCGGCTGTGTCCACGATCAACAGGCGGCCTGACATGCCCAGGTGCAGGATCAGCGTTCCGCTGCCGCAATCGACGAGCAGATACTTGCCCCGCCGGTTGAGCGCCCGGACGGTGGTGCCGGTCACGAGTCGGGGCAACCGCCGCGGGACGCGGAAACGAAGGGCGTGGTTGCGAACGACTGCTGTCCGGATGCGCTGACCGACCAGCAGCGGCTCGAGCCCGCGGCGCGTCGTCTCGACTTCAGGCAGTTCCGGCATATCACTTCTCGTCCACCCGCTCATTGCGGGCGGCTCCGGGCGGGGAGAGCAGGCGCTTTCCGACTTCGGCGACGAAGTGGTACTGCAGGCGCTGGTCCGACCGCAGCAGGACGAGCTCCGGCTTGCGGCTGAGGATGCCCACCACCAGCGTTTGACCATTCTGAAGCTCCAGCCGCACGGCGTTCTGTGGTTCGCCTTGCTGGTGCGGCTCGATGCGCAGCGCCGAGGCAAGGCGCCATTCGTCCACCCAGCGGTTGATCTCGTCCTGGCTCCAGTCCTGGGGCGCTGGGTCCAGGACCCAGCGGCCCTGCACGTTCGTCACGGTGAACCCGGGCGGCACGATGCGGACCGGCGCTTCGCCCGGGGCGAGCAGGCGCCGGCTCGCCAGCGCCTCGGGCCGGGTCGGCAGGGCCAGCCCATAGCGCGTCGAAAGTGCGTAGACCGCGTCGCCGGTAAGCACGTACTGTTCGTGCGAGAGTTCGTTGACAAGGCCGAAGTCGAAGGGCTGGCTGTCGATGATGAGACGGGCTTGCGGCCGCTCCAGATTGAAGCGGGCGAGGTCCTTCGCCGAAAACCGATGGGCGGTCCGTGCCTGCAGGACCGCGAGCAGGCGCTGCACCATGAACTCGTCGGCGCGAGCGGCAAATGGGGCAACGAGGAACCAGGTGCCCTGTTTCTTGTCGAGCACGATCGTCGCCACGCCGGGCCGCTCGATGCGCACCGCCATCGCAGCCGCAGGCGTGAGCGTGGACACGGCGTGCTCTCCCGGCGCGTCGGCTGGGGGCCGCAGGTACACGAATGCCCCAACGATGGCCACCCCGAGGAGCAGCGCCATGTTCAACCAGAACGACTGTTTCATCTTTTGCGCCGGCGCCACCAGATCACCGCACCCGTGATCACGAAGGCGAAGGGCAGGACGAAGAGGAAGCTGAAGGCAATGAGGTAGAGTGCGAACTGGCCCATCTCCAGCCGGCTGTCGGCGCTCGCTCGCGGCTGGATCGTGATGAGGTCATCGTCGCCCACGAGCCAGTTGGCGAGGTTGACGCCGAGATCGAGGTTGCCGCCGTTGCCGACGTAGGTGTTCGACAGGAAACTCGCATTTCCGAACACCGCAATCCGCTGCGCTTTATCGTTGACCGTGCGTTCGAGCGCGACAGCAATCGTTACCGGACCGGGGATGTCGCGGTTGTTGTCGAAGGCCAGGGCGCCGTCGACGCTGCCGGTCTCGACCCAGCCGCGCGGGGCCACCTCCACCAACGGAGTGGCGCGCCATTCGTCGCTCTCGATGGTCCCGATCTCTCGCGAATACGGGAACAGCGTGTTGAGATTGAGGGTCGCGGTGACCGCGTGCGGACTGTAGCCGGCGGTGGTTCCGACCGCGAATGCGGGCGACGCCCCGAAATCCTCCGTCGCCCGGGGGTCGACCACGACACCTGGCATGAGCACGAGGCCGAGCTCCTCCGCAACGGGTTGAAATCCGCGCAATGGCTCGGGATCGATGAGCCAGAGCAGGTTGCCGCCGTCCGCCAGGTACCGCCTTATCTTCTGCACCTCTGCCGCCGTTACCCCCGTCTGCGGACTCGCGATCAGCAGCAGCGCCGCGTTGGCCGGCATCTCTTGCGCCGTGGCAAGGTTGACGCTGTTGACGCGGAATCCCTTCTGCACGAGCTGGCGGCCGAAATCGCCCAGATCGTGGTTGGCAACGCCAATCAACTTGCGCTCGCCATGCCCATCGAGCCAGAGCACCAGCCGTTCCGCGCCCCGCGCCAGCCGCATCAGCAGATTGACGAACGCCTGCTCGGTGAACTCGGTAAGGTGCTCGGTGCGCCGCTTGTATTCCACCACGAGCTCGACCGGCGCACGCACGCCGGCGGCCGCCGCGGCCTTGGGACGTTCGCGCGGGTCCACAAGCGTTAGCGACAGACTGGGCACGATGCGCTGATACGGACGCAGGAAATTCTCGATCCGACGATGCACATTGTCGCCACGCGTGTCCTTGGCCATCGCGTACGCGGTAATCCGGACCGGCGCGTCGAGCCGCCCCAGCACATCCAGGGTGGTGGCCGAAAGCGTATTGCGACCAGCCTGCGTCAGATCACGCTCGACGCGGTGCTCGTGCGCCAGGTAGGCGAGGAGCGTCACGAGCGCGACCAGCAGCACCGCGAACAAGCCGTCGTGGACGAACAGCTGCAAACGGCGCCCGCGCGGAAAGCTCATTTACCCTCTCAGGCGCTGCGCATCGAGCTGGCGCGCTGCCAGCGCCAGGAAAAACACGACCACGAGGAGCGAGCAGGCGACTGCGTAGGTGTCGAGCACGCCTTTGGCGAAAGGTTCGAAGTTCTTGATGGGGGACAGCACCTGGGCGAGGCTGGCGGCCAGCAACCAGCCGCGCGTGCGCAGGCCCTCACCCGCAGCCTCGCCCGCCAGCATCATCACCAGCAGCGCCGCAAAGGAGCCCACGGCGGCGGCAACGGGGTGCACCGTCAAGCACGAGATGAACAGGCTTACGGCGGCGAAGCTCGCTGCCAGCAGCGCGAGACCGGCGACGAGCCCCGCGAGCAGGCCATAGTCGATGCTCGTCGCCGCGGCGAGCGACAACGGCATGAGCGCCGTGAGCGCGACGATCAGCAGCAGAAATACGAACAGGCCGAGAAATTTGCCAAGCACGATCTGGGTCATGGAAACCGGTGCCGAAACGATCAGCACCATGGTCTGGTTGCGGCGTTCTTCCGCGATGAGGCGCATGGCGAGGAGGGGCACTGAGAACAGCAACACGCCCGCAGCGGTGCCGAACACCGGCGCTGCCACGAGCTCGGTCGCGCCCGGCGGGCTCGCGAGCCGCGCGAGCTGTGACTGCAGTTGCAGGAAATCGTCGAGCCGGCGCAGGAAAACATAGCCGACCATGATTTGCGTGACGGTGAGCACGACCCACGCCAGCGGCGAGGCGAACAGCGACCGGAGCTCTTTCCCCGCAATCGTAAGAATCATTCAAAAACTCCCTACCGCAAAGACGCGAAGGCGCAAAGGGAACGTGAAGAATGCTAGGTATAGATTCTCTTTGCGAGTCCCCTGCGTCTTTGCGCCTTTGCGGTGATAATTACGCATCATCTTCGCGGCGGGTCAGGTTCACGAAAACTTCCTCCAGGCTGTTTTGCGCTGGCGCGATGCGATAGAGCTGCCAGTCGCTGGTGGCGGCGTGGCTCACCAGCTGATCGGTCGGATCGTCGCCCGGGGAGAACTGGATCCGGAAGAGGGTCTCCTCTTCCCGCTCGACGGCGGTGACGCCCGGCACGGTCGCGAGCTCCACGAGCGCGGGCGGACGCCGCAGTCCAAGCACGATCGTGGCGCCACGCTCGTGCTGCTTGAGCGCGGCGATGGTGTCACTGTAAACGATGTTGCCGTGGTGCATGATCTGGACCCGGTCGCAGAGCATTTCCACCTCCGGCAGAATATGGGTGGAGAGGATCACGCTGTGGCGGCCGCCGAGCTCGCGGATCAGAGCCCGGATTTCACGGATCTGGTTCGGATCAAGGCCAACGGTGGGCTCATCGAGGATCACGACGTCCGGGGCGTGCACGATCGCCTGCGCGATGCCGACGCGCTGCTGGTAGCCCTTGGACAGCGTGCCGATCAGCTTGGCGCCGACTTTGGCCAGCCCGCAGCGTTGCCGCGCCCGGGCAACCGCGTCACTCAACATTGCGCGCGGCACGCGATGGAGCCGGGCGGCCAGCCGGAGATACTCGTCCACCGTCAATTCCCGATATAACGGCGGCACCTCGGGCAGGTAGCCGAAACGCGCCTTGGCGGCGGTCGGCTTCTCGAGCAGGTCGATGCCGCAGATGCTGACCGCGCCGTGCGTGGGGGCGAGATTGCCCGTCAGCATCTGCATGGTGGTGGTCTTGCCGGCCCCATTCGGCCCGAGAAAGCCGAGCACCTCACCACGTCGAAGTTCGAGCGTGATGTTGTTCACCGCGACGCGGCCGCCAAAACTGCGGGTCAATCCACGCGCGGAAATAGTGTAAGCGGGATCCTGTTCCGGCATCGTGGCGCTCAATGATACACGCCGGGAGTATCTCTTGTGGCGCGCGCAAAAAATACCTAATATGTCACGGTTTATGAAGCAATCGGCCTCGCCGCTCTGCCACTGACCGCCCCGCCGCGGGGCTGCTCCGTCTCATGACCCCTTATCGCTTCCTGGCTTTGTCGCTATGCGCAACACTGGCTGCGTGCGCGCAGCAACCGCCCCACGAGGAGGCGGGTGCGCCTGGCGCGGATGGCGCGCAGGCGCTGCCAAGGGTCGTGACGGCGAAGCCCGACGCACGCAAGTTGCCCCTTCCGGACGTCGAGCTCAATGAAGAGCTGCTTTACAAGTTAATGCTTGCGGAGATCGCCGTGCAGCGTGGCCAGCCGCACGTGGCGGTACCGGCCTATCTCGAACTGGCCCGGGATACGCGCGATCCGAGGATCGCGCAGCGTGCCACCGAGGTGGCATGGAACGCACGTTTTCAATCCGCGGCGCTTGAGGCGGCCACCATCTGGCTGCAGGTCGACCCGAAATCGACACGGGCGCGCCAGATCATCGCGGCGCTGCTGGTGAATCAGGCGAAGCTTGCCGAGGCGCAGCCGCACCTCGAAGAATGGCTGGCTGCCGATCGCGAAAACGTCGGACGGAGCTTCCTCCAGCTGAACGTTCTGCTCGCGCGCCACAAGGACAAGCCCGGCGTGCTGCAGCTCATGCGCGGGCTCGCTGCGCAATATCCGGACGTGCCGGAGGCGCGGCTGGCCGTGGCGCAAGCGGCGTGGAACGCGAAAGACGAGCAATTGGCTCTGAAGGAAGCGCGCGCCGCGCTGAAGTTCAGGCCGGACTGGGAGATTGCTGCGCTCTTCGTCGCACAAGTGCTGCAGCGCCGCTCGGACGACGAGGCGATTCAGTACCTCGGCGGATATCTCGAAGCGTATCCCAAAGCGCGCGACGTGCGCCTTAACTATGTGCGGCTGCTGGTCAACGTAAAGCGTTATGCAGAGGCGCGCCAGCAATTCGAGGTACTGGTAAGGGAGTATCCGCAAAATGCGGAAGTCAGCATGGCGGTCGCGCTGCTTGCGGTACAGGCCAAAGACTACGACGCGGCCGAGGCGCAGTTGAAACGGGTGCTCGAGCTCGATTACAAGGATCCCGATGCCGCGCGGCTCTACCTTGGCCAGGTGAACGAGGAACGCCAGCGCTTCGACGCGGCGCTGAAGTGGTACTCGAGCGTCAACCCGGGCGGACAATACATCAACGCCCAGGGCCGCTATGCAGGGGTCCTTGCCAAGCAAGGCAAGCTTGCTGAGGCGCGCCAGCACCTGCAGCAGGTGACCGCGCACAGCAATCGCGAGCGCGTTCAGCTCACGCAGGCCGAGGCGCAGCTGTTGCGCGAGGCGAACGCCTATCAGGAGGCGTTCGATGTCTTGGGCCGGGCGCTGGAAAAGATGCCCAACACACCGGACCTGCTGTATGACTACGCGATGGCGGCGGAGAAGGTCGATCGTATCGATGTCGTCGAGGCCAACCTGCGCAAGCTCATTAAGATCCAGCCCGACCACGCGCATGCCTACAATGCCCTGGGTTACACGCTCGCGGACCGCAACCAGCGTGTCGAGGAGGCGCACGACCTGATTCGGGCCGCGCTCAAGCTCTCGCCCGATGACCCATTCATCATGGACAGCATGGGTTGGGTGCTCTACCGAATGGGCCGTAGCGAAGAGGGCCTCGAGTATTTGCAGAGGGCGTACCGGCAGCGCCCCGATGCGGAAATCGCTGCGCACCTCGGCGAAGTGCTGTGGGCGCTGGGGCGGCGCGAGGAAGCTCGCCGCATCTGGGACGGGGCGCTGAAGGACCACCCGAAGAACGAGGCCCTGCAGAAAGCCGTCAAGCGCTTCCTGCCCTAGGAATTTGTCGGGCCTTGGACGACAGATTCCTTAAAGAGGCCCGGAGGACAGCAAGAAATCGGCGGCCGCTCGGAGCTGCGCGCCTGCCGGGGTGTTCACACGTCTTATGACCTCGCTCAGGCTTTGCGCCACGCTGGTCGCGGCAACGCTCATCGCCGGTTGCGCGGCGCTTGCGCCGCCGGCCCGCGCGCCCGTCACGCCGGTGCCTTTCGATCTAATCGGGCGCGTTGCAGTGAGCTACGATGGCCGGGCGTTCTCCTCGAACGTGCGCTGGCATCACCTCTCGGCGCGTGACGAACTCTGGTTGATGACACCCGCAGGCCAGACGCTCGCGCACATCGTCAGCGATGGCGAAGGGGCCACGCTGACGGGTGCGGATCGCAGCCAATACAGCGCCGCGGACGTCGAAAGCCTCACGCGGCAGGGGCTCGGGTGGGAATTGCCGCTGACACACCTTGGCTGGTGGGTGCGGGGCGAAGCCGCACCGGGCACAACGGCGCAGAACATCGAGCGCGATGAGCGCGCGCGGCTTGTCGGGCTTACCCAGGACGGCTGGCACATTACGCTGGTGCCAGACCCTTTGATCGAAAATGACCGCCTGCCGCGCCGGCTGGAGCTGGCGGACGGCAGGCACGTGATCCGTCTGGTGATCGACGGCTGGCGCTAGGATTTTGCCGGCCTCCATCCAGCAAAATCCATATAACAACCGTCGGCCGACCTTAAATGAATCCTGACGAAACCCGCCTTGTACGCTTGCGATCGGGGATGAGAGTCGGAGAAATTTTGGGTTGTGAGGGGCCGATCCATGCCATGTTCCGACGGATCGTGTTTCCTAAGGAGTTTGTCCCGCAAATGCGAGGCAAACTCCTAGCGGCATGAGCGACTCGCACGCCTACCCGGCGCCGGGCAAGCTCAACCTCATGTTGCGCGTGGTAGGCCGGCGCGCGGACGGCTATCACCTGCTGCAGACGGTGTTGCGTCTCATCGATTACGGCGACACGCTACGTTTCCGGGTGCGCGACGATTCGGTGATTGCGCGCGCGAATGAAATCGACGGTATTCCGGCCGCGGACGACCTTGCGGTGCGCGCGGCGCTTTTGCTCCAGCGCGCGACGGGCACGCGGTTGGGCGCCGATATCACACTCGAGAAGCGACTGCCGTTTGGCGGCGGGCTTGGGGGCGGGAGCTCGGACGCGGCGACCGTGTTGCTCGCGTTGAACCAACTGTGGGAAACACGGCTCACGCGTGCCCGGTTGCTCGAGCTGGGGCTCGAGCTCGGAGCGGACGTGCCGTTCTTCGTGCGGGGGGAAAACGCTCTGGCCGAGGGCATCGGCGAGCGCCTTCAGCCGCTGGCGCTCCCGCCCGCCTGGTATCTGGTCCTGACCCCGCCGGTGGCCGTGCCAACCGCCCGGATCTTCACCCATCCCGAATTGAAACGGGATTCAAAACCTATTAAAATGCAACGCTTTTCGGTCGAGCTGGCGGGCAACGACCTGGAATCGGTCGTGTGCCGGGAATACCCTGAGGTGGCACAGAATCTGGATTGGCTGAGACGGGCCGCACCGGCATGGGTGACGGGCAGCGGGGCATGTGTATTCGCCGCGTTCGAGACCGAAGGCGTGGCGCGCGAGGTGTGGGGGCGGACGCCCGCAGGCATGCAGGGATTCATTGCGCAGGGTCTGGCACGGCACCCGCTGCAAGACCTGGCTCGCTAGGAATCTGCCGGGGCATGGCCGTCAATTTCCTTGGCGGATACGGGATTCGGGCGGGCGACGTTCAGGCGGACCGTCTGCCCTGATAGAGCGCTGTTGGGGAGTCGCCAAGCTGGTTAAGGCACCGGATTTTGATTCCGGCATGCGAAGGTTCGAATCCTTCCTCCCCAGCCAAACTGTTCGACGTGGCGTCGCCTAGCGCTGCCCACGCGGTGGTTCCGACCGGATCGGGACGTTGCAGGCGTGCAGAGGTGAAAGCGTGAGTTTAGATCGCTTGATGGTATTTGCCGGCAACGCCAATTCCCGGCTTGCCGAGGATGTTGTCGGGCATCTTCACATCCGTCTTGGCCGCGCCAAGATCGGCCGCTTCAGCGATGGCGAGGTGATGGTGGAGATCCTCGAGAACGTTCGCGGCCGCGACGTGTTCGTGCTGCAGTCGATCTGCTCGCCCACCAATGACCACTTGATGGAGTTGCTGGTGATAGTGGACGCGCTCAAGCGCGCTTCAGCGGGACGCGTTACCGCCGCGATCCCGTATATGGGCTACGCGCGGCAGGACCGGCGCCCGAGCTCGGCGCGCGTGGCGATCAGCGCCAAGGTCGTTGCCAATATGATGGCTAGCGGTGGCGTGGACCGGGTGCTCACCATGGATTTGCACTCGGAGCAGATCCAGGGATTTTTCGACATCCCGGTAGACAACATCTATGCGGGGCCGATCCTGCTGGGCGATGTGTGGAAGCGCGGCTTCAGCAATCTGGTTGTGGTGTCGCCGGATGTGGGCGGCGTAGTGCGCGCGCGGGGTCTCGCGAAACGGCTGGAGGCTGACCTTGCCATCATCGACAAGCGGCGGCCCCGGCCGAATGTCGCGACCGTCATGAACATCATCGGCGAGGTCGATGGCAGGACCTGCGTCATCGTGGATGACCTGGTGGATACCGCCAACACGTTGTGCGAGGCGGCGAGCGCGCTCAAGAAAGACGGTGCCGAGCGGGTTCTCGCCTACTGCACGCACGCTGTGCTCTCGGGCGAGGCTGTCGAGCGCATCAGCGAGTCCGTGCTCGACGAAATCGTGGTAACAGACACGATTCCTCTGCGGGAGAATGCGAAGAGCTGCCAGAAGATCCGGGTGCTCACCGTGGCGAGCTTGCTCGCGGAGACGGTGAGGCGAATCAGCAACGAGGACTCAGTCAGTTCGTTGTTCGTTGAGTAACGAACTGACTAATGTGGCGGAAAACTTGTTTGACTAGGACGATCTGGTCGCGGACGTCCTATCTTTAAGGAGCATGACATGAAAATCGAAGTCACTGCCTACCCCCGTATGCAGCAGGGATCGGATGCGAGCCGTCGACTGCGCGTGAAGGGGCGGGTGCCGGGCATCCTTTACGGTGCCGACAAACCGGCGGAGAACGTCGAGTTCGACCAGAAGGAGTTGCTGCAGCACCTTAAGCGGGAAACGTTCCACGCCTCCGTTCTCGACCTCGCGCTCGACGGGCAGAAACAGCAGGTTCTGCTGCGGGACTACCAGATGCATCCGTGGCGGCAGCAGGTGCTGCACGTGGATTTCCAGCGCGTGGACAAGAACCGGAAGATTCACATGCGGGTGCCGCTGCACTTTACGAACGCCGACATCTGCGTGGGCGTGAAGACCGGCGGCGGCGTCGTTCAGCACTCGCTGAACGACATCGGTATCCAATGTCTGCCCGATGATCTGCCGGAATACGTCGAAGTGGATCTCAAGGATCTGGAGCTCAATCAGCTCCTGCACGTCAACGATCTCGTGATGCCGAAGGGCGTCGAGCCGTTATCCAAGCTGAAGCAGGACAATCCGGCGGTCGTCTCAGTGCATGTGCCGAGGGAAATCGTCATCGAAGAGGAAGTGGCTGCGCCGGTCACGGAGATCATCGGCGAGGTGCCGGCCGAGGGCGAAGAGGCCGAGGCAGCGTCAGCCGAGGACGGGAAAAAGGAGCCAGCCGGCGAGAAGAAGGAGCCCACCAAGAAAGAGAAGGAATAGTCGCTGCGTCGTTTCTGGTCGTGGGCCCGCCATGTTTGGTCGACGTGGCGGGCTTTTTTGCGGTAGTGTTGGGTGCAAAGTGCAAAGTGCAAAGTGCAAAGTGCAAAGTTGACGGTGCCTTAGCTATGACAATCACGCGTCACCCATCACCGATCACCCATCACCGTCTCCCATGAAGCTGATCGTCGGCCTCGGCAATCCCGGGCAGAAATACGAAGCCACGCGGCACAACGCCGGTTTCTGGTTCGTCGAGCATTTTGCCGCGCGGTCCGGCACGGTGCTGCGCAAGGACGCCAGGTTCCAGGCCCTCGTCGGGCGGCACGAGCCAAGCGGCGTCTGGCTGGTTCTGCCGCAGAGCTACATGAACTCGAGCGGCCGGCCGGTGCAGATGATGGCGAGCTTCTTCAAGATCGCGCCCGCGGACGTCCTTGTCGTACACGACGAGCTCGATTTCCCCCCGGGGGTGGTCAAGGTCAAGCAGGGCGGCGGCATCGCCGGACACAACGGCCTCAAGGACATTTCCGGCCGGCTGGGCTCGCACGATTACTGGCGGTTACGCATCGGCATCGGGCATCCCGACGAGCGGCGCGCCGTCACCGACTTCGTGCTGCACAAGCCGGCGCAGGAGGAGCGCGCCGCCATCGACGCCGCGATCGACCGCGCGCTCGACGTGCTGCCGCTCCTGCTCGGTGGCGACATGCAGGGGGCAATGCTGAAGCTGCACACGGATGAAAAGGCGGCCGCCGCGCGGCCGCAAGACGCGGGCGAGCGGACCACCCCGGAGCAGGCGGATACGAAGACGCCGCCGCCCCCACCGGGGAAAACGGGCAGGACGGAGCAGCCGGAGAAAGCAAAGGCCGCCGAGTCCGGGAAGCCCGCGCAGACCGCGGTCGACGCGGAGGATGCGGGCGCCCTGAAGAAAGAGCCGGCGACGGCCGCCGAGAAGAAAGGCGCCCTCGGCGCGTTTCTCAAGAAATTCCTGCCTGACACGGACCCGAAGCGCAAGAAATGAGCCTGAAATGCGGCATTGTGGGCCTGCCCAACGTTGGCAAGTCCACGTTGTTCAACGCCCTCACCAAAGCGGCGATTCCGGCGGAAAACTACCCTTTCTGCACCATCGAGCCCAACGTCGGCGTGGTGCCGGTGCCTGATGCGCGCCTTGTGCGCATCGCCAATATTGCCCGCCCGGAAAAGGTGACGCCCGCGGTGGTGGAGTTTGTCGATATCGCCGGACTTGTCGCCGGCGCGTCGCAGGGCGAGGGCCTGGGAAACCAGTTTCTGGCGCACATCCGCGAAACCGACGGCATCATCAACATCGTGCGCTGCTTCGCGGATGAAAACGTCGTCCACGTGACCGGTGCGGTGGGCCCGGTTGGCGACATCGAGACGATCCAGACCGAACTCGCGCTCGCAGATCTCGCGACACTAGAACGCACGCTGGCGCGCGTAGCGCCCAAGACGCGTTCCGGTGACAAGGAAGCAGCAAAGCTCGAGGCCGTGCTCGATCGCGCGCGCGCGCAGCTCGACCAAGGCAAGCCGGTGCGGGCACTGCCGCTCGAACACGAGGAGCGGCAGCTGCTGAAGCCGTTGTGCCTGCTTACCGACAAGCCGGCAATCTATGTGGCCAATGTGGACGAGCAAGGTTTCGGGAACAATCCTCTGCTCGACTGCGTCAAGGTGCATGCGGCCGGTGAGCACGCGCCGGTCGTAGCGATCTGCGCCAAGCTTGAAGCCGAGATCGCCGACATGAGTGACGAGGACCGCGCGGCGTTCCTGGCGGACCTCGGGCTCGACGAGCCGGGGCTGAACCGCCTGGTGCGCGCCGCCTATGAACTTCTCGGGCTTCAGACCTACTTCACGGCCGGCCCCAAGGAAGTGCGTGCCTGGACCATACACCGCGGCGACACCGCGCCGCGCGCCGCGGGTGCGATCCATACGGACTTCGAGCGCGGCTTCATTCGCGCCGAGGTCATCGCTTACGACGAGTTCGTCGCTTGCGGCGGCGAGCAGGGTGCGAAAGAGGCCGGCAAGATGCGCGTAGAGGGTAAGGATTACGTGGTCAGGGATGGAGACGTCGTTTTTTTCCGGTTTAACGTTTGACGGCCCGTGAACTCTGGCGCGCCGGGCCGTTTGTGCCAGCCCGGGCTCGTGCATTGCGCGGCACCGTTCGTTATACTAAGCGGCGAAAAGTGCCCCGGCGGCTGGAATGGGAATGCGCCGCTGGATCAGCATGCAAGGGCCGTGGCGAGATGGCAGAGGCGACTCGGGAAATGCAAAACAGGATGACATTGCGCAACACGCTTTGCGGCTGGATTCTGGCCGTTTCCCTGGTGTCGGGTTGCGCGACGACCGTCGATTCGCGTTCGGTCGATAATGACGGCCTTTACAGCGCGATCACGGTGGACGACGTAGGTTACATCCGGGCCGCAGTCAGTTCAGGCGCTGTTAATCCCAACCAGCGTATTTCGGCCCCGGGCTACGGCGCAGGCGCGCCACTGATCACGCTCGCCGCGCGAGCCGGTTCCGTGGCTGTGCTCCAGTATCTGATTGGGGCAGGCGCCAACCTGAATGCCCGCTCCCCTTACGATGAGACCGCGTTGATGCTGGCGTGCTTTTTCATGAGCGACCTGGAAGGCCAGGGCGCGTCCTACGAGCTGCACGAAGCGGCGGCGCGGATACTGGTCGATGCGGGCGCCAGCCTGGAAGCCTCCCGGGATGCCTACACGCCTTTGTCGTACGCCGCCTACCAAGGGCGCGACCGCACCATTCGCTTTCTGCTGGCGCGCGGCGCCCGGGTCGACGGCTACGTTGAGGATGGCGTCACCTACCTGCCGACGCCACTGATGATGGCGACGATGATGGGCCACGAGGACGCGGCGCGCCTCCTGCTGAAAGCCGGCGCGAACGCGCGGCTGAGGGTAGAAGCCGGGAACACGGCTTTCGAACTCGCGCGCAAGTACCGGCAGACGCAATTGTTCTCCATGCTGCGTTGCGCGGAGAGGCTGCCGCCGGGCCAGAAGTTCTCACGGTGGTGCGCAGGCGCGACGGCCACGGATTCATTGATCCCGGCCGGGTTGTTTCGCCGGTAGACCACCGTTTCTCCGCGTGGCGCCGACCGGCGCCGTTCTCGTGCAATCCGGGCGGGGCCTCCGATCCTTCATCCCTTCGGCAACAAGTGATGAAGAATGGTGATGATTATTGGTGATGAAAAATGGTGATGAAAGACCGTTTTATTCCACTCATCACCAGTTTCCATCACCATGTTCCATCACCAACTCCCCTCTCCGGTCCACATGAGGAGCCCCCATCATCCATCATGGGTCAGCCCGTGCGCCCCGTGGGCTTGAGGCTGATCACCACCACGCCGACCAGCACGAAACCCGAACCGAGAATCTGCAGCGGCGTCATGATCTCGTCGAGACCCAGATAGCCCAGCGCAATCGCGGTCACGGGACCCAGCGCACCGATGATGGCAACCTTGTTGGCGCCGATTCGCCGCAGCGCTTCGGCCACCATGAAGCCGGGAATGACCGTGCTGGCGAGCGCCATCGCAATCGCCAGACCGTACACTTCGAGCGGCAGGTTAAGGGCGGAGAGCGGCCGTAGCACGAAGAATTGCGCGATGCAAGCCACGCTCGCCACCATCATGGCATTGGCGGTGAAGCGCACCGAGCCGACTCGGGCGATCACTTCGCTTCCCGCGACGAGGTAAACCGCATAGAAAGTGGCGCTAGTAAACACGAGTCCTGCGCCCAGCCAGAGGTTGTGCTGTTCGCCGCCGAGCGCGTGCCAGAAGACCAGCAGCAGGCCAGAATACGTAAGAACCAGGGCGACGATATCGCGGACCGTCGGGCGCTTTCCAAGAAACAGCGCCGAGAGCACCACCACCACCGTCGGGTAGATGAACTGCAGCAAACGGCCGAGGCCCGCGGTGATGTATTGCAAGCCGAGGAAATCGAGGAAACTTGCTCCGTAATAGCTGAGCAGCCCGAGGCCGGCGATCGCGGCCAGATCGCGTCGGGCTAGCGGGCGCTGCGCCGAGCCGCCTCGCGCCCATAGCGCCGCCGCGATGAAGAACGGCATCGAGAAGACCATGCGCAACGCGAGCAGCGTCACCGGGTCGACGACGTAGGCATAGGCCAGCTTGATGATGACCGGGCGCAGGGAAAAGAAAACGACGCCGCCGATTGCCAGCAGGACGCCCGCAACGAGGTAACTGCGTGCCGCCTCCGGACGGCTCACCGCCGCCGGCCGCCAAGCAGGGAGCCCAACACTCCCCGGACGATTTGGCGCCCGATTTGACTCCCGATCGCCCGCGCCGCGCTTTTCGTAGCCGCCTCGACCGCGCCTTGGCGCCGGCCGCCGCGCGGTCCCGTCGAGCCGCCGAGCATGTCGCCCAGCGCAGCGAACAGCCCCCCCGAGGCTTCCGGTTTAGCGCCTGCGGCTGTTTCGGGGGCATCCGCGACACGCTCGGCCACCCTTTGCGTGAGCTTCTCGTGGGCCGACTCGCGGTCCTCGACCTTGTCGTACACGCCGCCCAGGCCGGAGGACTTGAGCGTTTCCGCGCGCTCGTCCTTGGAAACCGTGCCGATGCGCGTGCCGGGCGGCAGCACGAAGGCATGCTCGACCACCGTCGGCCGGCCCTTCTCGTCGAGGAACGAGACCAGCGCCTCGCCCACGCCGAGCGCGGTGATGGTGGCCTCGACATCGAGCTTCGGGTTCGCGCGGAGCGTCGTCGCGGCGGCTTTCACCGCTTTCTGGTCGCGGGGGGTAAACGCGCGCAACGCGTGCTGCACCCGGTTGCCGAGTTGCCCAAGGACCGTATCGGGAATGTCGAGCGGATTCTGGGTTACGAAATACACGCCGATGCCCTTGGAGCGGACCAATCGCACCACCTGCTCGATTTTTTGGAGGAGCGCCTGTGGTGCGTCGTCGAACAGCAGATGCGCTTCGTCGAAGAAAAACACGAGCTTCGGCTTCGGAGGGTCCCCGACCTCTGGCAACTCCTCGAACAGCTCCGACAGCAGCCAGAGCAGCAGCGTCGAGTAGAGCTTCGGCGCGCTCATTAGCTTGTCGGCGGCAAGAATGTTCACGACGCCGCGCCCCTTCGCATCGGTCTGCATGAGGTCGGCGATGTTGAGCGCAGGCTCGCCGAAAAACCGGTCGGCGCCCTCGCTCTCGATCGCGAGCAACCCGCGCTGTATGGCGCCGATCGATGCGGCTGATATGTTCCCATACTGAGTCTTGAAGGCCTTCGCGTTTTCCCCGACGTGCTGCAGCGTCGCGCGCAGGTCTTTAAGGTCGAGCAGCAGCAGACCGTTGTCGTCGGCGATCTTGAAGGTGAGCGTTAACACGCCGGCCTGGGTATCGTTCAACCCCAGCATGCGCGTAAGCAGCAGCGGGCCCATCTCCGAGATCGTGGTGCGCACGGGGTGGCCCTGTTCTCCGAACGGATCCCAGAACACGACGGGGCATGCCTCGAACGGGGCATCCGTGATTTTGAGCTTTTCGAGGCGTTCCTTAACTTTGCCCTTCAACTCGCCGGGGCGCGACAACCCCGCCAGGTCGCCTTTGACATCGGCCATGAAAACCGGCACCCCGATGCGGCTGAAACCCTCCGCGAGTCGCTGCAGGGTAACGGTCTTGCCCGTGCCCGTGGCGCCGGCGATCAACCCATGACGATTCGCAAGGGACGGCAGCAGGTAGTGCTCGGCATCGGACTTTGCAACAAGGAGCGATTCTGGCATGGCATCACGCATGTTAAAATTTCCGCCATTTTAGCGAGTTATGCGGTCGGCAGGGGCATCGGCATGGCAGGTCACAGCAAGTGGGCGAATATCCAGCATCGCAAGAACCGGCAGGACGCGAAGCGCGGGAAAATTTTTACCCGATTGATCAAGGAGATCACTGTCGCGGCCCGGCTGGGTGGAGGCGATCCCAACGCCAATCCGCGCCTGCGGCTCGTGATGGACAAGGCGTTCGACAACAACATGCCCAAAGAAAACGTCGAGCGCGCGATCAAACGCGGCACCGGGGGCCTGGATGGCGTCAATTACGAGGAAATTCGCTACGAGGGCTATGGGGTCGGCGGCGCGGCGGTCATGGTGGACTGCATGACCGATAACCGTACGCGAACCGTGGCCGACGTCCGCCATGCATTCACCAAGAGCGGTGGCAATCTCGGCGGCGAGGGCTCGGTCGCATTCCTGTTCAAGCACTGCGGACAGTTGGTCTACGCGCCCGGCACCGACGAGGCAAAGCTCATGGAGGCGGCAATCGAGGCCGGGGCCGAGGATGTCGTGACCAATGACGATAGCAGCATCGAAGTCGCCACCGCGCCCAACGACTTCGTCGCGGTGCGCGCGGCGCTGGAGCGGGCCGGATTCAAGCCAGAACTCGCCGAGGTCACGTTCAAGCCCACAACGGAGAACGTCATGAAGGGCGACGATGCGGCGCGCATGCAGAAGCTGCTCGATGCGCTCGAGGGGATCGATGACGTTCAGGATGTCTACACAACGGCAGTGCTTGAAACGCCGTAACGCACTGCCGTCAAAATGAACGAGGACCAATACGCAATGGTCAAGAGGTAGGGGTGGCGCGCAGATCCTCCCGCTTCTACGGGCTCTCTTTGCCAGAGAGAGGGAAAGGGAATTCGTCTCGATCCTCGACCCTCAATCCTCAAGCCTCACAGAATTCGAACGTGCGAATCCTGGGCATCGATCCGGGACTCACCATCACCGGCTATGGCGTTCTCGACAAGAACGGCAGCAAACTTGCATACATCGCGAGTGGGCGCATCCGGACCCCGGCTGGCGAACTCGCGCATCGGCTCAAGGCGATTCTCGACGGGCTGAGCGAAGTCATTACCGCACACCGCCCGGTGCAGGTCGCGCTGGAGCAGGTCTTCGTGAACGTGAATGCGAAAAGCACGCTGCTGCTTGGTCAGGCGCGGGGCACTGCGGTCTGCGCCGCGGTGCTGCATGGCCTGCCGGTGGCAGAGTACACTGCGCTGCAGGTCAAACAGGCGGTCGTGGGCAACGGTCACGCACGCAAGGAACAGGTGCAGGCGATGGTGCGGCGCCTGCTGGATCTGGGCGGCGACCCGAGCCCGGACGCGGCCGATGCGCTCGCCTGTGCGATCTGCCACGCTCACGGCGGTCAGGGACTGGGCAAGCTTGCCACGGCCGGCTACCGCATGAAGCGCGGCCGCCTTGTCTAAATGAAACCGCAGATAGACACAGATAAGATCAAGATCAGAATGGACAGGATTAACAGGATTAACAAGATTCAAACAAAAGAACGTTTTGGTTTTTACTGTAATCCTGTAATTCTTGTGAATCCTGTCTATTCCTCGTCTCTGTTGAATTTCATCGGCGTTTATCTGCGTTTGTCTGCGGCTGATAGGGGTTTTGAATGATCGGGCGCATCCACGGCAAGCTGGAGGAGAAGCATCCGCCGCAGATCATCGTGAATGTGAACGGGATCGGCTATGAGCTCGACGTTCCGATGAGCACCTTCTATCAGTTGCCGGCAAACGGCGCCGACGTCACCCTCTATACCCACCTGCTGGTGCGCGAGGACGCCCACCAGCTGTTCGGCTTTGCCACGGAACCCGAGCGTGGCGCCTTCCGCCAGCTGCTCAAGATCAGCGGCGTGGGGGCACGCACCGCGCTTGCGGTGCTGTCTGGCCTGAGTGTTGCCGATCTGCGTGAGGCCGTGAGCTCGCACGACGGGGGGCGGCTCACCACGATTCCCGGCATCGGCAAGAAGACCGCGGAGCGGCTGCTGCTTGAGCTGCGCGACAAGCTCGATGGGGTGTCGCTCGCAGCCGCTGCGAGCAGCGATGCGCGACCGGGCGACATCGCGAATGCACTGCTGGCCCTCGGCTATAATGAACGCGAGGCTGGATGGGCGATCAAGCAGCTCCCGGCCGGCATCGCGGTTGCCGATGGCATCAGGCAAGCGCTGAAGCTTCTCTCGAAACAGTGACGGGTGATGAGTGACGAGTGACGCATGATGAGACAACCGCTGATCATGGAACCCGTCACCTGTCACCCGTCACCCGTCGCGGGTTTTGAATGATCGAAACGGACCGGCTCATTTCCGCCGCGCCTGCTTCGCCGCAGGAGGAGGCAGTCGAGCGCACCCTGCGCCCGAAGTTACTCGAGGAATACGTCGGCCAGGAAAAAATCCGCGGGCAGCTCTCGGTGTTCATCGAGGCCGCGCGTGGTCGGCGCGAGGCGCTCGATCACGTGCTGCTGTTCGGGCCCCCGGGCCTTGGGAAGACCACGCTTGCCCATATCATCGCGCGCGAGATGGGCGTGAATCTCCGTCACACCTCCGGCCCGGTGCTCGAGCGCCCGGGCGATCTTGCGGCGATCCTGACCAATCTCGAGCCGAACGACGTGCTCTTCATCGATGAAATTCACCGTCTGTCGCCGGTGGTCGAGGAGATTCTCTATCCGGCGCTCGAGGACTACCAGATCGACATCATGATCGGCGAAGGGCCGGCAGCGCGCTCGGTCAAGCTCGACCTGCCCCCGTTCACGCTGGTCGGGGCGACGACGCGGGCGGGAATGCTGACGAATCCCCTGCGCGACCGCTTCGGAATCGTGGCGCGCCTCGAGTTCTACACGTTCGAGGAACTGCAGCGCATCGTGCAGCGCTCGGCGGAGGTGCTCGGCATCGAGGTCCACGCCGAAGGGGCGCGGGAGATCTCCGGCCGCTCCCGCGGGACGCCCCGGGTGGCCAACCGGCTGTTACGGCGCGTGCGCGACTACGCGCAAGTGAAGGCGAAGGGCGACGTGACGCGCGAAGTCGCCGACGCGGCCCTGAAGATGCTCGACGTGGACACGCTCGGGCTCGACGTCATGGACCGGAAGCTGTTGCTCGCCGTGATCGAGAAGTTCAACGGCGGACCGGTCGGGGTCGACAATCTTTGCGCTGCGATCAGCGAAGAGCGCGACACCATCGAAGATGTGCTCGAGCCGTACCTGATCCAGCAGGGCTACCTGCAGCGCACCCCCCGCGGACGCATGGCGACCACGTCCGCCTACCGCCATTTGGGGCTCGCCCAGCCGAACCGTGCCGGCGCTCCGGATCTCTGGGACGAGAAGTCCTAGTTCAGGGTTCCAGGTTCCAGGTTCAAGGTTCAACGTTCAAGGTTGAGTCTAACCCCAATGGCTTTCCGTTCGCGTTCAAAGATGAGTGGTGGGCACCCAGCGCAAGGACAGGGGAAATCGGAAAACGCAGTCCGGAGCCCGGAATCCCAAGCACGGAACTCCGAACACGGAACACGGAACTTGGAACCCCGAACACGGAACCCGGAACTCGGAACGTTTGTGTGGCCCGTCCGCGTCTATTATGAGGACACGGACAGCGGTGGCGGCGTCTATTACGCGAATTACCTGCGTTTTCTGGAGCGCGCGCGCACAGAATGGCTGCGCGCCCGGGGCTTCGAGCAGACCGCGCTCGCGCGCGAGCATGGGGTGGTGTTCGTCGTGACCGCGCTCTCGATCGAGTATCGACGGCCCGCGCGCTTCGACGACCTGCTCGCGGTGACAGTCGAGCCGGCCGAGGTCGGCGCGAGCCGGGTCGTCCTCTTGCAGCGCATCGTGCGCGGCGACGAGGAGCTCGTCGCCGCGAGCGTCAGGCTCGCCTGCGTCAACACAGCGACGTTCAAGCCCGTTAGAATGCCGAGGAGCCTGTCGGCCCTCGCGGCCCGACAGGCTCCTAATGGAAGATCGCCTGAAGACTTGGGATGAAACTGGACCGTATAACCCTTCCTGATCCATCGTTGGAGACGGGCGCGGCGCCAGCTTGGATTCTGTTCAATTCCTTTCCGTCCCCTTCGCGCAGGCGATCTGGCCTTAGGAATTTGCCGGGCGCTGGTGCGCAAATTCCTGGCCGGTCGCCAAAAAAATGGGAAATGCAAAATGAATCAATCAGTTACCCATGACATGTCCGTCGTGAGCCTGATCGCTGGCGCCAGCGTGCTAGTGCAGATCGTCATGCTTTTGCTGCTGCTTGCGTCGGTATTCTCGTGGTACTACATCTTCGTCAAGGTCTTTACTCTGAAGCGGGCTCGCCGGCTGGCGGGGGATTTCGAACGGGAGTTCTGGAGCGGGGCGGAAATGAACGAGCTCTATCAGCGTGCGGTGAACGCGCGCCGGTCGGGAGGCAGCCTCGAGCGCATCTTCGAGGCCGGTTTCCGCGAGTTCATGAAGTACCGCAAGCAGCCGGGCATCGACGTGGCGCACATGATGGACGGCACGCGGCGCGCGATGCGCGCCACCTACCAGCGCGAGCTCGAGCGGCTGGAGTCGTCCCTCTCGTTCCTCGCATCGGTCGGGTCGGTGAGCCCCTACGTCGGGCTCTTCGGCACGGTGTGGGGGATCATGAATTCCTTCCGCGGGCTTGCCAACGTCGCGCAGGCAACGCTGGGTCACGTCGCCCCCGGGATTGCCGAGGCGCTCATCGCAACGGCCATGGGCCTGTTCGCTGCGATTCCCGCGGTAATCGCCTACAACCGTTTCGCCGGCGACATCAACAAGCTTGCTACGCGCCTCGAGACCTTCATGGAGGAGTTCTCGAACATCCTCCAGCGCCAGGTCCACTAAGAGATGGTGATAAGTGATAAGTGATAAGTGATAAGTGATGGGTGATGGGTGACGGGTGACGGGTGATGAGTGATGAATGACGATTCACGATTTACGATTCACGATTCACGGGGTCTGCATCAATGCTGATCGAACGGCGCGGCAGCAGGCGTCTCATGAACCAGATCAACGTCGTGCCGTACATCGACGTGATGCTGGTGCTGCTCGTGATCTTCATGATCACGGCGCCGCTGATCAACCCCGGCCAGATCGAGCTGCCCCAGATCGGCAAGACATCGGATCCGCCGATGCAGCCCCTCGAGGTATCCATCCGGACCGACGCGTCGCTCTGGCTGCGCGATCGCAGCCGCACGTCGGTGGAGCGCAAGGTTACCCGTAACGAGCTGATTGCGGCGATTCGGGAAAAACAGAACGCGAATCCCGAGCAGGCAGTGGTAATCGCAGCCGACAAAGACGTGCGCTACGCGTCGGTGCTTGAGGTCATGGACATGCTGCAGCAAAACCAGGTGCGCCGGGTCGGCCTGCTG
>JAOTTL010000166.1:0-7680 GCA_029864385.1 Betaproteobacteria bacterium | reverse complement strand
AGGCTCATAATCCCTTGGTCGTTGGTTCGAGTCCAACACGACGCACTCCCGACTGATAGTCTGCGCGAACTGATCATGGCGTGGTTCGACCTGTGGTCACGAGGGCAGAAGCCTCACCACCGAGGCCGCCAAGGATTCCGAACAAACTTTCAGGCCCCGATCGCTGCGTGACTATGAATTCGCCAGCCAAACGATAATCGACTCAGGAAAGGATGCAGATGGCAAAGATGACAGGTTCTAGGGCTTTTGCCGAAATGATGCAGGGATACGGCGTGTCGCATGTCTTCTTCGTTCCGCTGGTGTTGCCGAAGGGCCTGGTGGAGATGGAAGACATGCCGATCCGCCGGATCATGACCCACGGCGAGAAGGCGTCGGCCTACATGGCCGACGGCTACGCCCGCGCAAGCGGCAAGCCGGGGGTGTGCCTTGCACAGGTGGTCGGCGGATCGAATCTCGCCGCAGGCCTGCGCGATGCCTACATGAACGGCACGCCGATCATCGCCATCACGGGTGGGGCAACCCCGCAGATGCGTTACCGGCATGCCTACCAGGATCTGAGCGAGGACTTTAATCAGTTCGGTCCCGTGACAAAGTTCAGGGCACGGGTCGAAACGGTGAACCGTTTTCCAGACCTGCTACGCCAGGCGTTTCGCGAAGCGACCTCCGGCGCACCCGCGCCCGTTTATCTCCACGTGCAAGGCCCGTTCGGCGACATTACGGAGCAGGAGGCGGACCTCGATGCCTTCGTCGAACCGCAGTTTGCCCGCGTGCCCGCGTTTCGTTCCGAGCCTGATATGGAAAGTGTACGCAACGTGGCGGCCCGATTGGCGGCGGCGAAAAAACCGGTCATCGTGGCCGGCGGGGGTGTCGTCATCTCCCGCGCGGAGCATGAGGTCGTGGAACTCGCCGAGAAGATGCAGATTCCGGTGGTGACCTCGCTTAATGCCAAGGCCGTCATCTCCGACACGCATCCCCTCGCTGCGGGGATCTCCGGCCTGTACTCGCGCGACTGCGCCAATTTCGTACTGCACGAGGCCGACCTGGTGTTCTTCATCGGTAGTCACACCGGTGGGCAGGTGACGCACGGCTGGCGGTTTCCCCGGGCCGGCACGCCGGTGATCCAACTGGACATCGATCCGACCGAGCTCGGACGCAACTATCGCAATGTCGCATCCGTCCTAGGCGATGCGAAGGCCTCGCTGCGGCGCCTGATCGACATGGCCGAGCGCAGGACGCCCGAGTCGGCGGGAGCCTGGACCGGACGCGTCCAGCAGCTGGTGGCGCAGTGGCGCGCGGAGCATGCGCCGATGCTCGAATCGAACGCGGCGCCCATTCGTCCGGAGCGCCTGTGCAAGGAAATCTCGGACGCTCTGCCGCCGAATGGCGTAGTGGTGTCGGATACCGGCCATGCGGGAATCTGGACCGGTGCCATGATTTCGCTGCGGCATCCGACGCAGCGCTATTTCCGCTGCGCGGGCTCGCTCGGATGGGGATTGCCCGGGGCGATCGGGGTTAAATGCGCGCTGCCCGACCATCCGGTATTGTGCTTCACCGGCGATGGCGGCCTTTATTACCATATTGCCGAGCTCGAAACCGCCAGCCGCTGCGGCATCAACATTGTGGTCGTGGTGAACAACAACAGCTCGCTCAATCAGGAGATCACCGTCTACGATCAAGCCTATGGCGGAAAGCAGCGTGGCCGCGCCAGCGAGTTGTGGCAGTTTCCAGACCGGAACTTCGCGCAGATCGCAGAAGGCTTCGGCTGCGTCGGTATGCGCGTTACCGATCCTCGGGACCTGAAGGGAGCGCTCGAGAAGGCGTTCGAGCTCAACAAGCCGGTCGTGATCGATGCGGTGACCGACACCTACGCCTTTGCAGCCAACCCGAAGCTGCCAGATTGACGCGCCGCGCCGTTGCCAAGCTTGGCCGGTAACGGGTCGCAACATGCCGCGGACCCCACCGCCTGCGTTGGCGAGCAATCGCTCGGCGCGCCCAGCCGCACTCAGTGTCTGCGCGGAATGCCCAGCAGGGCTCGCGCCTCCGCCACGCTGGCTACCTCCCGGCCGACTTCGCGCGCAATCCGCGCGATGCGTGCCACGTGCTCACCATTGTCGCCCAGGGCGCCCGGGGCCAGGTAGGGTTCGTCCTCAGTGCCGACCCGCACATGTCCGCCCGCCATCACCGCCATCGTCTGCAGGGTAAGATGGTTAGGGCCGGTCGCACTGGTGACGTAGCGGCTTTGGTCAGGCAGCGCGTCGATGCGATGCAGGAATTCACGCATAATGGCGGGCGCCCACCGCCACCGAGATCATTTCCGGTCGGTTCTTGACCACCTCGCGCCGCCGCTCGACGCTTTGCAGTGAGATGCCGTACTGAATCATTACGTCGCAGCGCGCGCGGATCGCCTGGGTGTGTTCGGCCCAGACCTTGTGATCGTCCAGGGGCCCATGGATATGCGCAATGCCGGCTCCGGCACGCCAGGCCTTCTCCACTTCCGCTGCGAGCGCGTTCGAGGCCGCGATGCGCGCCGGAACGCCGGGGTGCATCGAGGTATCTGCGGCGCAAGCGGTAATGATTAGCTTGTCCATAGCGGTACGCCCCCCTCGGTTTCGTTTCGGTGCCCGGCGTCAGCTCATGGCGGCCCCGCCGTTGACGTCCAGCGTGGCGCCCGTGATGTAACCGGCCTCGCGGCTGCATAGGAACAGGATCGGCCAGGCCACCTCCTCCGGCGTGCACAACCGCCCGAGCGGCGTGATCTGCTCGATCCGGCGCACCGCTTCCGGGGTGCGCATGGCATTGGTGCGCGGCGTCCTGACGGCACCCGGCGCCACCGCATTTACGGTGATGCCGTGCGGCCCGTACACCCGTGCCGCCTGGCGCATGAGGCCGATGACACCGGCCTTGGCCGCGGCGTAGTGTGGACCGCTGACCACCGTGGAACCGCGCGCAGCCATGCTCGACAGGGCCACGAAGCGACCGTAGCGCGCCTCGATCATGAGCGGACCCGCGGCCTTGAGCAGGTGAAACATCGATTTCAGGTTCGAATCCACAATGCCGTCCCAGGTGTCGACCGGGCATTCCATGAGGCTCACGTACTTCGGAAACCCGCCTGCGCTGTGTACCACGACGTCGAGGCGCCCGGCGCGGGCATGCGCTTCATCGACGCCGGCCCGGGTCGCTTCCCAGTCGGTTAGATCGACGTCCGCGGCGCTGGCCTTGCCCCCGGCTTCGGCAATGGCGTCGACAACGCGCCGTGCGCCTTTCGCATCGATGTCCATGATCGTGACCAATGCGCCGCGCGCGGAGAACAAGTGCGCGCACGCCTCGCCGATCCCGGTCGCCCCTCCGGTAACGATCACCGCCTGCCCGGCAAAATCCAGCATCCTGTCGTTCACCGCTGCCTCCTCCATGCCAATGCCAGTCCGTGTCCCACGGGGAGTGCTCAACGCACGATGCGATTGCGCAGCCGCCCGACCCCTTCGATTTCGCATTCGATCACATCGCCGGGCCGCACCCAGCGGTCGATCTCGAAACCGACGCTGTAAGCCGGCGGTCCCGAGCCGAAGAAATCGCCCACCTCGAGGGTCTCGTCGCGCGACACGTGGGCGATCAGCTGAGCAAACGTGAATGCCCAGCCGCTGATCCGGCCGTCGAACCACACCTCGCCATTGACCCTCGTGACGAGCCGCAAGCCGTCGATCGCTGGCAGCTCATCGGCAGTGACCAGGCACGGGCCCATGACCTTCGAGGTCTCAAAGTCCTTGGCCTTCTGCGGCCCGAGGCGGAGGCTCATCTCCGCCGGTTGAATGTCACGCAGACCGAGGTCATTGAAGACGGTGTAGCCAGCGACGTGCTCCCAAGCGCGCTCGACGGTGATGTCGCGCCCCCGCTTGCCGATGTACAGGCCGAGTTCGAACTCGTAGTCGAGCTTGTCGCCGTACTTCGGCCAGCGAATGTCGGCGGTGTGGCCCGCGACCGCAGCCCGGCTGGGTTTCCAGTAGATGGGGATCGACTTCGCCGCCTCGGGGATGCGGTCCTGCTCCGCGATCTTGAACAGGCGTTCCATGCCGACCCGGTAGTGATCGAGCAGCAGGATGCCGTCGCGGATCATCGGCGGCCGGGGCACCGGCGCGAGCCAGCACACCTCGGATTCGGCGAACGTCAGCCGTTCGCCCCGGGGCCCGCACGGCAGCTGTTCAGCGGCGAGCCGTTGCCCGGCATAGGCGACGGCCGCTTCAGCCATCTCGCGTGCCTCGGCGCCACCCTGCAGGAAGCCGATCATGTCCGGCGGCACGAGCGCGTCGGCCTGCCTGCGCGATGCGTCCAGGTCGCGCGATTCAGCGAGCCGCGCGCAGTACGCGGCGTTCAGATCGACCAGGGTGCTGTGGGCCAGCGCTCCAATGCGCTCGAAGGGCCCCAGCACCGTGTGGACCTCGAAGCTCACCAGCTTCACGAGTGTCTCTCCGCCTCTCGAGCGCGCACTCGGCAGCTGGTCCAGCCCGACAATCGGAATGCGAACACGGACTCCTCCGCGACAGAATACTTCGATGTCGGCCTGCACCGATCACCGGCACGGCTCGCGATCGACGCGTGGGCCGAACACTCGCCGCTTGGGAGCATTCTACGAGACCCAGGCACATCGTTGCACCCCACCGGGTGCCGGCACAGCCACCGCAGGCGAGGATTGGCGAACGGCGCGCAGCACTCGGTCATCCGCCCTCCGCGCGCGCCAAGTCCTGCACGCGACAACGTACCGCGCTGAACGTATTCGTCGCGTCACTGGGTTGCACTCCCCGGTCGGCGGGTGCAATATCCAAGCGCACCATGGTATGCGGTTGTGGCAGCCCGTGGGGGCGGAATTCAGCTGCCGCTTGGGGGCTTGCCCGAGATTCTCGACAGACGCAACGTGAGGAGGAGAGAGATGAAAACCAACATCCGCTTCGCACCGGTATTTCTCGCGTTCCTATTGGCGATCGCACCGCTGGCGCCGGCGCGCGCCGAATCCATACGGTTGAGCGCGGGGGCCATGGGCCAGTCCGTATACATGCTGACCGCAGTACTTGCGAAATGGCTGCAGGAGGCGGTTCCTGGCCTGCAGGCTTCGGTCATCGCCGGTGGCGGCAAGGCGAATCTGGACCTGGTCGAGAAAGGCAAGGTAGACATCGGCTTCACCACGCTCGAACTGTACGATGCGGCGTCCAAGGGCGAGGCGCCGTTCAAGCACAAGTACACCGGCATCCGGCACCTGGTCAATTTCCAGGGCACATCGGCGTTCTATTTCATGGTCACTGAGGAGACCGGTCTGACGTCGATACGAGAACTCGTCGCGAAGAAATATCCACTCAAGATCGCCACGTTCCTGCGCTCGGGGCCGCCGGAGGTCGACACGCGCCGCGTGCTGGAGGCCTACAAGATCAACTACGACACCATAAAGAAATGGGGCGGCAGCGTGAGCCACACGACCTGGGGCGACGGGGTCAACCTGTTGCGCGATGGGCACGTGAACGCTCTGCTCGGAAAGACCGCACTGCCTTCGCCCTACCATGCCGAAGCCGCCAAGGCGCGGCCGATGCGCATGCTGGCGCTCGACCAAGAACAGATCGACTGGCTGAGGAAGAAGTACGGTTATCTTGCCTCCACCATTCCCAAGGGTACCTACGGCATCGTCGAGCAGGACCAGGCCTCCATCGGCAGCGCGTATTTCCTGTTCGTGTCTCCGAAAATGCCGGACAGCATCGCCTACGAGGCGGTCAAGCAGATGGACCTGCACGCGAGCGATATCCGCAAGCTGCATGTTTCCTTCAAACATTTCGACCCGACGAAGATGGCGACGGAGATGAGAGTCCCAGCCCATCCCGGCGCACTGCGCTACTTCAAGGAAAAGGGTTGGGTGAAGTAGCAGTAGTGCCCTGAGCGGCACGCCGCCGTGCGCCGTTCGCGGCCCCGGAGCGTGCCGCTCGGCGCGTTCTAGGGAAGGAAGCCCATGCCGCGAATGGCGTATGCGCGCTGGCGCAAGGCGTTCATCTGGAGCGCCTGCATCGCGATGTCGCTGTTCCACCTTTATACGGCGCAGTTCGGGATGCTCACGGTGCTCCTGCAGCGCTCGGTGCACTACACCTTCGTCATGCTGCTCGTGTTCCTGGTTTTCCCGCTCGGCGGCGAGCGGCACAAACCCTGGATGGAAGTCGTGGACGTGCTGCTCATGGTCCTTGGCGTGGCAAGCATCGGCTACGTGGTCTTCAATCACCAAATGGTCTCCGAGCGGGAGCCGATGTCCGCCGTGGCCAACGACCCCCAGTTCGCGCTCGGCCTGATCGCAATCGCCCTCACGCTCGAAGCGGCGCGCCGCACGGTGGGCATGGCGCTCGTCCTGGTCGTCAGCGCCGGCCTCGCCTACGTCTACCTTGGTCCCTATTTCCCGGGTCGGTTCGGGCATCCGGGCTGGACTTTGAACGAGATGGTCTCTTTCCTCTACCTGGGCATGGACGGCATCTTTGGTATCCCGCTCGGCGTGTCCGCAACCTACGCCTTCCTCTTCATTCTGTTCGGGGCCTTCCTCTACGCCACTGGCGTGGGCGGCTACTTCATCACTCTGGCTACCAGCCTCGCGGGCCGCTCCAAGGGCGGGCCAGCCAAGGTCGCGGTGTTGTCCAGCGCGCTGTTCGGCACCATTTCGGGCGCCACCGTGGCGAACGTATACGGCACCGGCAATTTCTCCATTCCGCTCATGAAACGCCTGGGCTATTCGCCGGTGTTCGCCGGCGCGGTAGAGGCCACTGCCTCGACCGGAGGGCAGATCATGCCCCCGGTCATGGGTGCAGTCGCGTTCGTGATGGCCGACGTGACTGGCATCGCCTATGTGAACATCGCTCTGGCTGCTTTGCTGCCGGCGCTCATCTATTTCTTCGCGCTGATCATGATGGTGCACTTCGAGGCCCACAAAAAGAACCTGCAGAGCCTGCCACCATCGGAGATTCCGCCGCGCAAGGTAGTGCTGAGCCGTTCCTACCTGCTGCTGCCTGTGGTGTTCCTGGTCTACATCCTGATCGACGGCTACAGCCCTTTCCGGGCGGCGTTCTTCGCCATTATCGCCACCGTTCTGGTCTCCCTGGTGCGCAAAGAAACCCGCCTGAGCGTGCGCGGGTTCTTCGACACGCTCGCCAAGGGCGCGCAGGAATCGCTGCTTATCGCTACGGCCACGGCCGCCGCCGGCCTGATCGTGGGCTGCATCTCCATGACCGGGATCGCGCTGCAGGTGACCAACCTGATCACCGGAATCTCGGGGGAGACGCTGATCGTTCCCCTCATCCTGGCGATGGTCGCCTGCATCATCATGGGGATGGGAATGCCCACCGTGCCCGCCTACATCATCGTTGCCTCGATCGCCGTGCCAGCGATCGTCAAGCTCGGGGTGCCGGTCATCGCGGCGCACATGTTTGCGCTGTACTTCGCCGTGGTCGCCGCCATCACGCCACCCGTGGCGATCGCCGCCTACGCCGCCGCCAGCATCTCTGGGGGCAACATGTTCCGCACCGGCGTAACGGCCAGCCGTCTGGGAATCGCCGCGTTTGTGGTGCCCTACATGTTCGTCTACAGCCCGGCGCTGCTGCTCATCGGACCCTGGGGCTGGGTTGCGTTCTCGGTCGTCACCGCTCTGGTGGGCACCGCGTCACTCGCGGC
>JAOTTL010000165.1:0-7712 GCA_029864385.1 Betaproteobacteria bacterium | reverse complement strand
GACGGCCTCAAGGGCCATGCGCTCTCCACTTACCCGCTGAAGTACGGCATCCGCGAGTTCATCAACCGCGAGGTTGCCCCGGTGGTCCGGGGGATGGACGCCTTGCGGCCGGAGGACGTGCGCACCTGCGTCTTCTGGGCAACCGCTCGCAAGTACTTCATGGGCGCATGGAACTGCGCGATGAGCCTTGTCGACGTCGCGCTGTGGGACGTAAAAGGCAAAGCGACCGGACAGCCCATCTGGAAGCTGCTCGGCGGCGCGCACAGCAAGGTTCCTGCCTACATTACCTTCGGCTTGCCACGCTACAGCGTCGAGGAGCTGATCGAGGTCGCGCGCATGCTCATCAAGGACGGGCAGACCAGCCTCAAGATGGTGGTCGCGGCGGGCTCGCACGACTACGACGAGATCCTCGGTCAGCCGACCGACGCCAGCATTCTGCAGGACGCAGAGCGCGTGCGCGCCCTGCGTGAGGCGGTCGGCCCCAAAGTCGAGCTGATGATGGACGCCAACAAGGGGGCAACCTTTGCGCAGGCGCTCAGACTCGCGAAGCTGTGCGAGCCCTACAATCTGACCTGGTTCGAGGACCCGGTGCTCCAGGGTGACCCGCGCCTGATGGCGCGCTTGCGGGCGCAGACGACGATTCCGATTGCGGCGGGAAGCACCGCGACCAGCGATCTCATGTACCTGCGCGAGTATCTCGTGCGCGAGGCGGTGGACTACCTGCAGCCCAACGTTCGTGACATCGGCGGCTACACGCAAGGACTGAAGGCGGCGGGCATTGCCCAGGCCTTCAACGTGCCGCTGGCCATGGGCGGGAACTATCCGCACATGAATATGCACCTGCACGGCGGCGTGCCCAATGGCGGGCGTGTCGAGTTCCACTGGCAGGGCTGGAAGTGCGTCGAGGCGCTGTTCGACAATGCCCCCGGGCCGGTCAAGGGGACACTCACCCTGCCGGAGGCGCCAGGACTCGGCTTCACCCCCAAGCCAGGCATTCTGGACCTTGCCGTCGACTGAATTGCTTCAAAGAGGTGATGAATGATGGTGATGGGAACTAGTGATGAAATAATGATGATGAACCCCGTTAAAACGTTCGTACATCACCAGTAATCATCACCACCTTTCATCACCTGTAGTCATCACTCGTTCTGGTCGCCGGTCAAAGGTGACGGTGTTCGAAGGAGGAGACGATGGATTTCGCACTAACAGAGGAGCACCTGCGCTGGCGCGATATTGCGCGAGACTTTACCGAAAAGGTCATCAAGCCCGATGTATTACGCCGTGATCGTCTGCCAACTGCTGCGGAACGTATACCCTGGGACTGGATCCGCACGGCGGACAAGCTCGGCCTGCGCACGCTGGGCGTATCCAAGGAATACGGCGGGGCCGGCGTCGACATACTGACGTTGTGCGTCGTTGGAGAGGAGCTCGCCGCAGGCGACCTCGGCTTTGCGGTCATCATGGATCAGTGCTGGAAAATGGCGCACCTTTTCGCGGCTGCCATGACGCCCGAGCAGCAGCGCCGATTCATTCCGCCGTTCGTGAAGGATCCCGAAGCGACCCTCGCCATTGCCATTACCGAGGCTGGCGCCGGCTCCGACCATCAAGGCTACTACGACGCGCCGGACATCGACTTCCGGACCACCGCGGTGCGCGATGGCGATCATTACGTGATCAACGGCACCAAGCGCTACGTCTCGAATGGCTGCATGGCCAAGCTCTATTTCGTGATCGCTCGTACGGACACATCGAAGCCGCTTCGGGAAGGCGGCAGCGTTTTCGTTGTCCCCTCCGATGCGCCCGGCTTCAGAGTGGGGTTCTTCCATGAGAAAAGCAGCCAGCGGCTGGCGACGAACGGGACGTTTCACTTCGAGAACTGCCGCGTTCCCGTGTCGAACCTTCTGGTTGGGGAAGGTATGGTCGGCCGTCTGCGTGCCGAGTTCATGCCCGGTAGCAAAGCCGAAGCGTCCGCGACCGTGTTGGGGGTTGGGCGCGCGGCCTATGAATACGCTCTAGCCTACGCGAAGGACCGCGTGCAGGGCGGCCGGCCGCTCGCGCAGCAGCAGGCCGTGGCGATGATGCTTGCGCAGATAGCGATGCGCCTCGATGCGGCGCGCACGCAGATCTGGAAGACGGCTTGGCTCGCAGACCGCAAGCGCCCCGAGGCGCGCACGCTGGGGCTCCTGGCAAAAGTCAATGCCTCGGAAACGGCGTTCGAGGCGTGCAAGCTTGCGAGCGAGGTGCTGGGCGGAGCGGCCATCATGTACGAGCACCCTGTCGAGAAGTACCTGCGCGACGCAACAAGTTTCCTGCATTCGGATGGCACCAACCAACTCTGCCTCCTGCGCGCGGCCGCAACGCTGGCCGATGCAGACGCCCCGGCGCAGTTCGGCTTCTAGCCTACATCTCAAAACCAAAAAACATCATTAGACGCAGATAAACGCGGATGAACGCGAACAGAAAACCCGCGTAAATCAAAGCCCTTCTTTCTTATCGGCGTCTATCGGCGTCTATCGGCGTCCATCGGCGGCTCAATGAGCGGTGACGAAGTGACACACGTCGATCTGCGTTTATCTGCGGCTATATACGTTCTTATATGACTTTCGCATCGCGTAACGCCCCGATGCGCGCGGCGTCGTAGCCGAGTTCGCGCAGCAGCACCTCAGTGTGCTCGCCCAGCGCGGGTGCCGGGTGCGCCGGCGCCTCCTCGCCAGCACACTGTACCGGCGAAGCGACCATGCGATACGACCCCTTCACCGGGTGGGGAAGCGTCTGCAGGCGGCCATGTTCCGTCACAAACGGGTTATCCAGAGCCTGCGCGAGATCGTTGATCGGCGCCGCAGGAACGACGCCCGCAAAGTGCGCGAGCCACTCGCAAGTGGTGCGCTCGCTCAACTCGCGGTCGAGCAGCTCGGTCAGAGTATCGCGGTGCTTCAGGCGATCCGGGAACCTGCGAAAGCGCGCGTCCTCGATCCACTCGGGCCGGCCAAGCTTGCCGCACAGCGCCGGCCAGAATTTCTCCTTGTTGCACATCAGGTAAATCCAGCCGTCGCGCGTGCGGTAGAGCTGGCATGGCGTCAATGCCGCGTGCGCCGACCGCGACAGTCGCTCGGTGACAACGCCCTCGTTCAGGTACCAGGTGGCTTGATACGCAGTGTTGAATAGCGCCATGTCGAACAGACTGACATCGATGTCGCGCCCCACGCCGGTCGCACGCGCCGCCGTTAACGCCGCGAGCAGCGCATACGCGAGGCCGAGCCCCGACATGTAATCCACGATCGAGAGCCCGAAGCGCGCCGGCGGCGCGCCGGGCTCGCCGGTCAGCGAAAAGTAGCCGGCCTCCGCCTGCATCAGATAGTCGAACCCCGGCCAGCCGGCGCGAGGGCCGCTGCGTCCGTAGGCAGACAGGTGCGCGCATACGATCCTCGGATTGTGCGACTTGAGGCGCTCATAGGTCAGACCGAGCTTCACTGGCACGTCACCGCGCAGGTTGGAGGCCAGCGCGTCGGCGCTGCGTAACAGGTCATGCAGCACCACCTGCCCCTCGGGGCGGCTCAGATCGAGCGTGAGACTCTTCTTGTTGCGGTTGAAGCTGTGGAAGAACTCACTGTCGCCGGGCGCGAAGAAGTACGGCCCCACCGCGCGCGACATGTCGCCGCCGTCGTTCGGGTTTTCGATCTTGATGACCTCGGCGCCCTGGTCCGCGAGGAACATCGTGCCGAACGGGCCCGCCCCGTACTGCTCGACCGCCAGCACCCGCACGCCATTCAGCGGCAGCATCGCAACCCCTTCGCGCTCACATGAGCCGCAGATATGCAAGGGTATATGCCGATCATATGTAAGAAGTGACGATTAATGGTGATGAGAATTGGTGATAAGAATTGGTGATGAAAACCGATGGTGCGCAATGGCAACGAGTTCTGCACGCGTAGCAGTTCATCACCAGTAATCATCACCATCTTTCATGACCATTATTCATCACCTCTTCCCGCCTAGGCGGGATTCCGCTTGACGAGCTCGCGCGCAATGATGATCCGCTGCAGCTCGTTCGTGCCCTCGCCGATCGCGAGCAGCGGCGCGTCGCGATAGTAGCGCTCGATGTTGAACTCCTTCGAGTAGCCGTAGGCGCCGTGTATGCGCATCGCCTCGAGACTGTTCTCAAGCGCGGCCTCCGTGGCGAAGAGCTTCGCCATGCCGGCCTCGAGGTCGCAGCGCCCGCCCACGTCGTAGGCGCCCGCGGCAGACTCGACCAGCAGGCGCGCGGCCTCCGCCCGGGTCGCCATGTCGGCGAGCTTGATCTGAATCGCCTGGTGCTCGGCGATCGGCTTGCCGAAAGTCTTGCGCACCTGGGCATAGGCAAGCGACTCCTCCAGGCACGCGCGGGCGAGTCCCACCCCGCGCGCGGCGACGTTGATGCGCCCGAGCTCGAGGCCGTTCAGCACCTGCTGCAGGCCGCGACCTTCTTCAATGCCGATCAAGTTGGCGGCCGGCACGCGGCAGTTCTCGAAAAAAAGCTCGGCCGTGTCGATGCCGCGGTAGCCGAGCTTCTCGAGCCTGCGCACCACCTTGAAGCCCGGTCCCTTCTCTATCAGCAGCAGGCTCATGCCCCTGTGCGGCGGCTGCGCCTTGGGATCGGTCTTCACCAGCACGGCAAGGATCTGCCCCTCGGCGCTGTTGGTAATCCAGGTCTTGGCGCCGTTGACGACAAAGTGATCGCCTTCGCGGCGCGCGTGGGTTCGGACGGCCTGCAAATCGGTGCCGCAATCGGGCTCGGTGAGCGCGACGCCACCGCGCAGCTCACCGCTCGCGAACCGCGGCAGGTAGCGGCGCTTCTGCTCTTCCGTCCCGTAGCGCTCTACCGCAGCCGCCATGATGAGATGCGAATTGAACAAACCCGGGACCGACATCCACACCGCTCCCATGCGCTCGACGATCCGCGCGTAGGTCACGGCGGTAAGCCCAAGCCCGCCGTGCTTCGGCGCGATCGTGGCACCGAAGAGCCCGAGCGTCTTCAGCTTCTCGACGATTTCCGTGGGATAAGCGTCGGCAGCCTCGAGCGCATGCACGACCGGGCGCACGTCGCGCTCGAGGAACCGGTCCACGCTCTGCAGAATCAACGCCTCCTGCTCATCGGCCCCAGGCGACACCCTCGCACGCATCACCGACAGCCCAAAAAAGTATTAGCCACTGGAATCTCGGGATCTACTGGTGATGATTGCTGGTGATGTGAAATGGTGATGAGTAACGGTGATGCACAACGGCGCTACGGTTTTCATCACTATTTTCCATCACCATTTCTCATCACCATATTTCATCACCTCTTCTGTGCTACCGGCGTTCAGTGGCAGAAAATGTTTCCTAGTAGCCCGCGACATCATCCACGGCATGGCCGCGCTTGGGCACGAGGATCGAGCGTTCGTAGGTCATGAACACCGTGCCGTCGGCCTTCTTGCCGGTGGTGCGCACGGTCGCGACTCCCTGCGTCGGGCGCGACTTCGATTCGCGCACCGCCAGCACCTCGGACTCGGCGTAGATCGTGTCGCCGGCGTATACCGGCGCCGTGAGCCGGACCTTGTCCCAGCCGAGGTTGGCGACCGCCTTCTGGCTCAAATCGCTCACGCTCATGCCGGCGACCATCGCCAGGGTCAGGCAGCTGTTCACCAGCGGCCGCCCGAACTCGGTCCTTGCGCAATAGGCCGCATCGAAGTGCAGGGGATGGTTGTTCATGGTGAGCAGCGTGAACCAGGTATTGTCGGCTTCCGATATCGTTCGCCCCGGTCGGTGCTCGTACACGTCGCCGACCTTGAAGTCCTCGAGGTAGCGGCCGAAGGACTCGCGGTAGCGGTTTGGGCCGACTTGCTTGCGCTCGACTGTCATGCCAAAGCAGAAACTGGTGATGATTACTGGTGATGATTACTGGTGATGATTACTGGTGATGATTACTGGTGATAATTACTGGTGATGCACTACGGTTTCTGCGGTCTTTATCACCATTTCTCATCACCATTCTCCATCACCATTTCTTATCACCATTATCCGCCGCCGCTTCGGTCGCGCCGGCTGTTCACCGGCCGGCGGCCGCCACCCGCGGCGGCTGCTCGGGCCGCGTGAGGCGCAGCAGCGCGCCGACGTCGTTCACCTGATCGAGCGCGAGCAGTGCATCCGCGAGCTCGTCGCGGCGCCGCGCGGACAAATAAGGCCCGACAAGCCCGTCGAACTTGGCACGCAACTCGGCCGCGGAGAGGAAATTCGCAGGCTCGCCTTTCGGCACCCGCACATAAGTCTCGAACGTGCCGCGCGCTGTCTTGATCCGCACACTCCCGCTCAGTTCGGCCGGGAAATCGGCCTGCGCTTTCGGATCAATCCGGGTCCGCACCTTCTTGCACAACGCAAGCGTGGCGGAATCGCCGAGATGACGCGCGTAATCGTCCCACACGAGGCCGCCGCTTCGCAGCGCCACGGCGGCGCAGAACGCCATGGAGAACTGCCCGTCCACGACCGACTTCGGCGACTGCTTGACCGGCTCCGGGTCACCGGTAATTTTCCAGCCCGGCTCGGGCAGGCCGACTGTGACCGCTTCCACCTCCCCCGCCTGGATGCCGTGCTCGCGGGCTAGCGCGAGTATCCCGTCGAGGGCGGCGTGGCCGTAACGGCAGGAGGGGTAGGGTTTCACCGCGATCTTCAGCGTCTCCCAGCGGTGGCCGAGCCCGTCCACCACCTTCGCCGCATCCGCGGCGGGCGCGTAGGCATGCAGGAAACCCCACTTGCCTTCTATGGCATCGCTTGCGCCCTTGTAGCCTTCCCGCGCCAGCGTCGCCGCGATGAGCCCGCACAACGCTGCATGGCCGACGTGCGAGCGCTTGGTCCAGGCGCCATTGACCAGGAACTGCATCGAGCCCGCCGACATGCTGAGCACGATCCCGAAGGCATTGGCGTAACCCTCCGGGTCGAGCTGGAGCAGTCGCCCGGCAGCGGCGGCCGCGCCGAAGGCGCCACAGGTCGCGGTCGGGTGAAAGCCCCGGTCGTAGTGCGCCGCAGGGTCGAGCGCGAGGCTCAAGCGGATCTGTACCTCGTAGCCGGCGACGATGGCCGCGATCGCAGCTTTCCCGTCGGCTCCGGTCATCTCGGCGGCGGCGAAGGCGGCCGGTACGATTGGCGCGCTCGGATGCAGAGAGCCTGGCGCGTGGGTGTCATCGAAATCGAGCGAATGGGCAAGCGTGCCATTCACCATGGCGGCCCCAGCAGGAGCGTAACCAGTGGCATCCCCGATCACGGTGCAAGCACCGCTTGCCAAGCCGAGCCAGCTGACGGCGGCAACCATCGCCCGCGTGGATTCCGCATCGTGGCGGGCGCACAGCGCGATACCGACGAGGTCGAGCGCGAGCGCCTTCGCGCGCTCGCGCACCTCCGCCGGCAGCGTGTCGTAAGAAGTTCCAGCGACGAAGTGGGCGACCTCGCGCGTGATCGCAGTCATGGCGTGCTCCCCGAATTCACTCTGTGGCTCCCGGACGGGCATGAAGCGAATATCATAAGAGACCGGCCTTTCCCCGGCAACACGCCACCCGCACGGGACAGGCGGTGAAGAGCGCAGCCGATTGAGCAATACGCCCGGCGCGCGCCGCGGCAAGCACAGTAAAATAGCAGGAGCATGGCTCCGGTAACCGACACGCACGAATTCACGTCCAGCTTCGCCCTTGCGAGCGCAATCGTCC
>JAOTTL010000347.1:0-2004 GCA_029864385.1 Betaproteobacteria bacterium | reverse complement strand
TGTGCAGAATCATCATAGTATCGGGCCGTTATCGTCAGGGATGGATCGGGCTCGCGACCGGGGATCCGATGCGCCCGCTCAAACCGGCCGCGTACGCTGGCTACGGCAACAACGAGCCGATGACCAAAATTCCCTTCGTGACGCCGGAAGGCGTCTATCGCGGAGTCGCCTTTGAAGCCCTCACCCTTGGGGTGCCGGTTATCGCACGCGACATCCTGAACGCTCCGCAGCATGAGTGGCGGCGCCCCCGCGCTCTCGAGCATGGCTTCCAGTCTTCGATTGGCCTGCCCCTGACCGCCGAGGAAAGTGTGCTGGGCGTGCTGGTGATGCATGCCGGCGAGCCGGACGCATTCGATCAGGACGAGATTGCGCTTCTTATCACGCTGGCGGAGGACGTGGCTTTTGGCATCGGATCGTTGCGCAAGGAGGCGGCGCGCAGACAGACGGAGGGGCGGCTCGCACGAGTCAGCCATGCGCGGCGCGTGATGGCGGAGGGTAATCACGTGCTCATGCACGCCACCGATGAGACCGAAATGCTGCAACAAATGTGCAGAATTTCCGTGAAGTCGGGCGGCTACAAGCAAGCCTGGGTTGGCTATGCCACCGAGGATAGCTCGCGGCCGGTCTACCCTGCTGCACATGCGGGCTACGGCGATGGCGATGAGCCCATGACGAGTAGCGCCAGCTGGACTGCCGACAGTCGCTACCAGGGCACGATGGGACTGGTGCTGGCGACGGGAGAGATCGATATCGCGCGCGATATCTTCAATGAACCACAGCACGAGCGGCGGCGGGAGCGGGCCAGACAGCTCGGCTGCCAGTCCGCGATTTGCCTGCCACTCAGAAACGAGGGCCGGTTGCTCGGTGCGGTCGCGTTCTATGCGGCGGAACCGGACGCGTTCGACGACGAGGAAATCGCTCTGCTTACGGAGGTGGTGGACGACATCGCCTTTGGCGTGTCCATTCTGCGCACGCGGATCGCGCACCGCAAGGCCGAAGCGGCCTTGCGCGAAAGTCAAGAGCAGTTCAGCCAGCTCGCTCACAACATTCCCCAGGTTTTCTGGATCACCGACGTCGAGCACAAGCGGACGCTGTTCGTGAGCTCAGCGGCGGAAAAACTCCTTGGCAGGCCGCTAGAGGAAATCTGCGACAATCCCCGCTCCCTGGTGCGTGCCGTACATCGCGAGGACCGCAAGCGTGTGCATGCAGCGCGCAAGATGGCCCTGACCGACGGTTATGACGTGACCTATCGCATCGTGAGGGCCGATGGAGCAGAACGCTGGGTGCGAGACCGTGCTTTCCCGGTGCGCGACGCGGAGGGCAAGGCCTATCGGGTGGCCGGGATCGCCGAGGATATTACTGACCGCCGGCGTGCCGAGGCCGCGCTGCAGGAAAGCGAAGCGCAGTTTCGTCAGCTCGCCGGCAACATTCCACAGGTGTTCTGGATCACCGATGCCGCCCAGCGTGAGCCCATCTACTTGAGCCCAGCCTTCGAAAAGATCACGGGGCGCCCGCTCGCCGAGGTTCTCGAAGACCCGCGTTGCTGGATCAACATGATTCACCATGAAGACCGCCAGCGCGTGAGGATTGCCCGCAGACTGGCCGCCGAAGGGCGCTACGACGAGGTGTTCCGTATTGTGCGGCCGGACGGCTCGATACGTTGGTTGCACGACCGTGCGTTCCCCGTGAATGACGCCACGGGCCGGGTCTATCGTATTACTGGAATTGCCGAGGACATTACCGAGCGCAAGGGCGCCGAGGAACAGCTCATGAAACTGGCGCACTACGACGTGCTCACGAACCTTCCGAACCGCGTGCTCTTCTATGACCGGTTGAAGCAGGCGCTTGCCCAGGCGAAGCGCAACCAATGGAGTGTGGGCGTCATGTTTATCGACGTGGACCGTTTCAAAAACGTCAATGACACCATGGGGCATTCCGTCGGCGACCGCTTGCTGCAGCAGATATCCGAACGTTTAATGGGAATCGTGCGCTCGGGCGATACGG
>JAOTTL010000346.1:0-2006 GCA_029864385.1 Betaproteobacteria bacterium | reverse complement strand
TATACTGTTAAAATAACAAAAACAAAACGATGCACTATATCGTTGAAGTTTTTGTTTCATACAAATATTATCAAAAAATACATTATATAAACCATTGAAATATATTTGTGTGAGCGCCATATATTTTATAGGGAGAAATGGTTTTCCCCTAAGTGAAGGAAACGCACATGAATATCCCCGAATGGCTGAAACCCGGACTCCAAGGCGCCGCGGTCGGCGCCGTCGCGCTCGCGATCGTCGGCTTCTCATGGGGCGGATGGGTGACCGGCGGTACAGCCAAGCAGATGGCATCCAACCAGGCGCGGCTCGAAGTCGTCGCCGCCTTGGTGCCGATCTGCCTCGAGCAGTCCAGCCAGGACCCGCAAGTCGTGGCGACGCTCGCCCAGTTGAAGGACACCAGCAGCTATCAACGCAGCGCCCTGCTCATGGACGCCGGCTGGGCCACGATGCCGGGTTCAAGCGATCCCAATCGCGACGTCGCGCGCGCGTGCATGGAGAAGCTGGCGGCCCAGTTCTAGCCGCCTGAGCTGGTCGTTCAGGGCAAACGGGGGCGGTGCTCTACCTCGCCCCCTCTTGCCGGCACTGCCGCAGGCAGAGGTGCATTGCCGGCAATGCGGGAGGCATCCGATCAGGAAGCGCGGGAGTCCGTGGCCTTGTCGGGCGCGATTTCGTCGAGCCGTTCTGGAACGACTATGATGGCAAGCAGCTATCCGAAATTCCGGAACGACCGCGCGGTCGCGGAGATCCGCATCGGGGTGAGGGAATTCAACTGCATCGGCGTATCCCCGCCGCAGGATCATCCGCACGTCTATATCAACATGGGCGACCAGGAGACGATCCTCTGCCCTTACTGCGCGACACGGTATCGCTACGACTCTCAGTTGGCGCCGTACGAAGCTGACCCACAGGACTGCTTGTTCGTCGATCCCGACGGCGTTTAAGCGGTCGGTTGCCTGAATCGCTCGCGGCCTATTTCTCTCCGCTACCCCTGTGGATGAGGCCGTGCACGAAGCGTAGCTTCCCCATGACCGTCGGCGCCAGGACGAAGGGGTAGAGGTCAGGCTGGCCCATGCTGTGGTTGAGGCTGTTGACCGCGCAGGTGAGCGGTAGCCATGCCTCGACCAGCGCATCGAAGTTGCCCTGGCGGTAGGGATCGAAATCGATCTCCATCTCGAGCACGGGACTGCGACCGGCCTTCGGGTGGATGCGCAGGCCGAAAGCGTCCGCCGTCTCCAGGGTATCGACGATGTGCAGGTAGTGCGCCCAGGTCTCGGCGAAGTCTTCCCAGGGATGGGCGCCGGCGTAGCTGCTGACGTAGTGCTCCTGCCAGTCGGGCCGCGGGCCGTTCGCGTAGTGCGCTTCCAGGGCGGCGCCATAGTTGCGGCGCTCGTCACCGAACAGCTCCCGGAAGGCTCTGTGCCACAGGCCATCCCGGACGAGCCGCTCCCAATAATGGTGGCCGATCTCGTGGCGGAAATGCCCGAGGAGCGTGCGGTAGGGCAATGTCAGACTAAATCGGCTTGAGCCGGGCAGGGGCGTTCAGTAGCGTCCGGCGATGCACAATCCCTTCCGTTATTTCAACAGTTCGCCCGGGGTGATTCGTCTCGCGGTGATGATGAACATCCGGTATCCGCTTTCGCTGCGGCAGGTTGAAGATCTGCTGTTTGAGCGTGGCATCGGCATTTGCCACGGCGCGTAGCGCGGTGCTGCGCACCGTGCGTTTCTGGTGGACCCGGTTCGGTCCGATGTTCGCCGCGGAGATCCGGAAACAGCGCGTTCATCATCGATCGTATTCGCACTGGCGATGGCATCTCGACGAAATGTTTGTGCAGATCAACGGTGTAACGCATTACCTCTGGCGCGCCGTCGATCATGAAGGCGAGGTACTCGAGGTCTTTGCCACGAAGCGCCGGGATCGCAGGGCTGCGCTGAAGTTTCTCAAACGAACGATGAAACGCTACGGCCGGCCTTGGGCCATTGTAACGGACCGCCTCCGGTCTTACGGC
>JAOTTL010000020.1:0-30107 GCA_029864385.1 Betaproteobacteria bacterium | reverse complement strand
AACCAACGCAAAGACCGCTTACAGGAAAAAACATGACCCGCCCACCGTAGATGCAAAAAACCGCTACCGGAGACTTGACACGCGGAGATCCCTCATAGAAGGAAAATCAATTCCGCTCATTTCAACCGTCCCGCCGGTCGCAGCGGTTGCTCGCCGATTCAGGTCATGCAGAGGTGGGGGGGGTACGGACATTTTGCGCCTGTGGAATGTGAATTTGCAAATCATCCGACTAGGGCGCATCGGCCACGAAGTGATGCAGCCGCTGATGCTCCGAGCGCACGTTTGCAGGCGCCAAATGCGCCGCCATCGGCTCTAACCTCTTGCGCTAAACCAGCAGCAGTAGCCCCGTGCAGTAGCCGCGAAACGGCCCGACCCGATCCGCATGCCCAAGCGCTCCAGCGATCAATGACACATATTCCTCAAACCGCTGCGTTCCTGCATCCATCTTGGCCTTGACACGGTGGTTGAAGATGAGCACAGAATACCTGGTTTCTCATAACACCGGTGACCCGTGACCGCTGACCGGAAAATAGTGAGGGGTACTAATGATGAGAGATGGTGACGATTAAGGGTGATGTACGGCGTCGCGCGTGTTCTTCATCACCATTTTCCATCACCACTATTCATCACTTCACGCGGTAAAGCGTAGCCAATGCGTCGGAGCTAGAAAGTGAAAGCTGTTCGGATGGAAAGGACCGGCGGGCCGGAGGTGCTCGAGCTGGTTGAAGTGCCGACGCCGGTTCCGGGCCCGTCGCAGGCGCTGGTCAAGGCGCACACCATCGGCGTCAACATGCCGGAAGTGCTGGTTCGCAAAGGCCGCTACGGCTGGATGCCTCCCCTGCCCACGATCCCCGGTATCGAGATGAGCGGCACGATCGCCGCGCTCGGCTCCGAGGTCAACGATTTCAGCCTCGGGCAGGCGGTTTATGTCTCGGCCCGCGAGCTTCCACACCGCTGCGGGTGCTATGCCGAATACATCGCCGTGGATACCCATGCGCTGGTAGAGGTGCCGCCGAAGGTCGACCTTGAAGCGGCCGCCACGCTCGCGAGCTATCAGGTCGCGTGGCATCTTCTCTACAGCGCGACGCGAGGCTTCGAGTATGACTCGGTGTTGGTCACGGCAGCGGCCGGCGGCATCGGCTCCGCCGCGGTTCAGCTTGCCGCTGCCGCAGAGTTCAAGGTCATCGCGCTCGCGAGTTCGCCGGAAAAGGCCGCATTCGCCAAACGCCTTGGCGCAAGCGTGGCGGTCGCGCAGACTGAAGAGGGCTGGACCGACAGGATCAGGGAAGCGACGGAAAACCGTGGCGCGGACCTGATCCTCGATGCAATCGGCGGCGCGAGATTCCCCTTGCTTTTTGATCACCTCGCACGGCTTGGTCTCGTGATCCAGTACGGACAACTGGCGGGCTTACCGGAATCGGCGGCGGTCTACGACGCGATGCGCACCCGGATGGGCCACAGTCCCGCGCTGCGCCTCTTCTCGATGCACACGTTTGACGACAATCCTGCCAGGCGCCGTGCCTGCACGGAGACGTTGCTGGGGCTGCTTGCCCGAGGTGCGATCGGCCCCGTTATCCAGCAGCGCCTGCCGCTCGCCGAGGCAGCCCGTGCGCATGAGCTCCTCGAAGGGGGCAAAGTGCTCGGGAAGCTCGTGCTCAAGCCATAGCGGGTTTTGATAAGGCGTGACGCGTGACGCGTGACGGGTGACGGGTGATGGGTGATGAGGGACTGGTGAGTGGAGCCGGCTGATCCTTCCGCCTCCATCCTTCAGGCGGAGTCCGTGATGTTTAACTCGGCATTCAGAAGCCTCACCGCAAAGGAAGTAAAAGCCTCACCGCAAAGGCCGCCAAGGACGCGGAGGAAACTAACAGCCTCACCGCCAAGGCCGCAGAGGACGCTAAGGGAACAATAATTAATGAAAACCCCAAGGACGCGAAGGCAACGCCAAGGGTGGCATACAGGGGAGCCAGTGGTCCGAAAATCCCGGACAGACTTACCGCGTTCTCGAATTCTTATTTGAAATACTCGGCGTCCTCGGCGTCCTTGGCGGTAAAGCTTTTCTCTTCCTCCGCGTCCTCTGCGCCCTGGGCGGTGAAGCTTTAGCCCGTGACTCATCACGCATCACTTTGTCACTTGTGGGAACCAGGCGCTGTATCTACCATTCATAACGACATGTCGAGAAAGCAGCGCCGATCTGGCAAGCATAGATCCGGGGACAAAGCTCCGGGGGCAGGGCATCGCGCCGAGGCGCGAGTGGCGGAGAGCCGGGCCGGCGTCACCCGCGGGCGCGGTCCGCATCCGCTCGACAACTGGCTGCTCGGGCTTGCCCTGGCCGGAATCATGCTGACGTCCTACCTTACGTTCGTCGCGTGGTTTGGCGAGCATCCTGCGTTCTGCGGGGCGGATTCCGATTGCGGCCTGGTGCAGCAAAGCCGCTGGTCTACCTTGCTGGGCGTGCCGGTCGCGTTTTGGGGCCTTTTGACTTACGCGCTGCTCGCGCGGCTGGTGTGGCGTCTGCGCACCCGCCCGGGCTCCTGGCGAGTGGCGTTGACCATCGTCAGCGTCGGCGCCGCCGTGAGCTGGTATCTCACCGGCGTCTCGGTGTTCGTCATCGAGGCGCTCTGCGTCTACTGCCTCATCTCTTTCGGAATCGTCAATGCGCTGCTGGTGCTGTTGCTGGTGCGCAGGCCCGCGCACATGCCGGAGCACGCGTGGGCCAAATCGCTGCCGGTTCCGGTTGGCTCAGCCGTCGTGATCGTGTTCGCGTTGTTCCTGCATTTCAGCGGCCTCTTCGACCCTGCCGCGGGGCCCGAGAAGCCGTACCTGAAAGCGCTTGCCGTCCACCTGCGTGATTCCGGCGCGCGCTTTTATGGCGCGTACTGGTGCCCGGCCTGCCAGCAGCAGAAAGCCTTGTTCGAGGCCTCCGCAGAGCGTTTGCCCTACGTCGAGTGCACGCCGAACGGGCGCAATGGCGCGCAAAACTTCGCCTGCGTCGCGAACGACATCAAGGACTTTCCGACCTGGATCATCGACGGCCGCCGCCACACCGGCGTGGTCCCTGTAGTCGAGCTGGCGGCCCTGTCGCGCTTCGAGTGGCCAGCCGATCGAGCCCCGAAACAATGAGGGGCGACAGCCCCTATTTTCTAACGAGTGACGAGTGACAAGTGATGAGTGGTGCGGCCGTCCACCAAAGCTTGCCAAAGAGAGGCAAAACGGCGCATTCTGGTCAGACCGAGAAGGCGGACAGATAACAACCGGAGCGCGCTATGGACGAGGAAGAGCTAAGAGACCTGGCGGACGCAGACATTCACGCAAAGATGTCAGGAGCGGGCGATCGCTCGCCGGAGCACTACCGCATGCAGCAGGAGCTTGACCGGCGGTTGATAAACCGCGTCTCGCGGGAGTACCTGCGCTGGTCCCAGTTCGCTGCTATTGCCGCAATCGTGGCCGCGGCATTTGCGGTTATGACGTTTATTGCGCACTGGTGACGTTTGCTCAAAATGCGTGACGGGTGACGGGTGATGAGTGACGAGTGACGAGTGACGGGTGATGGGTGACGAGCGATGACGTGCGGTGCAGTCCATTCACTATTCACCACTCACCATTCATTGTTTGTTGCCTACGGCTCGCCGGGCTGACGGCTTTCGGCAACAATGGAGTAAGCGACATGCGCAGGCACCATGACATGGGCGGAATACCCGACGGGCCAGTGGACACGAGCGCGCACGACGCGGAGCTATGGGAGAAACGAGTGGATGCCGTGCGCAATCTGCTCGGGCAGAAGAATCTGCTCCGCACCGACGAGCATCGCCGTCACATCGAGAATCTCCCGCCCGGGGACTACGACGGCCTCAGTTACTACGAGCGCTGGATTCTCTCGATCTCCAACCACCTGCTCGAAAAGGGCGTCTTCACTGCCGACGACCTCGGCCGCAAGATGGCCGAGGTCGAAGCCCGCGAGGCGAAGGACCGGGAGCACTACAAATGAAGTCGCGCTTCCACGCTGGTGACGCCGTGACTGTGCGCGCGGCCTACCCGCCGGGCCACATCCGCACGCCGCACTACATTCGCGGCAAGCGGGGCGTCATCGAGCGCATCTGCGGCGAGTTCGCCAACCCCGAGGAGTTGGCCTTCGGCCGCGACGGGCTGCCTAAGCGCCCGCTCTACCGCGTTCGCTTCGGGCAGCGGCACGTCTGGCCCGACTACGGCGGCGCGCCGGAGGACACGGTGGACATCGAAATCTTCGAGCACTGGCTCGAGCCCGCAGCAAGGGAGGCCGCGACATGAGCGAGCACGCGCACGGACACCCTCACGATCACGCGCGCACGTTTCAGCGCGATCACGACGACGGCAGTCCGCTTCCCTATCTGCAGGTGATGGAGATCGCCATGCGCGAGTTGCTGATCGAGACGGGCGTCATCACTCCCGACGAGGTGCGCCGCCAGATCGAGCGGATGGATGCGCGAGGGCATTCGCGCGGCGCCCGCGTCGTTGCCCGCGCCTGGACCGACCCCGAATTCAAGGCGCGGCTGCTCGCGAACGGGCGGGCGGGGTGCGACGAGATGGGAATCACCGATCTCGAGGCACTGCACCTCGTGGTGGTCGAGAACACCGAGAAGGTGCACAACGTCATCGTCTGCACGCTGTGCTCGTGCTACCCCAAGCCGCTGCTGGGGCTGCCGCCCGCATGGTACAAGTCGCTTCCCTACCGCAAACGCATGGTGCGCGAGCCGCGTGCCGTCCTGAAGGAATTCGGCCTGGAGCTTCCCGAGGACGTCATCGTGCGCATCCACGACAGCACGGCCGACATGCGCTACATGGTGTTCCCGCGCCGGCCCGAGGGCACGGAGAGGTGGGGTGAGGAAGAGCTCGCCGCGACCGTGAGCCGGGATTGCCTGATCGGCGTCGCCTTGCCGCGTGCTTCACAGCCGTGACGAGTGATGCGCTAAAGCTTTACCGCTGAGGCCGCCAGGGCCGCGGAGGAACAGAAAAGCCTTACCACAAAGATCGCCAAGGACGCGAAGGATTACAAATAGGGATGCAGAGATGCGGCAAATCTGTCATCCCGACCACGGATTTTCTATGCCGCTCTTGGCGTTCTATTAGCGTCATTGGGGTATGCAAATATTGTCATTGCCTTTGCGTCCTCTGCGTCCTTCGCGGTAAGGACGTTATTTTCCTTGGCGCCCTTCGCGGTCTTGGCGGTAAAGCTTTTCTGTTCCTTCGCGTCCTCTGCGCCCTCCGCGGTGAAGCTTTTCCGTTCCTCCGCTCCCTTCGCGGTTTTGGCGGTAAGGCTTCTCGCCGCGACTCCGCCGATTCACCATTCATCACTCACGTCGTTCAAAAATAATCGCGAGAGACCCCATTTCTCTCGATTGACTCGGCGTCGGTGATGCACTGAGGGGCGGCGAGTTGCGATACCCTGCGCAGCAGCGCACGGCAAAGCCCGCTGTGCGTGCTGCTTTTCCCGCATTTTCACGAGGAAGGTTCCGATGAAGCTACCCACGCTAAGGCAGTTGAGCGGATTCGCAATGATCGTCAATACCCTTCTACCCGCGATCGTGGTTGTGACGCTGGCCGCGATGATCTGGAGTACCGCGAGCTCCATCAAGCGCAATACCTGCGCGACGATCAGCCAGGTCACGCAAGCCGTGATAGGGTCTGATACTGATTGAAGTCTGAGGGCGTGACTGGTGACTGGTGACTGGTGACTGGTGCTGAAATAGTGACGGCTGATCACTGACAGCGGCTGAAGAGGTGTCGAGTGATGCGCTAAAGCTTTACCGCTGAGGCGCGAAGGGCGCCAAGGAAAACAACAGCCTCATCGCCAAGGACGCGGAGGACGCCAAGGGAGCAATAATCAATCAAAACCCGAAGAACGCGAAGACAGCGCCAGGGGTGGTGTACAGGCGAGCCAGTGGTCCGGATATTCGGGACAGACTTACCGCGATCTCGAATTCTTGTTTGTAATACTTTGCGTCCGCGGCGTCCTTCGCGGTAGAGCTTTTCTTTTCCTTCGCGTTCTCTGCGCCCTCCGCGGGGAAGCTTTTCTGGTCCTCCGCGCCCATCGCGGTCTTTGCGGCAAGGCTTCTGGGGGCGGTTCAGTCCATTCCCGATTCACCATTTACGGATTTGATCGGGGCATCGCGCGACGGGATGCGCCACAGCCATATTGCGAGCAAAACGCCGAGCACCGCGAGACCCGCCTTCAAGTACGGCTCGGCAACGAAAAACACGATCGAGACTGTCAGCGTGCCGGCCATTAACCCGATGGCGAAGAGCTTGGTCCGGTAACGAATGCTGCGGTAGCGGCGCCATTCCCGGATGCTGGGCCCGACCGTGGGGTTGTTGAGCAGCCAGTTATAGAAGCGCTCCGAGGCACGCGCGAAGCACGCCGCCGCCACGAGAAAGAACGGCGTTGCTGGCAGCACCGGCAGGATGACGCCCGCGACGCCAACGCCGACGGAGCAAAAACCTAGGGCGACGAACAGCACGCGCATGGCGCGTGAGTCGTGCTTGCGCACTTCGTGCGAGTAATCGATTTGTTGCTTCACGGTGAGGCTTTTGCTTTTCTTGGCGCCCTTCGCGGTCTCAGCGGTAAGGCTTTTGATCGCGGTTCATTCCATTCGCGCCACTGTCATCGGCTGTTAATTGCGCTTGGGCAAACCTGCCATCCCTCGTAGCACTTCTATGAACGCGCAGCTGTCGAGGTCCGCCAACCCCTGCTGATAGGCTGCCTGCTGCATCTGGGCCCACAGGCTTGTCACGAGCATCGGCGCCCCGAAACGCGAGCCCTGCTCGAGCGCAAGACGTGCGTCCTTGAGCGAAGTTCGCACCTGGCCTTCCGGCGAAAAGTCCGCCTTCAGCATCTTCGGGCCCTTGTCGATCATGGTCTTGGAACTGCACGCGGCATCCTGCAGGACGTGCAGCAGGCTCTCGCCTTCCATGCCGGCTTTCATACCGAGCACCAGACCTTCGGCCAGCGCCAATCGGTTGCCGAACAGGATGAGATTGATGATGAGCTTCGTCACCGCCCCGGATCCGACCGCGCCCATGCGATAAGCCGCCCGGGCAAAGCCGTCGAACAGCGGCTTGGCCGCTTCGAAGTCCTCGGCTGTCCCGCCGGCAATTACGATCAGATCCTTTTTCCAGGCCATGGCGCTGGTGCCGCTCACGCACGCATCGAGAAAGCGGATGCCCCGCTTCGCGAGCTCGGCGCCGAGCTTCTCGGAATCTTCGGGCCGGGAGGTGGAGGTGTCCGCCAGGATGAGTCCCTTCGCGGCGGACTCCGCGACGCCGTTCGCGCCCAGGACCACTTCCCTCACGATGTCGCTGTTCGGCAGCGACGTGATCAGCCAGCGCGCGCCTCGGGCCGCCTCCGCGGGGGATTCGACTGGTGTGCCGCCGCTCTCATGCAACTGGGCCAGACGCCTCTCATCGAGGTCGAATCCTTGCACCTTGAATCCGCTTTGCAGCAAGTGATGCGCAAACGCTTGTCCCATCAGTCCAACGCCGACGATACCGATGCATTCAGCCATGACGATACCTTTTTAAGATACTGCGTGACGAGTGACGAGTGACCAGTGAACGGTGAATTTACGATTCACGGGAATTCCGGTCCATTCACCATTCACGGATTTTCAGTAGCCGAGCTTCCTGTCCACCACGCTCTCGAGCGGCTCTCCCGCCACAAAGCGCCGCGCGTTGGCGAGGAACACTTCTGCGACCGCTTCGTCGCGGTGCGGGTGGAGCCCGCCGATGTGCGGCAAGACCACGATACCCTCGGTCGTCCAGAACGGATGGTCGGAGGGCAACGGCTCCTTGCGGAAAACATCGAGCACCGCCCCGGCGATGGTCTTCGAGCGCACGGCCTCGATGAGATCGTCGTCGACAACCAGCGCACCGCGCGCGAAATTCAGAAAGTAGGCGCTCGGCCGCATAGCGCGAAAGCGTTTCGCATTCATGAAGTTCTCGGTCTCGGGCGTTGGCGGCAGCAGCAACAGTACGAAATCGGATGCGCCGAGGACGTCATCGGTCGCCTCCGGCGGGTAGACTTTCGCGACGTGCGGGATCAGCACCGGCGAGCGCTTGGTGCCGATGACCTTCAACTCGAGCGCATCGGCCTTGCGCGCGAGCTCCCGTCCGACCGCGCCGAGACCGAGGATGCCGAGCGTCTTGCCGACGAGCGGCTCAGAGATGCGGCGGGTCCAGCGGCTCTCGCGCTGATCCAGCACGCAGGCCATGAAGGGCTTGGTAAGGAAGAAAAGCGCTGCCAGAATATTTTCCGGCATCTGCACGCGATGCGAGCCGCGGGCGCAGGTAAGGATGATGTCCTCGCGCAAGTCCCGATCGGCAAGCCATTGGTCCATGCCCGCTGTCGAGCTCTGGATCCAGCGTAACCGCGGCATGCCGGCGAGAACCCCCGGGGCAGGCCGCCAGCCGAGAAGCACCTCACAACGCGCCGCGAGCTCGGCGGGGATCTTCTGGTCGGCACGCACGCCATGGAATTCGAACCGCTCGGCCAGGCTGGCACGCGCCAGCGCCTGCTCGTAGACGTTCGCTTCGTTCATCCAGACAATGCAGACGGGTTTGCTCATGGACCGAGACTCCTGACGGTCGAATGTATCATAGATAAGATGAGAAAAAGTGATGATTGATGGTGATGGCTAATGGTGATGGAAGTTGGTGATGCCGCTACCCTATCACTTCGTCACTGATCACCCGCCAACATACTGAGTGGCGTGAATGGTGAATGGACAATGATTAAAGCTTCACCGCAACGGTCGCTAAGGACGCGAAGGTAACGCTAAGGGTGGCATACAGGGAAAGCTCTGGGCCATCCTGCCGCCTTCATCCTTTACGTCCCGTCACCCGTCACTCGTCAGTCGTCACTCGTCAGTCGTCACTCGTCACTCGTCACGCTTTTTGTGCGCGAAGCGCTTCATAGCACCCTTGCGCTGAGGCATCATAGGGTTCATGCGCCGGACTCCGCTCATCGCCCTGATCCTCGCGCCCTTCGTGCTGTGGGCGGTGGTGATGATGTGGGACCGCGTGCTGCTGCCGCTCACGATGAAGATGTGGCGCAGCGAGTTCGCGGTGCGCGCGCGCCTCGCGAGCGGCGATCCGGAGGCGCGGTCAAAGGCGCTGCAGGACGCGGCGGCTGCGCGCGAGCCGGACGCAGCGGCAGTGGCGATGCTGGTCGAATCGGCGCGCAGCGATCCGAGCGAGAAGGTGCGCTTCGTGGCGCTGCGGGGCCTGGGTGGCGTCGGCCATCGCCAGGCTTTGCCGGACGACGCCATGCAGATGCTTGCGAGTACGGTGCTCACCGGGCAGGACGATGCCGTTCTGTCGGCGTCCACAGAGGCAGCGGGCAAAGTCGCGGCGAAGAATCGCATCAGCGAGGATGTGGTGCAACGGATCGTGCGTATTCTCGAGCAGCGGCATTTGACATGGCTCTACAGTACTGCGATCAACGCGCTGGGCGACATCGGCGCTGCGCAGGCGCTGCCCGGGGAGGTGTTCACGGCCATGAACGCACGCTTTGCGACCGGTAAGCGAGCGGGCGAGCGCGAAGACCTGGCACGCGCGTTCAGGACCATCGCGAAGGGCATGGGCCCGCAGCTTCCTCTAGCCGTGCTCGACGCGCTAGCCGCGGCGCTCGCGGAGGACAAAAACTACCGCGTCCGGGTCCACGCGATCTACGCGCTGGCCTACTCGAACGCGCATTACCCACTGGCGAAGCCGCTGCTCGCGGCGGCGACGCGGGATCCGCTCCGCAACGTGAGCAACGCCGCGGCGCACGGCGTGCGCATCATCGACGGTAACCAGCTCTATGCGGGCCGCGAGCCGATGGCAGTGGCGCTGGATCGCTCGCTGCCGGTCGAGAGCCGATTGAAGGCCATCGGTCCGCTGCGGGTGAACCGGCGCGATGTGGCGTGGCGCGAGGGGGTTCTTGCACTCGCGCGCGACGACGATCCTCGCATCGCCGCCGCCGCGCTTGAGCTCTTCCCTTACATCGACGGCTCGCCTGACGACGAATTCGACAAACGCAAGCTGATCCCGCAGCTCACTGCGGCCATGTCGCACCCCGATCCGCAAGTGCGGCGCGCCGCCTACGGCGCGCTCGGCCGGCAGTTCGTCCACAACTCGCGCTACAAGCGCCGCGCGCAGGATTTCCGCCCGCAGCTCGAGACCGGCGCGAAGGACCCGGACGCCAAGGTTCGAGTGGTCGTGCTCGCGACGATGCTGCGAGCCGAACCGGGCGACCAGCAGCGCGAGCGCATTATCAGACAAGGCTTGGCGGATGCCGATCCGTTCGTACGACGCATGGCCGTGAGCTGGCTCGGCTCGCCGCGCACCGAAACCGACGAGCGGCAGGCGCTGATCGCAAGCGCGCGTCAGGACCCGGACGCCGGCGTGCGCCAGACGGCTGAAGCGGCGCAAAAGCAATGGGAATCGCGCAAGCGCAGCTGGCCCGTGGAATGGTGGAAGCTATGGCAGGGGGGCGAGTATTCCAAGCTCGGCCTGATGGCGCTCACGGCCGTGACGGTGGCAGCACCGGTGATCATCGGCCTTGCGTTTTTTATCTATTTCACGGCGCGCCTGCTGACCTATCTCTACCAGCGGCGCTGGCGCGCTTTGGCGGTCCTACCGGTGATCGGCGTATGGGCCGCGGCCAGTTACGGCATGTTCATGCTGTATTTCGTCGCGGCCCACGCCGGCCACCTCGACCGCTGGGAGACTTTCCAATTAGCCGGTGTGCTGTGGCTGGCAATCGCTTTTTATGCGGCGATTGGCTGGGGGCTGCATTTTGCAGTAAGGCGCTAGATTTCTCGAGGCGTGACCAGTGACCAGTGCTGAAAAAGTGACGACTGACGGGTTTTGACCCCGTGACTAGTGACTGGTGAACGGAAGTAGAGATTTGTTCTTTCTTGCGGTTTGGCGGTTCAATTTTGAAGTTTACCGGCGTCCATCGGCGGTTAAACGATTTTGCTCTTGTTTTTGGTATTTCTAATCTCTGGGTAGGTAAATCTGTGTTTATCTGCGTTTATCTGCGGCTAATTCTGGGTTCTGCACGCAGTCCGATTTACGATTCACGATTTACGGAAGCTCCGGTCCGTTCACCATTCACGCCCTTTCTCAGGCTGAGAGTTTCCAACCGATCCAGTCGCATACCGCCCTTCCCATTACCAGCTCCAGATCGGGCCCCTTGAGCCAGGGCAGCTCTTCCGTGAAGAGGGTGATGCACTGGCGCCAGGAGCAGGGCATGCGGGTGATGTCGGTGCCCCAGAACATCCGGGTGGGACCGAAGGCGTCGAAGATCTGCTTCAGGTAGTTGTGAATGTTGCGGTACGGGTAGGGCTCGCTCGAATAGCTGGGCGCGCCGGTCGCCTTCACGGCGACGTTGGGGTACTTGGCGAGGGCGAGCAGATCGCCGAGGTCTGCGAAACTTGCGTCATCCTTGCTGCCGCGGGCGCGAGCCATATGGTCGATCAGGAGCCGCAGCTTCGGGTGCTTCGCGGCGATGTCAGGGATCGCCTTGGCGCGACCCGGCGCCAGCAGCAGCCCTACCGGCAGCCCGGCGCGCTCGGCCGCCGGCCAGAGCCAATCCATGGTGCCGTCGATGAGCCAGTTCTCCTCGCCCGGCCGCAGGAACGCGAACCGCAGCCCGAGCATTCCGGGTTGTTTTTTCCAGGTATCGACCAGCGAGTGGTTCTCCGCGCGGCCTACGTCAAAGTAGCCAAGCACCGCAAGGCGGTCCGAATGCTGCCGTGCCGCTTCGATCGCGACCTCGTTCGCCTTGTGGTCCCAGCTTGGCGGATGCAGCACCGCCGCGCGCACGCCAGCCTCATCCATATCCCGCAACAACTCCTCTTTGGTATAGGCGGAGACCTGACGGTGGACACTGACCGGCGTTCCACTCGTCCAGATATGGACCTGCGAGTCGACGATAAGCATGGTTTTTCCTTCCTCTCTGAAGATGGTGGAGCACTGGCGGCTATTATGCCCTACGTGCGGACGGGTGACGGGTGACCGGTGATGGGTGATGGGACGGTCGACTCACGACTCGCCAATCACGACCCACCGCTCCTTTTATTTTCTGCTAGACTACGCGCTGGTCAATTTCGAAAGGAGGTGATCCTGTGAGAGACCCTAAAGGCAACACCGGCATGCGTGGCTCGAACAGCGGATCAACCCGCGAATTGAGGACGTTCGACCGGCGCTAGGCCGGCGTGCCTTGGCAATACGAACGCCCCGCGGACCTTGCGTCCCCGGGGCGTTTTCTTTTGTGAAGTCAGAAGTCAGAAGTCAGAAGGCGGAAGGCAGAAAGCAGAAAGCAGAAAGCAGAAAGCAGAAAGCAGAAAGCGGAACAAGTTGAACCGCCGAGGCGCCGCGAGGAGCAAGAACTTAAGTTGAACCGCCAAGACGCCAAGCGCGCCAAGAAGAACAAACGTCCATTCATCATTTAACATTCAACATTCACAATTCCGCGCTCAAGGAGCGCGGCCCGAGGCCTTCAGCCCCTTCTCGAGCCCGGCGAACGAATAAGTGGGCAACGTCATCAGCCAGCGGTAGCCCTTTGCAACGAGCGCCTCGATGTTCTTCGCGTCCGCGTGCGGGTGGCCGCAGACCACGTTGTGCGCCTTGCAGATGGCCAGGATCTCGTCGATCGCCGCCGCAACCGTGGGATGATCGTACTGTCGCGGCAGGCCGAGATCCTGCGAGAGGTCGCCTTCCCCGATCAGAACGAAGCCGATCCCCGGCACCTGCTCGAGTATCTTCGGCAGGTTCTTGATCCCGCGTACTTCCTCGCACTGGATCCCGACCAGGATTTCGCCCTGGGGATTGAGCGGCCACACATCGGCGCGTTTGTAGTACTCCTGCGCCGTGAGGCCCCAGTACGGCGCGGCGTTCTTCGGCGCGTCGCCCCGCTGTCCGGGCGGCTCGTAGTTTGGCGCGGACGGGGGCCGCGCGTAACGGCACGCGACGACCGCATTGCGGGCTTCTTCCACCGTGCTGACGTGCGGCCAGACGATGCCGTAGACGCCGATATCGAGCACCTGCTTGGCGATGAACTGGTTCATCTCGCCGCCGTTCACGGGAATGCGCACCATCGGCGTGACGGCCGGTGCGATGCTGCCGGACCTGAGGATCTGCCGGCGATCGAGCATGTACTGCATGCAGTTGCGGAGCAGCTGCACGTCGAACGGGTTGTGCTCCATCTCGAAGACCACGGCGTCGTACGGCGCCGCGTTGATCGCCTGCGCCATCCCGATCTCCGGGGGCGCGAAGGTCGTGATGGCGGGCTTGCCCTGCTCGAGAGCCCGGATCGCGCCGTTGAGGCGGGGTATTTCAGCCATTGCTGGGTTCCTTTCAGGTTGGCGCGCGGGAAGGGGTGCGCACTCGCGTGCGGGAAAAGCTTCCACTTCCTCCGCGCTCGCGTCAAGGGGCACGATTACCTACTGTGTCAAAGCGGAGAACGGCGATGTCCTGGCCGGAATCGGCAAGAAAAATCGCATGATTTCGCGATCGGGATGATCCCCGTCAATCACGGAACATCGTGTTCGCGGCCTTCAGGAACAGCGTGCGATTGACGCCGTCCGAGTGCAGGAACGCGGCGGCATCGCGCACGAGTTTCTCCACTCCCGCTTCCTTCATGTAACCGTGACCGCCGTGGATCTCCATGGTCCAGGTAGCGATCTTCCAAGCGGACTGCGAGGCCATCGCCTTCGGCAGCGCGCCGAGCGTCTTGTCCCAGCCGGATTGCGGATGGTCCGCGAGCCAGCAGGCACGGTGGATGTACGAGCGCGAGGCATCAATTAGCATCCGCATCTCCGCGAGCTGGGCGCGGATGCCGTCATGCTCGACCAGACGTTTGCCGCCCTGCACCCGCAGCCTGGCCCATTCGATGGCCTTGCGATGCAGCGCGATGGCGACACCCAGCACGGTAGCTCCCGCGTAGGCGTTGGACTGAGGCGAGAACTGGGCAAATACTTCGGAGCCTTTGTTGATCTCGCCCACCACATTTTCGTCGGGAATGACGCAGCCCTGGAAGATGAGCTCGGCATTGTTCGCCAGTCGCTCGCCCATCTTGTCGTGAATCCGCCCGATCGTGAAGCCGGGATGGCCCCGTTCGAGCAGGAAGCACGTCGAGCCGTTCGCCATCGCCTTTTGCCGGTCCGTCTGGACCATGACGAGGTAGTGGCTCGCCCGGTTGCCGTTGGAGATGAAGTGCTTCATGCCGTTCACGATCCAGCCCCCGCGGGTGCGCTCCGCGCTGGTGCGAAACGGCACTGGCTGGTTGGTGTGCTTGTCTGAGCCATTGCCGGGCTCCGACATGCCGATCGCGAGCACGCCTCGTGGATCTTTCGCGAAGACGGGCAGCACCCGCGCGCGCTGCTCGTCGTTGAAGGCTTTCTCCATCAGTTGGGCGATCTTGAAGGTCTGGGCCATGACGACCGAGACACCTATGTCGCCGATCGCAAGCTCCTCGACCACCATCGCGGTGGTGAGCGAGTCGAGCCCGAGCCCGCCCCACTGCTCCCCGAGGGTCATGGTGCGGATGCCGAGCTCGTGGGCTTTTTCCACAAGCTCCCACGAGAAACACTCTTCGGGATTCTGTCTCGCGTCGAGCGCGGCCGAGCGCGGCTTGATCTCCTGCTCGACGAAGCGACGGACCGTGTCCAGGATCGCCTGCTGATCTTCAGTTAACACGAACATGTCGTTCATGACGCACTGTGCTCCAATGGATGAAAATCGGTGGGGGACAGCCATCAGCAGGTCGACGCCCGCCATGCAAGCGACAGACGCGGTCTCCCGTCTGAAAAAGCGCAATTGGTGAGCCGAAACATGATACCGCGTGACCGGCACCGCGGAAACGATATTCGCTCCGTAATACTCCATGTCCTCTCGTCTCGGCGGTTCAAGTCCTTGGTGATACAGTGCGGCAGTGACGAAGCACTGACTGAATGCACGTGAGCACACCTTCCGTTCGCCTCATCGCCACGATTTGCTGCGCCGAAGCGCTGAGCATGACGGCGTTCTCTGCCTTCGTGACGCTGCTGCCAGTGCTGGCGCCCGAGTTCGAGCTGAACAATGCCCAGGCGGGCTTGATCAGCGGTATCGTGCTCGGCGGCTACATGGCGGGCGTGCCCATCCTCGGTCCGCTCACCGATCGGGTCGACGCGCGCCGGGTGTACTTGGTGGCGGCGATCGTTGCCGCGAGCGGCGCGCTGGGGTTTTCCTTCGTGGCGAGCGGATTCTGGTCGGCGTTCGTGTGCCAGGCGCTGATCGGCGTCGGACTGGCGGGCACCTACATCCCCGGAATGAAGGCGCTGACCGACCGCCTGGAGGGTCCCTTGCAGAGCCGCGGCGCCGCCATCTATGGCGCCACCTTCGGCGTGGGCGCCAGCGCATCGCTCATCCTCGCTGGCGCGATGGCCGAGGCCTTTGGCTGGCGGATCGCCTTCCTGGCGGCGAGCGCCGGGCCACTGCTTGCCGCCGCGATCATCGTGCTCGCGCTGGAGCGACGGGTACCCCGACCGGCCACGCGTCCGGCGCTGTTCGACTTCCGGCCGGTGCTCCGCAATCGAGCCGTGCGTCCGTACCTTTTCGCCACGGCCGCGCACTCGTGGGAGCTGCACGCGACGCGCTCATGGCTGGTCGCCTTTCTCACCTTTGCCGTCGGTCTGCGGAGCGGCGCCGAGAGCGTGCCGGTTTCCGTTGCGCTAACGGCGGCGGTCATCTTTCTGCTCGGGCCGCTCGCCAGCGTGAGCGGCAATGAGTTGGCGTTGCGCTTCGGCCGCGCACGCGTGATGACCTTTGGACCCACGCTGTCCGCGATCGCCAGCTGCACCATTGGATTCCTCGCCGGCTCGCCCTGGATCGGACTGCTGGTGTTCGCAGCCGTGCACATGTACTTCATCGGCATCGACGCCGGCACCATGACCGCAGGCGTGGTGAACGCGACCGAACCTGCGCACCGCGGAGCCACTTTGACCTTGTACTCCCTCGTGGGTTTCGGAACCGGCTTCATCTCACCCACCGTATTCGGCGTGGTGCTGGATCTCGCCGGCGGTCGCGGGGAGCTCGTTGCCTGGGGACTCGCGTTCGCGAGCCTGGGGGTGGTCGCGCTGCTGGGGGTGATTCCGGCGCGGCGCCTTGCCCGGCTTCAAGAACGGTGACGGGTGACGAGTGATGAGTGATGAGTGGCAACGCGCGGTTTCGTCTATTCACTATTCACCATTCACGGATATCAAGGCACTAATCGGCGGCGAAGGGTACCCGGCAGTTGTAGTAAGCTGAGTTAACTTATATGGACAAGAGCGACCACCCCCGACTGCGCCTGCTGATGGCTCCTGGCACCCTGCCGAGCCAGGGCAAGGACCGGATGGACTTCCTGCGCTACGGCCGCAGCGGCCGTCCGCGCATGACCGGCCAGGAACTGCTGGCCACGCTGCCCGAGATCGAAGCGGTCGCGCGCGTGCACGTGGACGAGGCGAATCCGCACGATGTTGCGACCCTGGAAGATCTGCGCCGGTTGGCCATGCGGGCTGAAAGCCTGTTGCGGCTTCCCGAAGTGGACGGACTCGTCCTGGTCCACGGCACAAACAGTCTGGAAGAGACGGCGTATTTTTTGAACCTGACGGTGCACAGCACGAAGTCGATCGTGGTAACGGGCGCGCAGCGGCCGTACACCGCGCTGAGCACCGACGGGCCGGTCAATCTTCTGGATGCCGTCAGAGTCGCGAGCGCGCCCGAGACTCACGGCAAAGGCGTTGTCGTCGTGACCAATGGTGAAATCAACGCGGCGCGCGATGTGACCAAGACCAATACCTATCGCGTGCATACCTTTCGCAGCCGCGATGTGGGATTGCTCGGTTATGCGGACGCGGACAAGATCGTGTACTACCGTACGCCAACCCGGCGCCATACGATCGACAGCGAGTTCGAACTCACGGCGACAGAGCGCGTGCCAAACGTCGACATCCTCTATATCCATGCGGGTTCCCGCCCGGGTCAGGCGGACGCCGCGATCCGGCAGGGGGCGCAGGGGCTGGTGGTGGCGGGCACCGGCGCGGGCGCGACCGGAAACCTGGCCAAGGAGTTGGCCCGCATCGCGGCCAGTCGCGAGGCGGTGGTCGTACAGGGCTCCCGTGTGGGTGAAGGCCGGGTCGTCCAGCACAACAATTGGTACATGCCGGGCATGGTCGTGGCAGACAATCTGTCTCCGCACAAGTCCGCGCTGCTGCTTGCACTGGCACTAACGAGAACCCGTGATCCAGAGGCGATTCAGACGATCTTCGAGCAATACTGATGGCCTGGTCATTGCGTGACCCGTGACCGGTCACCGGTGTCGACCGATGATTCCAAGGGGTCCTGGGGATTCAGTACCCCAGTAAGGACGCGATGAGATCCGGGGCACTTTTTGACAATCTGGAGGTCTCATTCCGACTCCTCCCAATCCGGCGCGGCTGGCAAGGGGGCCCGCTAACACCGCACGTGAACGAGAACGACATGAGCGTCACGATTGCACTGCTCAGCATCGCCGTCATCGGTGTCTTCGCCTATCTGATGTTCGACTGCCTGATCCCGAAAGACCCGCCCGACGGGGAACGTCCCCCCGATTCATAGAAAACCGCCGTATATGGGGGATGGAGGGCTGCAAACCGGTTTCTTGAGACGGGTTTTGGTGACAAAATAATACGGTCCATTTTCAGGAGAGTTCCCGGTGGCGGACCAAGAACGCAGGGTGGAAAACCCGCCCGAGATCGACCTGCACGAGGTGGAAACACTGCTCGAGGCCCTGGAGCGGGATCTGAAACAAGTGCAGGGCGGCACGCGCGATGTCCAGGTGCTGCGAGACGAAGTCGAGACGCTCAAGAATGTGCTGAGCTCCCCGGTGCGCAGGCACCATTGGGTGCGAGACGGCTTGCACGCGATCCACGAAGGTTTCGAAAACGTCGTGGACTCGGCAGTCGCCGAGGGCCTGCGGGCGAGCCGCTACATCGCCGAGATCGGGCGGATGCTCGGGATGTAAGGCGCGGAACTGCTATTGCAGTGACTAGAACCGGTCTCAAGAAACCCTGTGAGACCAGAAGATCATAGTGACTGGCCAAGTGAGCCGTGAGTCGTAAATCGTAGCTGGTTTCTCTCTGCGTCTCCGCGGTTCCCACTACGGCTTTTCGACACGGAGCAGGACGATCCGGTCGTTGTAAGTGTCGATGACCCAGACGTGCGGCGCGCGGGCAAGCACGGCCTCGGGCTTGTAGAACGCGTTGGGTCCCCGGCCGCGCTGGCCGGTGCCAAGCACGCCGAGGAGGCGATGGCGGCGGTCGAGGAGCAGGATCCGGTGGTTGTATTCGTCGGCGAGCCAGACATGCTCACCGTCGAAGTGGAGATACTTCGGCTCGTTGAGCTTGAGGGCGGCGCCAAAGCTGGCGCGGTGTTTCATGTCCGCGCTGAAAACCTGCACGCGGTGATTGCCCGAGTCGACGACGTAGATGCTGCCGTCGGCCGCCGCCTCGATGTCATGCGGGCTCGCGAACTCGCTCTCACCGTCGCCATAGCGCCCGACGGTGCGCTCGTGCCGGCCATCGCGGAACAGGCTCACCGAGCCGCCGCCCGTATTGGTGACGAAGACCCGGCCGTCCGGGGCGACCGCGACACCCTCGGGGTTCGAAAGCCCTTTGAGCTCGCCGACCAGCTTTGCCTCGGCACCCTTGACCTCATAGATCGCGACGCGGCCATTGCCGGTGTCGGCCACCAGCAGACGCCCGGCCCGGTCGAACTCGGCGTCGTGCGGGCGCGACAGATCGTTTGCCCCAAATTTGCCGACCAGCCGGAGCGTCATCGCGTCCAGCACGACCATGCGGCTGTTCGCCATGTCGGTGAGATAGATGAGCTTTCCGTCGGGCGAGAATGCCGCGTCGTGCGGCTGCGCGAGACCGTCCGCGAATTCGGCGAGTTGCGAGACCTTCAGCGACGATTGCGCCATGGCGAGCGGCGCGAAGAAGACGAGAACGGCGAGAACGATGGCACGCATGGGCGTGAACTCCTGTACGGGGCGGATTTCAGTTCGCCTGGATTTCGCCGAGGACGCGCGGCGTCGCGGAGCCGTCGAGCTGAAGGATCGTGCCGCCGCCTGAGAGGGCGAACTCCCCGGTGATGGCCTTGATCGTGACCTGGTGCGTCACCAGCACCACCGGCAGTCCGTCGGCAGGAAGCTTCGCGAGAAACGCGCGCAGCGCGGCGATGCTCGCTGCGCGATCCTGCGGCCGGTCGAAGAACGAGTTGAGTGCGGGTAGCTCCTTGACCGGTCCGAGATCGAGCAGCCGCGCGGTATCGAGGCAACGGCACCACTGGCTGGAATAGACCCACGCGCGCGAGACGCCGGCACCGGCGAGGCGCTGGCCCAGCTTCACCGCCTGGGTGCGGCCGGTCGCATCGAGGTTGCGCTGCGTCGAGCAGTCGCGAAGCATGAAGTCTTCCGGGTCCCCAATGCCCGGCGCGAGCGCATGGCGCAGCATTAGCACGCGCCCCGGCTTGGCGAGCTCGGCAAGCGGCAGTGGCTCAGCCGCAGGTACGGGGCTGATGAGAAGCGCGAGCAGAGCACCCGCAAAGAGGACACGATAGACCACGGACGTATTATGGCTGATGACTGACGACTTGAAACCCTGTGGCTAGTGACTGGAGAAAAAAAGGGGGCATGACTGACGAGTGACGGGGTTGAAGAGCGTAACGACTGACGGCGGCTGAGGCGGTGACGAGTGATGAGTGATGAATCGGTGCGCTCGACAAGCGTCCCGTTGCCGATAGAAAATGACGGAGATGGGATGCGTTCGCCATCACGCATTCTTGAACGATACCAACAATCACAAGGATACCCATGAAAGCTGACAATATTCTCGCCACGATCGGCAACACGCCGCACATCCGTGTAAACCGCCTGTTCGGCGCCAAGCACCAGGTGTGGATCAAGTCCGAGCGCGCCAATCCGGGCGGCTCAATCAAGGACCGCATCGGCCTGTCAATGGTCGAGGACGCCGAGCGCAGCGGCAGGTTGAAGCCCGGGGCCACGATCGTCGAGCCGACCTCGGGCAACACCGGGATCGGGTTGGCGATGGTCGCGGCCGTGAAAGGCTATCCGCTCATCCTGACCATGCCCGACAGCATGTCGATCGAGCGCCGGCGGTTGTTGCTCGCGTACGGTGCCAAACTCGTGCTGACGCCGCGCGAGAAGGGCATGCCCGGAGCGATCGAGCGGGCGCAGCAGATCCTCGAGGAGACCCCCGGCGCGTGGATGCCGCAACAGTTCGAGAACGAGGCGAACATTGCAGTGCACCGGGACGCGACGGCCAAGGAGATCTTGAATGACTTCCCGAAAGGCGCGGACGTGCTCATCACCGGCGTCGGCACCGGGGGCCATATTACCGGCTGCGCGCAAGTGCTCAAGAAGGCCTGGCCCAAGCTCAAGGTCTACGCGGTGGAACCTGCTGCGTCGCCTGTGATCTCGGGTGGCAAGCCCTCGCCGCACCCGATCCAGGGCATCGGCGCCGGTTTCATACCAAAGAACCTCCACACGCAACTCCTCGATGGGGTGATCCAGGTCGACGCCGAAGCCGCCAAGGAAATGGCGCGCCGCGCTGCGCGCGAGGAGGGGGTGCTGGTGGGTATCTCGTCGGGTGCGACGCTTGCCGCAATTGCGCAGAAGCTGCCTGAGATTCCTGAAGGCACGGTCGTGCTCGGGTTCAACTACGATACCGGGGAGCGGTATCTTTCGATCGAGGGCTTTCTTCCTACGGAAGCCTGATAAAGCGTGACCGGTGTCCCGTGACCGGTCACAAGAAAATGGTGATGGGTACTGGTGATGAAAGATGGTGATGATTCGTGGTGATGTACGGCATTGCGTGCATTCTTCATCACCATTTCGCGTCACCATTTTCCATCACCATTATTCATCACTTCTCCTGTATCGTCGGCATTCATCGGCGGCTCAATTCAAGCTACTCGCGGGCGAGGGGCTTGCCGGAGAGCCAGTCGGCGCCGCGGGCGTAGAGCCGTTCCACTTCGGGCCCGCTGAGGCCGGGCATGTCGCGCTTGACCGGGTAGCCGATCCGCGACTGCAGGTAGGCGAGGTGGCGATAACCCTCGGGGAACTGAGCCAGTAACGCGGCGTCGAGCTTGAGCTCCGCGCCCGGATCGATCGGGTCGATGCGGTCCTTCTCGTAGATCGGCTGGCGCAGCACCATGCCCCACGCGCCACTGCGCTTCTCGAAGAAATCGTAGAAACGCCCCGTGCACACGACGTCGCAGAGCACGTCCTCGACGTTGGCGCGTTGCGAGATGGTCATCTTGGTTTGCGCGACGGCACGGTTGCCGGCAACGTCGATCGAAGAGCCGCCCAGGAAATGGAGGATCCTCACGCCCCGGTCCCAGCCGTCGATGGAGGCCGTGATGAATTCCTCGAACGGGGCCTGGCACCAGGTGGCCATCATTACTCCGTCCGGATGCCACACCGAGCGGAAGCGGTCCCAATGGCCGGCGTCGCGCCAGACAGCCCAGCTCTCGACGAGCTGGCGTATCCGCAGCTGCTCCGTCCTCTCATCGGTCATTTCATTTCTTTCGCGCCGCGCTCGAGCCCGGCCCGGTTCAGGTGTGGTCAATGTTGCCGCGGCTTAGTTCCAATACAGCATGGCGACGGCGACACACGCGATGGCCCAGAACACGCAGAATTCCATGCCGCCAAGGTTCCACAGCCACTTGACCGAGCCGTTGAAGAAGCACACGGCGACGGCGGCGACCGCGAGGCTGGCCGCGGCGAGCAGCGCCGCCCACGGGGTGTAAATGGCGAACAACAGACCCAGCGCGGCCACCGTCTCGACCACTATGGCAAGGCGCATGTAGAACACCGGTGGCTTGAACCCGGCCTTGACGAAGAAACCGAGGGCCGGCGGCGGATTGCCGACGACCTTGAAATAGATATGTGGAAAGAAGAACAACGCGCAGATCAGGCGTAACACCACGGCGCCGTTGCTAAGATCGAATGCAGAGGCGGCTATCGACATGACAAACTCCTGTGAGTGGCCAAGGTTAGATTACGTCATAATCCTGGAGGCGTGAAACGTGAAACGTAAATCGCGTCCCATGCAGAACCCAGAATTAGCCGCAGATAAACGCAGATAAACGCAGATCAATGATCGTAAATCGTAAATCGTAAATCGTGAATCGAGTAGATCGAATCTAACGTAGCATCACCCATCACCCATCACCCATCACCCGTCACGATGTATTTCACTCCGGAACGACGGCCACGCACTGGATCTCGACCATCATGTTGGGCCGCGCCAAGCCGGCGACGGTAATGAGCGCGCTTGCCGGATACTTTGCGTCCGGGAAGAACTCCTTGCGGATCTCGATGAAGCGGTCGCCGTATCGCGCGTCGATGATGAAGACCGTCATCGTGACAATGTCGGAAAGCTTACCGTCTGCCTGCGCGAGCGTCGCGGCCAGATTTCTGAAAGCCTGGCGCGACTGGCCGTCGAAGTCGCCATCAAGGGCCTGGTCGGTGCCGTGCGTGCCACCGTGACCGGCCACCCAGATGATGCGCCCGCCCTTCGTCATCACGGCCGACGAGAACGCGCGCTGCTGCTGCCAGTCCCCCGGATAGAATTTCTTTTCCATGATGTTGCTCCAGGTGCTCCGATCGGAGGTCAAAACAAGGGATTAGGTGCTTGTTGGAAGCAGAAACAACCTCTCTGCGCGTCACGCATGCTCGAAGCGGGTGGATCATGGCACGCCGGCTTTTGAGCTAGTATGCAAGACGGTGCCGTGCCGGACAATCGCGATTTTGGACTGGAGTGGAGAGGCCCGACTTGCTGCTAGAAGAAGCAAGAAGCCGTCTAAAGACGGCCGGATGGCTTAACCAGTTTCGCAAGGGCCTGTGAGCAGCGCGGATTTGACGAGGTGAAGATGCGATGACAACACATAGCTTTGTAAACAGCGAGGCGCATTCGCCGGACACCCTGTACTCGATGGTGAACTACGAGCTGCCGTTTTCGCCCGAGGAGTACGCAGATCGGCTCCGGCGCGTGCGGGGCCAGATGGCTCTGAAGGGCGTGGACGCCGCGATCGTGACCATGCCGCGGGATTTTTCATGGCTGACCGGCACGCGGGTGGACTACTACAGCGCGGAGAGCCCGCAGTGGCTCGTCGTGTGGGACGGCGAGACCGTAGGCATCGTGCGCCGGCTGGAGGCCACAACGCACCGCTGCTCGTCCATCGTGAAGCATTGGGTCGAGTACCCGGATGAAGGCCCCATCAACCCCTACGACCCGGTGCTCTACACGGCCAAAACCCTCGAGCGGCTGGGGCTCGCGGAGAAGTGCATCGGCGTGAACCTCCGGGTGACGCCGGTTGAGGACTACAGGCGGCTGCAGGAGCTGCTGCCGAAGGCCCGCCTGGTGGATTTTCGCGTCGAAGGGGCCCGCATGCGCCGCTCCGAGCTGGAACTCGCGTGCGTGCGCCGCGCGAACGACGTCAACCGCGCCGCGCTGGCCGAGACCATAGAAGCGCTGGAGCCGGGCTGGAGCGAGTGGGACGTCGTCATGCACCTGTGCCAAGGGCACGAGAAACGGCTGGGCGAAGAATACTTTTACTCCGCGACGGGCGCCACCGTGTGCCAGGTCGGCGAGCACATGCTGCACATGCATGTCATCCGGACGCCGGCGGAGCGCAAGAAGCGGCGCGTCGCCCGCGGCGACGGGATCTGGCTGGAGCCGGGGATCTTCGTGAAGACCTACGTGGGATGCATTATCCGCACCGCGTGGATCGGCGAGCCGCCGCAACGTGTGCGCGAGGCGCTAGATGTGGTGCACGAAGCGTTTGACCGCATGGTAAAGGTGCTGGCGCCGGGCCGCACGGCGCACGACGTGGACGCGGTGGCACGCGACTATATCACCGCGAAAGGCTTCGAGATCCAGCACCGCACCGGGTACATGGCCAACGAACGCTGGACGGACGCCGGGATCCTCTCGCTCACGCCCGGCAATCCGCTCGTCATTGAGTCGGGCCAGGTGTTCCACTGCCCGATGCACGTTTTCCTGCCCGGCATCGGCTACATCGGATCGAGCGAGCAGGTGCGCACCACCACGAGCGGCTGCGAGGTGATAGGGGACGTGTCGGTGTGTCCGCGCCGCCTCTACGTCAAGTAACGCGCGCTACGCTTGGCACACATCGTGCGCGCAGTCGAGTGCACGCGCGATGCCGGCGTCGGTGATCCCGAGGTGCGTAACGGCCCGCAGCCAGCCGCCGCCGACGTGCAGCAAGCGCACGCCGCGCCGAGCGAACGCCAACACCAGCGCATCGCCATCGACGTCCTGCAGCCGCCAGTACACCATGTTGGTGGGCAGGTCGGAGATCTGCACGTCGATTGCGCGTCCCGGCGCAGAGAGGCCCCGTAAGCCGCGCGCGAGCATCGCGGCGCGGCGATGATCCTCCGCGAGGCGCGACCGCGCGCGCAGGCCGAAGAGCGCCGCCGCGGCGAGCACGCCGGCTTGGCGCATCCCGCCGCCCAGCCGCTTGCGCAGCTTGCGGGCGCGAGCCATCGCCTCAGCCGTGCCGGCGACCGCCGAGCCGACCGGGGCGCCGAGCCCCTTCGAGAAACACACCGCAACGGTGTCGAAACCCGCGACGAGATCGCGCTCCGCCTCGCCCGCCGCGACCGCGGCGTTCCAGAGGCGTGCCCCGTCGCAGTGGGCGCGCAGCCCCAAGGCATGTGCCTTGGCCGCGATACGGGTCATCTCGCGCGCGGTGAGCACCCGTCCGGCAGCACGGTTGTGAGTGTTCTCGACGCACAGCAAGGTCGTCGTCGCAGCGTGGAGCTCCTCTCTGCGGCAGCGCGCCTCGACGGCGGGATCGGACATGCGCTCGGGGAGGGGCACGAGGTCGAACTGCACCCCGGCCAGGGCAGCGCCTCCGCCCGCTTCGTAGAGGTAGACGTGCGCGCCCTCCTCGCAAATAACGGAGTCGCCCGGCCGCGTGTGCAACAGGATCGCGATCTGGTTGGCCATGGTGCCGGAGGGCGTGAAGACGGCCGACTCCTTGCCCAGTGTCGCCGCAGTTTCCTCCTCGAGCGCCCGGGCCGTCGGGTCTTCCCCGTAGACATCGTCTCCAACTTCGGCCGCCATCATCGCCGCGCGCATCTCCGCGGTCGGCTGGGTCAGGGTGTCCGAGCGCAGATCGACGATCTCGTGTTGGCTGGCTGTTGTCCTCGGGTCGCTGCTCACGGCGGGAATCTCCTGCTCCAAGCCTAGCAGAGTTCGTCAGGCGCCGCTTCTTGGGCTACGATGCGCAGTGTCCAGCACCTGAAGAACAACCACCAAGGGGAGACTCACAATGCTTTGGGCCGTTTCGTGCACAGACCAACCGAACACCGCAGCGATCCGTGAGAAGGTTCTGCAGCCCCACCGCGATTACCTGCAAAGCCAGAAAGGCATACTCGTGCTCGCGGGTGCGACACAGACCGACGACGGCAAGGAAGCGATTGGCAGCCTGTTTGTCGTCCATGTAAACAGCCGAGCCGAGGCGAAGGCCTTTTCGGATGGCGACCCGTTCACGCAGAACGGCGTGTTCAAAAGCATAACGATTACGCGCATGCGCAGGGGCCAGTGGAATCCCGGGGCAGCCGAAGGCGCCTGACCGGGCCGAAAAGAGTGATGAGAACTGGTGATGGAAAGTGGTGATGAGAACTGGTGATGGGTAAGCCGCATTAGCCGGCTCGCAGTTTCCATCACCCTTTAGGATCACTAGTAATCATCACCATCATTCATCACCATTTCTTCCTCACCGAAGGGGAAAAAAGTGATAGAGATCGAGCTCGCGGAAATCGAGGACCGTATACCCACCTATCCGTCGCAGGCCCAGGCCGACATTCGCTGGCTGACGAAGGAGCTGCGCAAGCTGCGCAATGACGACAGCCGCCACCCGGAGCCGCCCGCTTCTGCGATCTACGATCCGCTCACCGGCCTGCTGAGCGGCGGTGCCTACGGCGTGCGCTTCGCCATGGCCCGGGCAAGGGCCGGCCGGAACAAGAAGATCTTCGCGGTGATGTCCGTCTACCTGCCGCTCGCGAAGAGCGTGGCCGCCGGTGCGTTGAGCAAGCAAGATGCCGAAGAGACGCTCAAGCAGGTCGCCATGCGCCTGACGGACTGCGTGCGAAAAACCGACACCGTTGCCCGCGTCGATCACGAGAAGTTCGCGGTGATCCTCGAAGACCTGGTGTTACCGGAAAATGCAGAGCGGGTGAAGCAGAAAGTACAGGCCGCGCTAGCGGAGCCCGTGAAGCTCGGAGAACGGGCCACGTGCGCCGAGTTGAGCATCAACCTGCAGTTCTTTCCGACGTCGCGGCCGGCGGAGTCCAGCGTGCACTGAGGAATTGGTGATGGATATTGGTGATGATTAATGGTGATGAGTACTTATACGTAGCGACAAGAGGGACGGATCGCGTCCATCCTCCGAGAGCGCTCTTCATCACCGTCTCTCATCACCATTTCTCGTCACTTGTTTGCGGCCTTAAGGGGAATTCCTCCCTCACGCACCCAGCGATAGCGGCTCGCGAGGGAATCGGAAAGCGGACGGCGCCGATCGTCATCGACGGCGATCCACATGCGCAGCAGATGCCGTTCGCGCCCGGGTTCCGGGTAGTCCTCGTAGCCCTCCCGCGCGTGCAGCAGGATGTGGTTGTTGATGAGCTGAATGTCGCCTTCCTGAAAATCCATGCTGAGCATCAACTCGGGGCGGTTGGCGATCTCCTGAACTCTTTCGAGGGCCTCGCGCTGGGTGGCTGTGGGCCGGTATTGCTCGCCATGACGCGCGGCGGAATCGTAATACGGCAGGCTGTTGATCCGCGTAGTTACCCGGCCGTCGCGCTCGCTGAACATGGGCAGCGTGAACCAGGGCTTTTCGCCTGCGGGCTCCTCGCCGCGCCAATCGACATGGAACGTGCCGTAGAGCGCCTCCAGCAGATCGGGGCGCTCGTCGCGCAATACATTGTGTATGGTAAGCGCGCTCACGAGCTTGCTCGCGCCGCCGGACTTGGCGGTGCGCAGACAGAACAACCCGAGCACGTCCACGGGCAGCATGTCAGTGTGGAAATCCATGCGCTCGTTGGTCTGATAGGCGCGGGCGCTGGGGTCGGCTTGAATCCGGCCTTCGTCACGCACGTGACCCAGAAGGTGTCCTCGAGCGTTCTGCGACACCGGGTTGCCAAGATGCACGCCCAGGCCCCAGTAGATGATCTCGCATTCCTCGTCGGTGTAGCGATCGCGCGGGATGCCGCGCACGAGAGTGAAGCCCCGCCCGTTCTCGACTTCCTCCAGGATGCGGTCGAGTTCGGCGGAAAAGCGTGGCAGCGGAAAGGCGTCCGCGGCGAACGGAATCCTCGCGCCAAGACGCTTCGCATGCGCAAGCGCCGCTTCGATCTCCTTCACGGACGCCGCGTCTACGCGGTAGATACAGGCGTCGTCGTGCTGAATATAGGGGCCGATCCAGGCGCCGGAGCTGGTGATGACTTCGCGTTGGGATCCTGGCAAAGCGTTGTTCATACGCAAAGAGAATCGATCAACGTTTACTGATGCCGGCAGCCTTGATCAAGGCCGCAAAGCGCTTTTTCTCGCTGCTCACCAGGCTCGCCAGATCCTCCGGGGAGCCCGGCCACGGTTGGATGCCCAGGTTTACCAGCCTTTTCTTCAAGGTGGGCGACTGCAATGCCTTCGTAATTTCCTCATTCAGACGCATCACGATGCTACGCGGTGTACCTGCCGGGGCGTATATGCCGTACCAGATTGAGATCGTGAGACCCTCGTAGCCGGCTTCGATGCCCGTTGGCACGTCGGGCAGCTGGGGCACGCGCTGTTTCGAGAGTACCGCCAGGGGGCGAACTCTTCCGGCCTTGATGTAGGGCATGACCGACGGGACGGAGACGACCACTTCGTCCACCTCTCCGGATATCAAAGACAATGCCGCGCGGGTCGCGCCTTTGTACGGCACATGGACCATCTTGATCTTGGCGATGTGCTGAAGCATCTCGTTGGCGAGATGGTTGGTGGTGCCCGCGCCGCCGGAGCCGAAGTTGAGCTTGTCGCTATGGGTCCTTGCGAGTTTCACGAACTCTTTCAACGATTTGGCCGGCACCGAGGGGTGCACGACCAACACGTTCTCGATCGTGGTCATCCGTGCCACCGGGGTGAGGTCCGTGTCGGCGTTGTAATTCAGTCGCTTGTAAAGCGATGGGCTGATCGCAACGGTAGGTGAGGACAGCACGATCGTATAACCGTCGGGCGGGGCTTTGGACGCTACCTCGAGCCCGAAATTTCCGCCGACGCCCGGGCGATTGTCAGCAATAACGGTCTGCCCGATCTGCTCGCTCAACTGCGTACCCAGCGCGCGTCCCTGGATGTCGCTCGGTCCACCGGGCGGGAACGGCAGGATGAGGCGCACGGGTTTGCTCGGAAAGGACTGCGCGAAGGAGGTCGCGCACAAGAGCGCCAAAAGAATCGACGCGACAACTGCACCACTACGGCTGAGAACGCTATGCATGATTTCCTCCTAGGAATTGATGACGACGGGTCCGGCTATCAGCACCTGATCACCGAAGTGATGCCGGATTCGAACGCCTGTTTGGTTTGGTTTCTGGTAATTCCTGGTGGCACTTTACTACGTATTTTCCGCCAGACAAAACGTTTGCAGCCCGCCCCGGTTACCCGAGTCCGGGTTCCCGTAGACATTCCTGCGGCAATCGATCGGCCACAATGTCACCCGATCATCCTTGGCATGGTGTTCATCGACGTTTTCCCGCGGCAACTTGCCTTGCGCCTGCATGAGCCACAGGATGGCGCCGTACTGGGCGATGCGGCGCCGGCGCGCCTCTTTTGACACTCGTAAAGTTGCTGCTTACCATCTGGCTGACTTCTGTGGATGCTGCGCGCGTGGCGCCGGACTGTTGTCCAGTGCGGCGCGTTGCCGTTCGGCAGCAAGCCACTTCAAACTTGGGAGTGCAGGAATGACTGAGGTCGCGCGAGCCCTTCGTGACAAGACCGCGGTGTGCGGCACGGGACTACTGATCGGCGATTACCCGGACCAAACACCGCTTTCGCTTGCCGTGGAGGCTTATCAACGGGCCCTCGATGATGCGGGGCTGAAACGCGAGGACGTCGATGGAATCATCATGCTGTCGTTCGGATCCGACTACGACCGTTTCCTCGAGGCCGTCGGCACCGACGTTCGCTACGCCTACCAGGGATGGAGCCACGGCCGTTTTGTCGCCCCGATGCTGCAGCATGCCGCGATGGCGGTGGCAACCGGCATGGCCAAGGCCGTGGCGATCGTGCACGGCCGCCGGCGCAAGGCCTACGGGCAGACCGCGGACCACGAGATGTGGCGGCAGGGCCTCGGCCCCCACGGGGAAAGCCCGGCCTACGGCGCGCTGGGGCCGGTGTTCGGCGCGGCGATCGCCGCGCAACGTTACTTCCACATGTATGGCGGCAGCAATGTCGACCTCGCGCCGATTGCGGTTGCTTTTCGCAAGCACGCTCGCCTCAATCCACTCTCGGTGCGCCGCGATCCAATGAGTATCGAGGACTACCTGAAGTCGCGCTGGATCATCGAGCCGCTGCGCCTGTTCGACTGCTGCCAGAACAACGACGGTGGCGCCTGCCTGATCATTACCTCGGCCGAACGCGCGCGTGACTGCCGCAAGCCGCCGGTCTACATCTCCGGCATGCAGGGCGTGCATGCGGGCCGGCAGTTCCATAACCTGACACTGCCCGGCCTGGGCGTCGCGCAGCAGGAAGTCTACAAGTACAAGCCGACGAAAGAAGACCTCCACGCCTACCAAATGGCCGGCATCACCAACAAGGACGTGGACGCACTGATCACCTATGACGCGTTCAGCCCGCTCGTTTTGTTCGGGCTCGAGCGCTTCGGCTTCTGCGGGCCCGGCGAGGCACGCGAATTCGTCAAGGACGGGCGCATCGAGATTGGTGGCGAACTGCCCGTCAATACGTCGGGCGGACTGCTGTCCGAGGGACATGTCATTGGCTGGAATCTTT
>JAOTTL010000117.1:0-11418 GCA_029864385.1 Betaproteobacteria bacterium | reverse complement strand
CGGCACGCGCCCCGAAGAGAGCTTTGCGTTCTATCTCGAGGAAGCGGCACTCGTGACCCTGGGCCTTTGCTACGAAAAGAAGGGCAACTTTGCTGGCGGCGCCTACGCCCCGATACTGCGCCGTCTCGAATCATTTAGCGATGAGCCGCTGCGCAAAACGATCGTCGAGCATGAAAAGCGCGCCGAGATGGTGTTTGGGCTGGAAGAGCGTGTGGCCGAGGTCGTTGCGAAATTGAGGGCGCGCGGTCTCGCCAGCCCCTATCTTCGGACGTTCGTCGTCGCCCGTATCAATCCGCTGCGCTGGATAAAGGGCGAGCCGCCGCCGCTCGAGGAAGTGCTCAAGACGATGCGGGAGCGCGCCGCGAAGTTCAACACCGACAAGATAAAGCAGGAAGACCTCGCGACCGCGGGCGGAGTGCCGGACGACGACTAAGGCGGAAGGATGAAGGATAAAGGATGAAGAAAAAACCGTTAGGCAGGATGTCTTTCGCCTTTCGCCTTTCGCCTTTCGCCTTTCGCCTTTCGCCTTTCGCCTTTCGCCTTTCGCCTTTCGCCTTTCGCCTTTCGCCTTTCGCCTTTCGCCTTTCGCCTTCCGCCTTCCGCCTTCCGCGTTCCGCTACTGCGGCTTGATTCCCACCTGCTGAATAATCCTCTTGTAGCGCTCCGCGTCCTTCTTGACGCGCGTGTGAAATGCCGCCGGCGGCATACCGATGGTCTCGGCCGCGGCCACCGATGCGTAGCGCGCCTTCACCTCTGGAAGCTTCAACACTTCGACCGACTCCTTGTAGATCCGGTTGACGATGGACTTCGGTGTGCCCTTGGGCGCGAACAGGCCGACCCAGATAGAGGCATCGAGCTCGGGGACTCCGCCTTCCTGCGCGGTCGGGAAGTTCGGTACCTGCGGCGAGCGCTTCGCGGTAGTGACCCCGATCACCCTCACCCGCCCCGCCTGAAGGTGCGGCGTCACGCCGGGAATGGCAGCAATAGTCAGCATGACTTCGTTCGATGCAACCGCTGCAACCGCCGGCGCGCCACCCTTGTAGGGCACATGCAGCAGCTTAATGCCGGCCGCCACCGCAAGCCACTCTGTTGCGAGCCGGTTCACCGACCCGGTGCCCGGCGATCCAAAGGTGATGTGCCCCGGCTTGGCCTTGGCCATGGCGATCAGGTCTTTCAGGCTGCCGATCGGCGACTTGCTGTTCACCACGATCGCCATCGGCGCATCGCTCAGCATGGTGATCGTGTCAAAATCGCGGTCGAGGTCGAAAGGAACGCCCTTGAACACGAACGGACTCACCGCAAACTCTCCGGTGTGCGCCGAGAGCAGCGTATAGCCGTCCGCATTAGCCCTCGAGGCGATACCCACCGCGATGAAACCGTTCCCGCCCGGACGGTTGTCCACGATGATCGTCCAGCCGAGGCGCTCGACGAGCTTGTTCGTAAGGATGCGGGTGGACGTGTCCACCGCGCCGCCGGGTGAGTACGGCACCAGAACCCGTATGGGCTTAACCGGGTAGTCCGCCGCCTGCGCAGCGAACCCGAGCGCCAAAGCGACAGTGAACAGGGTTGCGATCAAGGCTCTCATGATTCCTCCTTACAAAATCCGTGAATCGTGATTGGTAATGGTAATTGGTGATTGGTGAATGGAGATCCGTTCTTCTTGGCACGCTTGGCGCCTTGGCGGTTCAGAAAAGGTCCTTCCACTTCTTCCGCACCTGCTCCTGCAGCTCTTTGCTCGCCTCGGCGACAGCAGGAAACTCGTGCAGATGATCATACGGCCGACAGGCGTCGATGATCGCCTTGGAGCTGAATGGCGCGCTATACGGGTACGCCACGAACATCGGGTCGTTCTTTGAACCCATGCCGCGCTGAATGATATCGATATCGATCGTGGGATCCGTCCGGGTCGCGACCGCCCACATCACTTCCTGGAGGTTGGACGGATCGATGTCCACGTCCACCACGACGGAGTAGCGCGACATATAGGCGCCGACGCCGCACTGATTGAGAATGTGGCCCGCCTGCTTCGCGTGCCCGGCGTAGCGCTGCTTGATCGCCACGACGTTGAACATGCGCGCCCCGCCGATCTCATGCGCCCAGACCGCCTTGACGTCGGGCACCCCAGCGGCCAATAACGCATCAAACAGCAACGCCGAGCGCATCACCGCTTTCGAGTACGAGTAGTCGTTGGGCGGCTTCGCCGGCGGGCTCCCCATCAAGATCGGATCGTTGCGGTAGTAGACCCGCTCGATCCTCACCGCCGGGGCCGTTCCCGCCTTGCCGGGGTAGTAGCCGTGGAATTCACCGAACGGCCCTTCCGTCCGCACATCGCCGGGGTGCGCCCAGCCCTCGATAACGATCTCGGATGCGGCCGGAAAAGGCAAACCCGTCAACTCGCCTTTCACGACCGACACGGGCTCTCCGAGGATTGCGCCAATGTAGTTGTATTCGCACATGCCGAACGGCACTTCGATGCCCGAGATCAGGTAGCCGAGCGGGTCGCAACCGAGAACGATCGCCACCGGAAACGGCTTGCCCGCCTTCATGTACTTGTCGTACTGGATGGCGCCATGCTTGCCCGGGATCATGTCGAGCCCGACACTGCCCTTGTCGTGCAATTGCACGCGGTACGTGCCGACGTTGACCCAGTCCGAGTCGAAATCCCGGGTCACAACGCAACAGCCCGTTCCGATGTAGCGTCCGCCGTCCTGCTCGTGCCACAAGGGAGACGGGAAAGTGAAAAGGTCCACTTTCCCGTCTTCCCTAATGTTCTCGAACACCGGCCCCTGCTCGACGTACACGGGATCGAAATTGGCCGCTTGTGCCTGCCATGAAGCGGGCTTGCCGCGAAGCTTTTGCACCAGCTCATGGTGATTCTTCTCGACGCCCAGGTGAAGAATCGATGACAGCCGTGCCGGGCTGCTGGTACTGCAAGTGAGGACCCGGAATCCTTTCGGATAGCCCGCGATTTCGTCGAACAGCAGGGCCGGGTTTGGATCCCGCCTGACGTTTACCTCGCTGATCGCGCCGAGCTCCAGCTTCCAGTCGGCGCCGATCACATCCTTCAACTCGCCGAACTTTCTGACTTGATCGAGCCACGCGCGAAGATCCAGCGGGTTGCCTTTTTCAGAGCGTGTCACGCTGAAACTCTTAATGGACAGGATTTACAAGATTTCCTGTCTAATTTGATTTCGATCTTATCCGCGTTTATCTGCGTGTATCTGCGGCTCACTGTGTTTTTCGCTTTTGCGCCGCGAGTTTAACCGCCTCGATGATTTCGGGATAGGTCGCGCACCGGCACAGGTTACCGGAGAGATAGTACCGGATTTCGTCCACGGTCGGATCTGGGTTCTCCTCGAGCAACTGCCGGGTCATGAGCACGAACCCGGGCGTGCAGAAGCCGCATTGGAAGCCGCCAGCCTCGACGAACGCTTTCTGTATCGCGTCCAGGCCATCTCCGGCCGCCGGCTGCTCGATCGTGACGACTTCCGCGCCGTCCACCAGGGCCGCGAGGTAGAGGCAGCCCGACACCGCGCGCCCGTCCACCAGCACTGTACAGCATCCGCACAGACCCTGCCCGCAGCTCTCGCGCGCGCCGAAAAGCGCGAAGTGGTTCTGCAGCAGCTCGACGAGGTTCCAGTGCGGCGGAACCTCTGCCGAGACGCGCTCACCGTTCAAAGTGAAGTGAATCGTTCGCATCGCTGCGCTCATGTCAAAAACCAAATCAGCCACAGAGGTCACAGAGTTCACAGAGGATTTCAGAGCCACCTCCATCCCAACCTTCCCCCTGAGGAGGAGGGAGACATATATCAGCAGCCATTCCACGAGAAAATCCCCTCCTCAGGGGGAGGGATAGGGTGGGGGTAATTTTCATTCTGTTTCTCTCTGTGTTCTCTGTGCTCTCTGTGGCTAATTGTCTTTCAACGGATTGCCTTCCTTCGCGCGGAGGGCGCGGTAGACCGCCTCCGCGGTCAGCGGCAGCGATGTCAGCCGCACGCCCACCGCGTCCTCGATCGCGTTCGCGATCGCCGGTGACACGCCGAACGTCCCAGTCTCGCCGACTCCCTTCGCACCGAATGGCCCGCCTTGCTCCACGGAATCCACCGCCTCGTTTTCCACTATGCCGGGGATATCGAGCAGGCCCGGAATCTTGTAGGTGGCGAGCGAAGCGTTGGTGCACTGCCCGGCTTTGAACTCCATCTTTTCGGAAAGCGTGAAGCCGAGTTGCATGATCGCGGCGCCGGAGAGCTGCGTCTCCACGATACGAGGGTTGATGGGCGCCCCCACGTCGGCGACATTCACGAGCCGCGTCACGCGCACCTGCCCCGTCTCGGTGTCCACCTCGACCTCCGCCCCGGTCGCGCCGACCATCCAGAATGGGGTCACATTGTCAGACTGGCCGGTGTCGTGATTCGTTGGCATATAGGTGGGGATGAAACTCCCGGTCCCGACGATGTTGCCGGCCTGCATTCCGTACTTCTTCCTGAACACATCGGGGATCGGCGTCGTCTCGGCCGATAAGCCAACCTCGCGCGCCATCGCTATCAACTTGTCCCGCGCGTCCTCCGCGGCGCGCCGCACGGCGTTTCCCATGTGATACGTGGAGCGCGATCCCAGGGTCGCCATGTCGTACGGTGTCACGTCGGTATCCGGATGCACGACGGTGATCGTCTCGATGGGAATGCCGAGCACCTCGGCGACAATCTGCGCCATCGCCGTGTCCGAGCCCTGCCCCATGTCCACCGTGCTGCTATAGAGCGCGCAGCTGCCATCGGCATAGAGGTTGACGATGGCGACCGATGTCGTCGGCGAAATGCTCGCCTTGAAGCCGATCGCGATGCCGCGCCCCCGCCGCACACTGCCGCTGCCCCGCTCGAAAGGCTTGCCCCAGTCCATGCGCACCGCCGCGCGCTCGAGAACCTTGTCGATTGCCGCGTCCTTCATCACCGTTCCGGTTGCCTGCGGACGGCCGTTTCGCAGGAGATTCTTGCGGCGAAACTCGACGGGGTCCATCTTCAGCGCGCGCGCAATCATGTCGGTGTGGCCCTCGTACGCCCACACCAGCTGGGGAATGCCAAAACCGCGCAGCGCCCCGGCCGGCGGGAGATTCGTATAGAGCGCGTACGAGTCGATGTGAACGTTCTCGATATCGTACGGGCCCGGGGCCGTAAAGCCCGACTTTTGCGTCACGCGCGGGCCGATGTCGGCATAGGCGCCGCCGTTCCACCACACTTCGCACCGTCGCGCCGTGATGCGCCCGTCCTTCGTGACGCCGCTCTTGATGCGGAGCGTCGCGGCGTGCTTGGTGAGCGTGTAGAACTGCTCTTCCATCGTGAGCGCGATCTTCACCGGCCGGCGCGTGATAAGCGCAAGCACGGTCACGAGCGCCTCGAGCTTGATGTAGAGCTTCGCGCCGAAGCCGCCGCCCAGGTAGGGCACCTTGACCCGCACCTTGTTTTCCGGCCAGCCGAAAAGCCGCGCGATCTCGATGCGCACGAACGATGGGCTCTGGGAAGCAGTGTGGAGGGTGAGTGTGGAATCGCCAGGATCGGCGATGGAGACGAAGGGCTCCAGCGGCACGTGCAGCACCTGCTGCGTGTGGAACGTGTGCTCGAACACCTGGTCCGCCGTCTTGAACGCCGCTTCCACGTCGCCGCGCCGCAGGTGATAGTCGAGCGCAATATTCGTATTCTTCTTTCCCTGGAGATGCTTGAGGTCGGGGAACGTTCCCGCGGGCTTGAGCGCCTCGTGCACCACCGCTTTCGAGGTCATCGCCTCGACTTCGTCGAAAACCGCGGCCAACTCCTCGTACTCGACGACGATCTGGCTCGCGGCCTCCTCAGCGACATGGGGGTCCGAAGCGAGCACGACGGCGACCGGCTCGCCGACATGGCACACCTTGTCGATCGCCAGGATCGGCTGATCGTGGAACGCGGGACCGTAATGCGGATCCGGAATGACTTTTCGGATGTCTTCCGCAGTGACGACACGGTGCACGCCCTCGACCGTCTGCGCTGCGCTCGTGTCGATGCGCCGGATGCGCCCGTGCGCGACCGTGCTGCGGAAGATCTTTCCGTAGAGCATTCCCGGCAGGCGCAGGTTGTGTACGTACTCCGCGCGCCCCGTGACCTTCGCGTTAGCCTCGAGCCGCGGGATCGAGCGTCCTACTGTTCCGCCTTGCATCGTCCTTGTTACCATCAAGCCCGTCCAAAAAAAGCAAAAAACCTATTCAGCTGCAGATAAACGCAGATAAGATCGAGATCAAAATAGACAGGATTAACAGGATTCACAAGATTCCTTGTTCAACGTTTTGTTTCGATCCTGTTAATCCTGTAAATCATGTCCATTCCTGTCTTATCGGCATCTATCGGCGTTCATCGGCGGCAAAATAATCCTGGTCTTGTTTTCTTGTTTCTTGTTTCTTGTTTCTTGTTTCTTGTATCTATGCATCTGCGTTTATCTGCGTTTATCTGCGGCTAATTCCAGGGTTTTAAACGAAGCCCGATTTACGATTCACGACCGTCGATCCGCGGCTAACCTACTTCTCGCTTAACGCCGCCCGCACAGCGCGCGCAACGTAGACGCGGACCAGCTCGCGCTTGTACGCCGCCGACCCATGCTCGTCCCCCATCACCTCTGCCATGGAAGCGGCCGCATCTCCCACCTCGCGCACCGTCTTGTCGTCCACGCGCGTGCCGGTCAGCGCTTTCTCCGCTGAGGTGAGGCGCGTAGGTACATCGGTCGCTGCGCTGATCACGATGCGGGCATCGCGCACGAGCGCGCCGTCGGTATCGAGCACGACCGCCACGCCGAGCGCCGGCCAGTCATCCGCGGACCGCGTCGTGCACTTGAGATAGGCGGCGTGCCGGCTGCCTTGCGCCGGCACAATCACTTCCGCGATGAGTTCCTCGCGGCCGAGCGTCGTCTCGAGATAGCCCGCATACAGCTTTTCGAGCGGCAGCGTCCGTCCGCCTTTCGGTTGAACGGTGGAAACAGTCGCGCCCAGTGCAATCAGCACCGGCGGCAGGTCCATGTGCGGATCGGCGTGCGCGAGGTGTCCGCCCACGGTCGCGACATTGCGCACGCGGACATTGGCAAGCGTGCGCAGGGCCCGTGCGATGACGGGCGCGCGGGTTTTCACTACTGACGAGCGCTCGAGCGCCGACAGCGTCACCATCGCACCGAAGCGCAGCTCGCCATCGCCGTCGCTGATCTCAGAGTATCGCTTCTCCACCCCATGCAGGTTGACAAGCCGGGTGGGCCGGAGCACGCCCATCTTCATCATCAGCATCACGGCGGTGCCGCCCGCCATTGGGCGCACCGAAGGATCCCCGGAGGCGAGCAACTCGGCCGCCTCGCGCAGTGTGCACGGCTCTATTAGCTCGAAAGGTGTCATCGCCCGTTCCCCGGCGGCAGCCAAAATCGCACCCGGGCGACAAACGCACGCACGCGCCGCCTACCAAGGGTGATTTGACCGCTCAGATCCGTCGAGAACATGCCGCTTCAGCAAGCTAGATCCAACGCCGTGGCAAGACCCCCGGATCGCCCGAATCGTGCTTGATGATAGATTTCTTGAATCAATCGAATTTACTGACAACCGGCAGGAAAAGCAAACAGATTTGGTGCTGGCGCGTCGAACGTCGCTTCCATTCGCACTATGGTCTTCCGGAACCAACCAGCGCAGAATGACTTCCCCCAATGACTAAGAAGTCGGCCGGTGTGCGCTACCTAACCGTTTGGCGACAAGTAACTGTCGCTGTCGGCCTCTTCGCCGCCACCGCTGGCTGTGTGACCATACAGGCCGACTTCAAGGCCACCCCTTCTTACGCGTTCGATCACCCCGAGCAGACTTCGCTTGGCCGCGCCTACTTCGCTCATCAAGCCCTCCACCCCGGAAAGTCGGGTTTCCGCCTAATCAACAGCGGCGTAAGCGCGCTCATGACGCGCGCCGCGCTCGCGGATCTGGCGGAGCACACAATCGACCTCCAATACTACATTTACGACCCGGATGAAACCGGAGCGTTCCTGCTGGAGCGGCTGATCGACGCCGCGGGGCGGGGCGTGCGCGTGCGCATTCTTCTCGACGATTTCGCGCTGGGGTTCGACGACTTGGACCTGCTCAAGATCGTGGATGTGCACCCAAACATCGAAATCCGCGTGTTTAACCCGTTTCCCCACCGCTCGCGTTGGTTGCGCCCGCTTCAGCTCGCACTCCAGCTCGACACTCTCGGAATGCGCATGCACAACAAAGTGTTTGCCGTGGACGGCGCGGTCGCCATCCTCGGTGGACGCAACATTAGCAATCACTACTTCGAGGCCCAGGCGCAGGCGAATTTCCGCGATCTGGACGTGCTTGCCGCGGGCCCGATCGTATCGCAGGTGTCCACGCAATTCGACGAGTACTGGAACAGTCTGGTATCGGTTCCAGTGGCCGCGTTTGGGACACCACCGTCCGAGCAGGCTTCATCCCGGACGCTCGACGCGTTGCACCGTCTCGCCGAAGCGCAGCACGGACCTCACGCAGAATACCTGCGCCGAAAGCCGGAGTTCCTGCAGCGGATGCTATCCGGAGCGCCGGAACTCATCTGGGCGAGCGGCAGAGTCGTCGCAGAGCGGCCGGTTCGCGAGCGACCGGAACGGCACAGATCCGCGCGGTCGCTGTCGGAGATTTCCCGCACGCTGTCCGTTGTTCGGCAGTCGGTGAAAAACGACTTGGCGATGGTGATGGCCTACTACGTGCCGGGCAAGCGCGGTGTCGAGGTGCTCTCCGAGCTAACGGACCGGGGCGTACGCGTGCGGGTTCTGACCAACTCACTGGCATCCACCGATGTCCTCGCGGTATATGTTGGCTATTCCCGCCATCGGGTGGCACTGCTTGAGGCTGGCGTCGAACTCTACGAGTACCGCGCCGACGCGCAACGCCCCGCTCGAGCGGGACACGTAATGCGGCCTGGCAGCACTGACTCAGCATTGCACGCGAAGGTGATCGTGTACGACCGGCGGGTCGTATGGATCGGAAGCGCCAACTCCGACCCGCGCTCCCGCCGCCTCAACACAGAAGTGGGCTTCCTCATCGAGAGCGAGCCGCTGGCGGAACGAGTTCTAAAAGGCCTCGAACGTGATTTCTCACCCGTTCACAGCTGGCGGCTGGCCATGGACCTCGATCCCGGATCGGGTGAATCGCAAATCGTGTGGATGGGCGAAAGGGATGGCGAGCACTTGAGACTGCATCAAGAACCCGGTGGCAGGCTCCTGCGCCAGCTCGGCGTCCTGTTCTACTCGCTTCTGCCGGGTCTTGAAGATCATCTTTAGCGCGGCATCCGGGGGGGGCGATCGGGGACTGCCTTCTTTTCGGATCGGGCCTGCGCCTGCAGGAGGGGCTCATGCCCCGGGTGAAGGACATCGATTTCGCGCACCGGCAGATCGTCGTGCGCGAGGGTAAGGGATCCAAAGACTGTGTCACGATGCTCCTCGAGAACCTAGTGCAGCCGCTGGCGCATCTAGGCTGACCGGCCCTGCTCTTTTTGTTATGCGAGAGAAAACACACACCCTGCTTCGGCGGGGTTCTTGTCCTATCGCGCTAGTCAACCTGTCCAATGTCCGCTCTCGGCAAGAGCGGACGCTCGCCCGTAGCAAGTACTGGTCTCGATTTAGTATGACTTGAGCGTAAGCCCTCTACCGCATTAGGTGGTTCTATGGTACCTACCACATCGCCAAAATGTTGGAAGCTGGCCTCGATAACTCGATTAAAAATAAACCGAATCAACAGAGGAAAAGCACGCCGTGCTGCCATACCGTAGGTCAATGCTGCGCACCCTGCTGTTTGCAATCACCCTCCCGCTGGCCCACCTTACCGCTGCCGGGCCAACGCCGGTTATCAAGGCGCCCCAGGTCGACACGCCCACCCGCATCCTGTTTGTCGGCAACAGCTACCTGTATTACGGGGACAGCCTGCACAACCATGTACGCCGGATGGCGATAGCCGCTGATCCCAGTCTGGCAAAGAAAATGGCCTACAAGTCAGCCACAATCGGTGGTGCCGCCCTGGCACATCACAACGTCGACCACCTCACGCAGCCGGGGCGGATCGGCGTGAAAGAGCCGTTTCAGCTGGTCATTCTTCAGGGCGGCAGCTTTGCACCGCTGTCGGAGCAAAGGCGGGCACAGTTTCGCGCGAAGGTGATCGAGTTCAACAAGGTAATCACCGAGCGTGGCGGAAAGACCGCCCTCTACCTTGCCCATGCATATGTCAAGCCGCACAAACGGGCCAAGCCAGAGAATATTCAGCTAACGGAGGACCTTTACGTCTCTGTGGGCAACGAGGTGGGCGCCCTTGTCATCCCCGTGGGGCTCGCATTCGAAGAGGCCTACCGTCGCAGGCCAGATATGAGGCTGCACAAGGAATACGATGGTTCACACCCCGACCTCATCGGCACCTACCTGGCAGCTTGCACCGTCTACGCGAGCGTCTACGGCAAGTCGCCAGTCGGAAACAGCTACGATTACTTCGGCAAGATCGACAAAGAGACTGCAACGTTCCTGCAGCAGGTGGCTGAAGACACCGTGAAGCAGTTCTACGGACGCTAGGCCGGCGCTGACTCATGCCTAGCGTTAAGTGTCCGCTTTAGGCCAAGAGCGGACGTCGACCACTTGGGGGGAATGGCTTGTTAATCCCTCAATAATTCTAGGCATGAGTTTTTTGAAGGTATGGTTGCTAACCTTTTAACCATCTTGAGGAATGATTGATGCACGCGCACAATGCCGATTTGCAAACCGGCGTTTAGGCCGACACCTTCGTTAGGCGGCATCAAGGAGCAGTCTCATGACATCTCCAGATCTAGTAAGCAAGGAAGAAGTTGCGCGTGCCTGTAAGACGCTTGGCATCCGCAACTGGAGCGCTTTGACCGAACTTGAAGTGTCCGTCGAGGAAGCACGGTCAATTCTTGATGAGATCGATGGCGAAGCCCGCCAGATTGTGCTCGAGCATTTCCGAGAAGGTCTGCAGGTCGAACTCGAGCATGGAACCCGCTTCCCGGATGCCAACGTCACAAACAACCATCCCAACCTCACAGGGAAGATTGTTCTGGCTCATCTGAAAGAGTCGCTGCTCTACTACAAACGAATCGCTATTGCTGAACTCGAGGGCGACCTTCTCAAGGCGACCAAAGCGCGCGATGCAGACAAGATACGGTCGCTCTACGAGCGCATTGTGCTGGCGCGGCTCTCGCTGAATCAAGCAGAGGTCAGTTTCCTCGCAGGGACATGAGATCAGGCCGCCTAACAACGGCTTGCAACGGAGCCGCATCAGCAAGCGTCATCATTGAACATGCGATTGTCTGGCACCGTCCGCGTTGTTGCGCTTCTTGAAGCTGCCAAGGGTGCACTTGTCCTGTTGGCCGGAATTGGTGCACTGTCTTT
>JAOTTL010000074.1:0-18876 GCA_029864385.1 Betaproteobacteria bacterium | reverse complement strand
TGTCTTTTATTCACCATGATGCACAACGGCTCGCCGAGCGGCTTGTGGGGCATTTACACCTCAATTTGGCCAACGACTACCCGCGCATTTTCGTCGAGTTCGCAGCAAAGCTCACGGATGCTCGATTAGGAACGCTGGCTGCATTGGCTGCAGGGTATGCGTGTGTACGGTTTATCGAGGCTTATGGCTTATGGCGAGGACGACGCTGGGCCGAGTGGTTTGCAGCCGTCAGCGGCGGCATCTATATCCCCTTCGAGATTTACGAGTTGTTTCGTGGTGTTGCGTGGCTCTCGCTCGGGGCGCTCTTGGTCAACGTTCTCGTCGTCGGATTAATGATCAATGCGTTGTTCCGTGGACACCCAGCGGAGAATAGACGAAAAGCGGAGACGACCCATCGATAGGGACAGCCCCATTGCAAAGGCGTTAAATGATTCGCCGAGGTACCGCGTTAGGGTAGAGCATAGTAAGGTATTGAACGAGGAAGCCGGATACCCAACGACGATCCGAGCAGTGTGTTCCATCCCCACGTGACGACGCAAATGACGGGCTCCCATGAATGGCGTGCAGGAAGCGCATGACGCGGGCGAGGCGCCCGGGGCGCCTGGGCTCCCTCCTTGCTGGTCGAGTAGTATAAAAGAGATAGTCGGCTGTGCGCTGGGACCATCACGGCTCTGGTTCACGATGGGACAGGGCATCATCCATGAAGTCTATTACCCGCGTGTCGACATCCCGCAAGTCCGCGACTTGGGTTTCATCGTGGCTGACGCGCAGGGCTTCTGGATCGAGGTCAAGTCCCTGGGGGAACATGAGTTGGAGTTGCCGAGCCCTGGCGTGCCCGCGGTCACGGTAAGGCATCGGCACGCACGATTTGTATTGACGCTGCGCGTCACACCCGACCCACAGCGCGACGCGCTGCTCGTCGAAGTGGCGCTCGACGGCGAACCCGGTCTACGTCCCTACGTGCTGCTCGCGCCTCACCTCGGAGGCAGCGGGAACGATAACCACGCCTGGACAGGACGCCATCGCGGCCGGCGGGTTCTGTGGGCCGAACAGGGTCCGTTCGGCCTGGCGTTGGCCGCGGTCGACGCGCAGCAGCGAGACGCTTTTGATCAGGTCAGTGCAGGCTGCGTCGGCATCAGCGACGGCTGGCAAGACTTCGCGCGAAACCACACCATGGAATGGTCGTATAGCCACGCGGGACCGGGCAACGTCGCCCTCATGGGGCAGCTACCGCGGCATTCGGTACTCGCCCTGGGTCTTGGCAGCAGCAAAGAATCTGCCGCGACATTGGCGGTGTCGGCATTGGCGCGGCCATTTGAGGACCCGTGGCAACGGCAGATCACGGCGTGGAAAGCGTGGCACGGGACCTGCCGGGGCCCTGGGCTCGCTGATGATTTCCCCCAACAGCTGTGCGACCAGCTACTGACCTCGGCGATGGTGTTGCACGTACACGGGGACCAGACCTACCCGGGCGCCATGGTCGCCAGCCTGAGCATTCCGTGGGGTGATACTCGCGACCAACGGGGCGGTTACCATCTGGTGTGGCCGCGCGATCTGGGCGAGTGCGCTGGCGCGCTCTTAGCACTGGGCGCTGAGGACAAAGCGCAAGAGACGCTGCGCTATCTCATTGCGACTCAACATGAGGACGGCCACTGGTATCAGAACCAGTGGCTCGGCGGCAAGAGCTACTGGCAGGGCATTCAGCTTGACGAGGGCGCCTTTCCCGTATTGCTCGCCGCCGCCCTAGCGGAACGTGACGACCTTGGCGACATCAACGTCCAAGACATGGTGCGACGGGCGCTGACGTTTATCGCCCATCGCGGCCCTGCCAGTGACCAGGATCGGTGGGAAGAGAATGCTGGCGTCAACACCTTCACACTCGCGGTGTGCATTTCTGCCCTCGTAGCGGGCGCCCAGTTCTTGTTGCCACCTGAGCGTGATACGGCACTCGCCATCGCGGATTACTGGAACAGTCGCATCGAAAGCTGGACCGCTGTGCAGGGAACGACTCTCGCTCAGCGCTGTGGTGTCGCCGGCTATTACGTTCGTATCGCGCCGCCGCGATACATCATTGACGAAGAGGCGATCAGCGGCGCGATGCCGGTCAAAAACCGCCTGCAGGATCCAGGCCTCCGGTTCGAGGAGCAGGTGGGCACTGAGTTCCTGCAATTGGTGCGATTCGGGCTGCGCGAACCGGACGACCCCTTGATTCGCGATAGCATCAAGGTGGTTGACGCGCTGTTGCGCGTCACGACACCGAGCGGTCCGGCATGGCGCCGCTATAACGGCGACGGCTACGGCGAGCACGAAGATGGTTCCCCTTTCGACGGTACCGGAATCGGAAGGGCGTGGCCTTTGCTGTGTGGTGAGCGGGGCCACTACGAGATCATGGTTGGTAACTCGCCATTGCCCTATCTGCAGGCGATGGCGAGTATGGCGGGCCCGGGAGGAATGATCCCCGAGCAGGTTTGGGACAGCGACCCCATCCCGCAACGAAACCTCTATCCCGGACGCCCAACGGGCTCGGCGATGCCTCTTGCCTGGGCGCACGCCGAATTCGTGAAGCTTGCGTATTCGTCGAAATTAAAGCGGCCTTTTGATTGTCCCGTCTCGGTTTGGGAACGCTACCGGGGGCGACGAGCAAACTGCCAGGTCAGCATCTGGTCCCCCGGAGCGGCGCTGAACAGATTGCCGGCGGGCCAGATACTGCGCATATATCTTCCAGAGCCCGCTACCGTAAAATGGCACACCACAAACCGACAAACGGCCGGCAAGGTCGTTACCGATCCGGCCGGCCTCGGGCTCCACCGCGCCGAAATCGATACCAGTCAACTCGAAATGGGGCAACGTCTTCATCTGAGCATAAGCGATGAAGCATTGGTGAGGGCACCCTCCATCACGGAACTTTTGATTACTGAACCGCCGCGGTCTTAACAAACAATAATTGGAGACAGAAGCCGTTAAGAATCGACCCCATTAAGGGCGTTGTCTTAGCAGGGCCTTGTAGGAATGTGGAAGATTCCACGACATCGTACCTCGCTTGAACGGTCGCTTTGGGTCGGAAGTCGACGTTCACGGATGTCGGCTTTAGGCCAGGAGCCGCCGTTGCAATGGGCGCTGAAAGCCGGCTCCGACCCCGCCAAGATTGGACGCCTCTGCGCTCGGCACCAACGAGTTCGATAAATTCGGGCAGATTCCCAAACCGGGACAGCCGCCCTGCTTTGATGCATGTTTTCTTTAGCCTTGCTATGGAATCCGACTCTGTGATCGTTGTCTGCGAAGATGCTAAGTCTGTGCAAGTGAATGATCCCGGTGGGCACGGTCGGCGACGGCGCGTCGCACCCGCTACAGTTTTCGCACACCAGGATTGTGCGGTGCATCCATCCGGCGCAGCGGGTCGAGCGGGCCACGTAACTGCCGGCTCGCTCATTTGTCGATTTTAAGGGAGGCTGCGATGGCCAAATTGATGAAGCGCTACCATCCACCTGGCACGCCCCCGGGCACGCTGGCCCGGCGCGAACGCCACAGGCTCGAGCCGCCGCGTATCGCGCTCGTCAACTACGACGAGGCCCGGCTCGACGAGATCAAGGACGCGACGCCAGCGCAGTGCGCGCAGTACCGCGACCGCCCTTCCACGACTTGGGTTCACGTATCCGGCCACGCCGAGGTCGAGCAGCTGCGCGAACTCGGCAAGCTACTCGGCCTGCATGCGCTCGCCCTAGAAGACGTGCTGAATACCGGTCAGCGCCCGAAGATCGAGCGGTTCGATGGCCAACTGTTCGTGATCGTAAGCCTGCCGGTCGCGGCGGGCAGCGCGATCCCTACGGAGCAGATCAGCCTGTTTCTCACCGACAACCTCGTCGTGAGTTTTCACGAAGGCACATCCGACGCCTTTGAGCCGGTGCGTAAGCGCCTGGACGACGGTGTTGGCTGGCTTCGTGGCCGCAAGGCGGACGCCTTGCTCTACGCGCTGCTGGATCTCGTCGTCGACCACGGCTTTCCTGTCCTTGAGCAGCTTGGCGAGCAGATCGAGGACCTGGAATCCGACATTCTGCGCGCTGCGGACCGCAAGAGCCTACACGCGCTGCACCGCGTGAAGCGCGACCTCCTTACCCTTCGACGCATGCTTTGGCCGCAGCGTGAGGTCCTGAACAGGTTGCTGGCTGAAGGCCAGGGGCTGATCGCTGAATCGACGAAACTCTATTTGCGCGATTGCTACGACCATACGATCCAGATCATGGATCTCATCGAGACCTATCGCGACATGACCGCAAGCATGCTCGACATCTACCTCTCCAGCGTCAGCAATCGCTTAAATGAAACGATGCGAGTGCTCACCGTGATCGCGACCATCTTCATCCCACCGACCTTCTTCGCCAGCGTCTACGGCATGAATTTTGACCGCAACGCGAGCCCGTGGAGTATGCCGGAGCTCGGCTGGGCCTACGGCTATCCTGCCCTGTGGTCGGTGATGCTGATCACGGTCCTCGGGATGCTGTTCTATTTCAAGCGCAGGAAGTGGTTCTGACCTAGGAGAAGGTGTCAGGAACCTTTTCATTCGCAAGTGCTAGCAAGAAGGGGGGAAAGGTGTCGGGAATCATCTGATCCACAAGGAATTGAAACATCAACATGTGTTCATGTGTGCGGCCCTAAAGGTTCCTGACACCTTTTTCCTGACTCTTGAATTGATCTTCCTTGGCGGCCTTGGCGGTTCAATTGTGGTCCTGCTTCTCTCCGCGTCTCCGCGGTTCAGTTTAAGAACCTGTACTGACCGCAACGTGACGCGAGTGAGCGGCGGATCAACCTGCCGTCTTAACGAGCGCCGCTTCGACCGCGCGCTGCGCCATGACCGTAATGAGGTGCGAGCGGTACTCGGCACTGGCATGGAGGTCGGAGTTGAGCTTTTCCGGCAGAACGCGCACCCTGGCTATCGCATCGGGAGTAAATTTTTCCGCAAGCTTCTTTTCCATTTGCTTGACGCGGAACACGCAGTTTGCCGCGCCGGTCACCGCGACCCGCACGTTGCCCGCCGACGCGCTCACGAAAACGCCGACGATGGCGAAGCGCGAGGCCGGGTTCCTGAACTTCGCGTAGGCGGCGCGCTCGGGAAGCGGAAAGGCGACCGACGTGATGATCTCTCCGGGCTTCAGTGCGGTTTCGTACAAGCCGGTGAAAAACCGGTCGGCCGCGATCGCGCGCTTGTTGGTGTTGACGATAGCGCCCAGCCCAAGCACTGCGGCAGGGTAATCGGCGGCCGGATCGTTGTTGGCGATGGATCCGCCGAGCGTACCGGCGTTGCGCACCTGGCGATCGCCGATGCCTTCGGCGAGCCGCGCCAGCGCCGGGATGCCGATCGCGACGTCCCTGGAGGAAGCGACTTCGGCATGGCGCACCATGGCGCCGATGCTGAGGGTGGCGCCGTCCACCCTGATGCCCCGCAATTCCTCGATGCCGCCAAGATCGACCAGCGCAGCAGGGCTCGCCAGACGCAGCTTCAGGGCCGGGATCAAGCTTTGCCCTCCGGAGAGCGCCATCGCGTTTTCCACCTTGCGCAGGAGCGAGACGGCTTCCTTCAGCGTGGCCGGACGGTGATATTCAAAGGCATGCATGATCGTCTCCTAGCACCCTGTCGGACTTAAGCGTCCGTACAGGCTGCTAAACGGATTTCCTCTTCTTGGCTCCCTGTATCGCGCGCCACACGCGCTCGGACGTGGCCGGCATTTCGATGTCGCGAATTCCGAATGGTGCCAGCGCATCCACGATAGCGTTGATCACAGCGCCCGGCGCGCCGATGGCGCCGGCCTCGCCGCAACCTTTGACGCCCAGCGGGTTGTGGGTGCAGGGCGTCTCCTTGGTGCCGACCTTGAAGAAGAGCAGGTCGTCCGCGCGCGGCAGCGCGTAGTCCATGTAGGTGCCGGTCAAGAGCTGCCCACTCTCGGGGTCGTAGACGCAACCCTCGAGCAGCGCCTGGCCGATGCCCTGGGCGAGGCCGCCGTGCACCTGGCCCTCGACGACCATGGGATTAATCACTTTCCCGAAATCGTCCACCGCGGTGAAGTTGACGATCCTCGTGTGCCCGGTATCCGGGTCGATCTCCACCTCGCAGATGTGGCTGCCCGCGGGGTAGGTGAAATTGGTCGGATCGTAGAACGCGGTCTCGTCCAACCCCGGCTCGAGCGTGTCGAGCGGGTAATGGTGCGGCACATAGGCGGCGAACGCCACTTCGGCCATCGTTTTCCTGCGATCTCTGCCGGGCACCTCGAACGCGCCATCCTTGAATTCGATATCGGCCTCGGAGGCTTCGAGCAGGTACGCCGCGATCTTCTTGCCCTTCCCGATCACTTTGTCGAGCGCCTTCACGATGGCGGTGCCGCCGACCGCGATGGAGCGCGAGCCGTACGTGCCCATGCCAAACAGGATCCGTCCAGTGTCACCGTGCACGATGTCCACGTTCTCGAACGGGATGCCGAGTCGGTCGGCGACCACCTGCGCGAAAGTCGTCTCGTGGCCCTGGCCGTGGCTGTGCGAACCGGTGAAGACCGTGACCGTCCCGGCGGGATGGACCCGGATCTCGGCGGCTTCGAACAGCCCGGCGCGCGCGCCGAGCGAGCCGGCGATGTTGGACGGTGCGAGCCCGCACGCCTCGATGTAGGTCGAGTAGCCCAGCCCGCGTAGCTTGCCGCGCTTCTCCGCCTCCTTGCGGCGCGCTTCGAACCCGCCGACGTCGGCGAGCGTCATCGCCTCAATGAGCGTTGCGTCGTAATCACCGGTGTCGTAGCAAAGCGCCACCGGAGTCTGGTACGGGAATTCCTTGATGAAGTTGCGCCGCCGGATCTCGGCGCGGTCGACACCCAGCTCGCGCGCCGCGGTATCGACGAGCCGCTCCACCACGTAGGTGGCCTCGGGCCGCCCGGCGCCGCGGTAAGCGTCCACCGGCGCGGTGTTGGTGAATACCGCCGTCACCTCGCAGTAGATCGCCGGCGTGGTGTATTGCCCCGCAAGCAGCGTGGCGTAAAGGATGGTGGGGATGCACGACGCGAAGGTTGAGAGGTAGGCGCCCATGTTCGCCGTGGTGGCGACGCGCATCGCGAGGAACTTGCCGTCCTTGTCGAGCGCGAGCTCGGCCCGTGTCAAGTGGTCGCGCCCGTGCGCGTCCGACAGGAACGACTCCGAGCGCTCGGCGGTCCACTTGATCGGGCGGTTCACCTGCTTCGAGGCCCAGGTGATCACCGTCTCCTCGGCGTAGAGGAAGATCTTGGAGCCGAAACCACCGCCCACATCGGGCGCGATCACCCGCACCTTATTCTCGGGCAGCCCGAGCACGAAGGCGGTCATCAGCAGCCGCGCGACGTGGGGATTCTGGCTGGTGACGTAGAGCGTGTAGGAGTCCTCGCCGCGCGAGTAGCTCGCCACGGCCGCGCGCGGCTCGATCGCGTTGGGGATGAGGCGGTTGTTGATGAATTCGAGCGTGGTCACGTGGTGCGCCGAGGCGAACGCCTTTTCCACCGCGGCCTTGTCACCCAGCGCCCAGATGTAACAGGTGTTGTCCGGCGCGATATCGTGCACCACCGGCGCGGCGCGCTTGCGCGCGTCCGCGACGCGCACCGCTGCGGGAAGCACTTCGTAATCCACTTCGACCAGGTCCGCCGCGTCCTTCGCCTGGTTGAGCGTCTCGGCGATGACCACCGCGACCGGGTCGCCGACATAGCGCACCTTTTCTTGCGCGAGCGGCGGATGGGGCGGCTCTTTCATCGGCTGACCATTGACGTCAGTGATGAGCCAGCCGCAGGGCAGCCCCCCGACTTTGGACTTGGCGAGATCGTTGCCAGTGAACACGGCAATCACGCCTGGTGCCGACCGTGCTTTTTCCGTGTCCATGCTGCGGATTCCGGCGTGCGCGTGCGGCGAGCGCAGGAAATAGGCATGAGTCTGGCCCGGCAGCGTCACGTCGTCGGTAAATTGACCGCTGCCGGTGAGGAAGCGGTAATCCTCCTTGCGCTTGATCGATTGACCGATGATCGATGTGCTCATGAGCGCCCTCTCTTTATCGTTTCATAGCAGCCGCGCCCGCCAGCACCGCTTTCACGATGTTGTGATAGCCGGTGCAGCGGCAGAGGTTGCCGTCGAGTTCGGCGCGGACCGTCTCTTCAGTGGGATCCGCGTGGCGCTCAACCAGCTCGATCGCATTCATCACCATGCCCGGCGTGCAGAACCCGCATTGCAGGCCGTGATGGTCGCGGAACGCGGCCTGCATCGGGTGCAGCTCTCCGTTCGCACCGCCGACGCCTTCGATCGTCGTCACCGCGGCGCCCCTAATCTGGGCGGCAAAGAGGTTGCATGCCTTCACCGCACGCCCGTCGATGTGGACGGTGCACGCGCCGCATTGGCCGGTGTCGCAGCCGACATGCGCGCCGGTAAGCCGCAGATGCTCACGCAGAAACTGCACCAGCAGGGTCCGGGGATCGAGATCGGCGGTGACTGCTCGGCCGTTGACGGTCATTGAGACAGTTACAACCATGGGGTCCTCCAGGTGGCTTCGTGACCAGGTTTGTGGCCCCATAATGCGGGACGCGCTCGTTCCGCGAACAGAGGGGGTCGCGAAGGATGCTAGCGCATGAGATTGCCGCACGCAACCGCGTATTCAGGAACCTTTTTTATCCGCAAGGAGCTGGAAAACTGCAGGGCGTTCAGTCGGCAGCCTTAAAGGTTCCCGACACCCTTTTCCGTCTATCTGCGGTTAACACCCGTTCTTGTTTCTCTTGGCGGCCTTGGCGGTTCAATTATATCTTGCTTCTCTCGGCGCCTTGACGGTAAGAATCCAAAAGTGATGGAAAAGGGTGATGAGTACTGGTGATGAGTACTGGTGATGAGTACTGGTGATGGAAAATCGCCCCGGCGTGAACCGCGGTTCTTCGTCACCATTTTTCATCACCATTAAACATCACTCTCTTCCGTCACTTCTTACGGCGTAGCAGGTCGCGATGGCCATCCTCAAAATTTGTCATCGTTTGGATCCAAGCAACGTCCCACGGCAGCGTTTCGCTCCGCAAAGGCACGGGTTCTCCTTCTTGGCGGCGGGCGTGTGGCGTTCTTCGAGCACAAGGTTGTAGTCGTAGCTCAACTCCTCACCCTTCCGAATGTCGCGCGTTGCCTCGATGTACATGCGCTTGTCCTCGTCGACGGACTCGCAGTTCGGCCGGCAGGAGTGGTTGATCCAGCGCGCTGAATTGCCCACGCGGGTGGCGTCGATCACGATCTTTTTGTCCACGATGAAAAGCATCGTGTGGGACGAGTCGTCATTGGGGTAGCGGCGATCGGCCTCGCGATGGGTGATGCGCTCGCCGGTGTACTCGATGATGCGCTCGCCTTTGCGGATCTTCTTCAACGCAAAAACGCCGCGGCCGTGGATGGGCGAGCGGCGTACCGAAATGCGGCGGCCGCCCTTTGACTGCGTTCGGGCCATATCTCTCCTTGAAAACGGTGAATAGTGAATGGAGCGTGACGGGTGATGGGTGATGGGCCTAACACCGGTGAACGGTGAACGGTGAACGGTGAACGGTGAACGGAGATTCGTTCCTCTTGGCGCCTTGGCGGTTCAATCATATCTTGCTTCTCTCGGCGCTTTGGCGGTTCAATAATTATCTGCGTGTATCTGCGTTTATCTGCGTTTATCTGCGGTTAATTATTTTTTGGATTTCAGGCGCGGGACGCGCACGGTCGCCTCAGGCACGCAAAAATCGAAATCGCAGCCGCGGTCGGCCTGCGTAACCGTCTCCAGGAACAGCTTGCGGTAGCCGCGGCGGTCTTCCTTCGACCCCGCCGGCGCCTTCCAGGACTTCCGGCGCCGCTCCAGCTCCGCCTTGGCAACCCGCAGCTCGAGCCGGCGCGCCGGAACGTCAAGCCGGATACGGTCGCCGTTCTTCACCAGCGCGAGCGGCCCGCCGAGCGCCGATTCCGGCGTCACGTGCAGGATGATGGAGCCAAACGCCGTTCCGCTCATGCGCGCATCCGAGATCCGCACCATGTCCTTCACGCCCTTTTGTGCGAGCTTCCTCGGGATCGGGATGTAGCCCGCTTCCGGCATGCCAGGCGCGCCCTTGGGACCCGCGTTCTTCAGCACCAGCACGTCCTGCGCCGAGACATCGAGCTTCGGGCGGTCGATCCGGTTCGCGAGATCCTCAAGCGACTCGAACACCACCGCCCTGCCTTCATGCCGCATGAATTTCGGGTCCATCGCAGACTGTTTGATGATGGCACCATCCGGCGCGAGATTACCGCGCAGGAATGCAATTCCGCCCTCCTTGAACACCGGATTTCTGAACGACCGCACGACGTCCTGTTTCCATGCCGGCGGCGCGGCAGCGATGTTCTGACCGAGCGTTTTTCCGGTCACCGTGAGAGCATCCAGGTTCAATAACCTAGTGATTTGTCTCAGAATCTGTACGAGCCCTCCAGCCTTGTAGAGATCCTCCATGTAGTGCTGGCCGCTGGGCTTGAGATCCACCAGCACCGGCGTCGCGCGTCCCATCCGATCGAAGGCATCGAGATCAACCGCGATGCCAAGGCGGCCAGCGATCGCCGCCAGGTGAACGATGCCGTTGGTCGACCCACCGATTGCCAGCAGCATGCGCAGCGCGTTCTCGAACGCGGCAGGCGTCATGATCTTGTCGGGTGTCAGCCCCTCTTTCGATAAACCAACCGCCCGCGCGCCCGTTGCCTCGGCGTTTCGCAGGCGCTCGGCAAGCACGGCAGGAATGCACGCGCCGCCGGGCAGCATCATGCCAAGCGCTTCCGAGCAGCAGGCCATCGTGCTAGCCGTTCCCATCACCATGCAAGTGCCTGCCGAAGGACAGAGCTTCGCGTTGATCTCGCCGATCTCCTCCTCATCGATCTCTTTCGCGCGGAATTGCGCCCAGAAACGCCGGCAGTCGGTGCAAGCGCCGAGCCGCTGGCCCTTGTAGTCGCCAGTGATCATGGGTCCGGTCACCATCAGGATCGCAGGGACGTTCGCGCTCGCGGCGCCCATGAGGAGCGCCGGCACTGTCTTGTCGCAACCGCCGATCAACACGACCGCATCCACCGGCTGCGCACGGATCATCTCTTCGGCGTCGATCGCCATGAGGTTGCGCAAGTACATGCTGGTCGGGTGCGCGAAGGATTCGTGCAGTGTGATGGTCGGGAACTCAACCGGCAATCCGCCGGCCAGCATGACGCCGCGCTTTACCGCCTCGATCAGCTCGGGCACCGTGCGGTGACAGGCATTGAATCCGCTATAGGTGTTCGTAATTCCGACGATGGGGCGTTCCAGCGCATCGTCGGAATAGCCCATCGCCTTGATGAAGGCCTTGCGCAAAAAGAGCGAGAACGCCTCGTCGCCATAGGCGGTAAGGTTCTTGCGCATTCCACGCTTTTTGGGGATCGCCATTTTCTAAGTTGACGCGTATTGGCTCGACAGAACTTTGGACCTGCTCACCGGGATTCCGGAGTTGGTGATGTGTACTGGTGATGAGAGATGGTGATGATTAATGGTGATACGCCAGGTTGCAAGGGTTCTTCATCACCAGTTCGCGTCACCATTATTCATCACCATTATTCATCATGTGGTTCATAATATCTGCGTTTGTCTGCGGCTAAATTACCGGGTTTTGAACCGACTTCCAGTGACGGACGATAGCGTAATGACCTGGTTGACGCAACACGAAGCGCGTCCCTAGAATCCACGATCCCTCAGCGGCACGGCTCACCGACTTCAAGCGAGAAACCTATGGCCAAGACACCACTCGGCAGGCTGCCCCGCGAGGCGATTCGGATGATCGAGCTGCCGCGCCTGCCGGCGCAGATACTGGAAGGCTACCGGGTGCTCGTCGATCTAACCGGCACGGTTTCGGACGCAATGGACGAGCTGGGTATCGTGGGTGTGGTGCCCGCGTACGTGTTGCCCCCGGTCGTGACCGGTAATCGTGTGGTCGGACAAGCGCTCACCGTGCGCAACATCCAGCGCACTGCGCAAATTCACCGGGCCGCGCTCGAAAAGACCAACACGCAGGGCGAGAGCGAAGCGCACAACCTCGCCGAGCCGGGCGACGTGCTCGTCATCGAGGGCGTCGTGGGCTGCTCGAACATGGGCGGGCAGTCTGCAACCGTCGCCCGGCGGCAGGGCTTCATCGGCGCCGTCGTGGACGGCACTGTGCGCGATCCGCAGCAATACCGCGAGATGGGCTGGCCCGTGTGGTGCCGTGGCTTCACGCCGATCACGGGCAAGTGGCGCATGCAAACGGTGGAGATCAACGGCACGGTGCAAATCGCAGGCGTCCAGGTGAGTCCGGGAGATCTTGTCTGCGCCGATGAGGCCGGCGTTGCGTTCGTCCCGCGCGAGCGCGCCGTGGAGGTCCTGGACGCCGCGCTCGAGATCGATGCCGGCGACACGAAGCGAAAGGCCGATATCGACGAGGGCGCTTCGGTGACTGAACTCATGACCCGCAAGTACAAGTGATGCGTGATGGGTGATGGGTGACAAGTGACGACTGACGACTGACGACTCTAAAATCTGGTGATGAGTACTGGTGATGGGAGATGGTGATGATTACTGGTGATGCGCCATTTAGTGTGTTTTTCCATCACCATTATCTTCATCACCACTTTTCATCACCATCATCCATCACTTGTTTCCCGGAAGAAGCCGCGGAGTCCCGAATCTTGAATCGTGTGGCAGCATGGAACCAGCAAACCTGATCTTTTTCCTTTCGGACAACCACAACCGGCAGGTGCTCGGCTGTTATGGGCACCCGGTGGTCAAAACGCCGAATCTTGACCGCATCGCGGCGCGCGGCGTGCGCTTCGCCAATAGTTACTGCGCGAGCCCGTTGTGCTGTCCGGCGCGCGCGAGCATCGCGACGGGGCGCTATCCTCACCAGACGGGCCACTGGGACAATGCGATCGCCTACGACGGGCGCATACCAAGCTGGCATCACCGGTTGCGCGACGCGGGGCACACGGTCGTCGCCGTCGGCAAGCTCCATTTCCGCAGCCACGACGACGACAACGGCTTCACCGAAGAGATCGAGACCCTGCATCTGCACGAGGGCAAGGGCGCGATCAAGAACCTGCTCCGCGGACACGATGACGAGCAGCCCCGCGGCCGCGCGCTGTGGGACCTCTATACGTTGCGCTCAGGCGCCGGCGACACGCATTATCATGACTACGATCGAAAGATCACCGCGAAGGCGGTCGAGTGGCTCGAGCGAAACGCGCGCACGGACGGCAAGCCCTGGGTCCTCCTTGTGTCCTATCCCAGTCCGCATCCGCCGTTCACGGCACCAAAACGCATTTACGATCTTTATCCCGAACGCGATATGCCCCTGCCGGTGCGCCATGGTCCGGTCGAGCGTTCCGGGCACCCTGCGCTCGAGTACCTGCGGCGCATCGAAGGAATCGAGGACCTGACCGACGAGCGAATGCTGCGCCGGGTTGCTGCGGGCTACTTCGGCCTTATCACGCATCTCGACGAGCAGATTGGCGCAGTGATGAAGGCCGTTGAACGGCTGGGCCTGCTCGGCACGACACGCATCGCCTACACGAGCGACCATGGCGAGCTTTTCGGTGCCCAGGGCATCTTCGGCAAGAAGAATCTATACGAGGGCGCCATTGGCGTGCCGCTGCTGCTCGCAGGGCCGGAGCTGCCGCCGGGACACGTTACGCGCCAGATCGTCTCGCATGTCGACCTCTTCCCCACGCTCATCGAGGGTGCGGGCATCGGGCCCCTGCGCGAAGATCACGAACTACCCGGCGTGTCGCTGTGGCCGGCAGCGACCGGCCAGGACATCGAGCGGACGGGCTTCGCCGAGTATCACGCACAGGGCTCGAAAGCCGGTGTATTCGCGGTGCGCGATGGAGACATGAAGCTCATCTACCACGTCGGCATGCCCGCCCAGCTTTTCGATCTCGCTGCCGATCCGGACGAGAGCCGGGACCTCGCCGGAGACGACCGGTATGCCGCGACGATCGCTGGGCTTGAAGCGCGCCTGCGATCGATTCTCGATCCCGAGGCGGTGGATTCACGCGCGAAAGCCGATCAGCGCGCCATGATCGAGCGCTGCGGCGGAGTGGCGAAAGTGAAGGAGGCGACCTCTGTCCTCTTTACGCCGCCACCCGGCGTATCCGAGGAAGAAGCGTGGGCGATCCCGTCAAAACCGTAGATTTAGCCGCAGATACACGCAGATACACGCAGATTTTTCAATAATTGAACCGCCAAGACGCCACGACGCCACGACGCCAAGAGAAACAAACTACGATTCACGATTCACGATTTACGATTCACGATTTAGGATTCACGGATCTATGTGGCACTTGATGCCCCCCGCGACCCGCGCGTTGATCACGACGATCGGAGCCGTGTTCCTCCTGCAGCTCGTGCTAGGCGACGTGCTCCTCGCATGGTTCGCGCTCTGGCCGCTCGGCGGGGCCGTGCAGGTTCCCGGCCCGACCACCACCGGTTTCCTGCCCTGGCAGCTCGTCACCTATAGCTTCCTGCATGGGAATTTCATGCACCTCCTCTTCAATCTGTTCGGCTTGTTCATGTTCGGGTCGGATGTCGAGCGCCTGTTCGGGCGGCAGCGCTTCCTCATGTATTACTTCGTTTCCGTCGTGACCGCCGGCATCGCGCAGCTCGTAATGTCAGCGGTATCGGGAGCGCCGCCTTATCCGACCATCGGCGCATCCGGCGGTGTGTTCGGCGTGCTACTCGCCTTCGGCCTCTACTTTCCGCGGCGCACGATCCTCCTCATCTTTCCGCCCATCCCGATGCCCGCGCGCGTTTTTGTCTTCGTCTACGCCGCGATCGAGCTCTACCTGGGTGTTACGGGAACGCAGGAGGGCGTCGCCCACTTCGCGCACCTCGGAGGAATGGTGGGAGGCTTCATCATGATCCTCTATTGGCGCCGCCGTCCGCCCCGGCGCTGGTGACGACTGACGACTGACGACTGACGACTGACGACTGACGACTGACGACTGACGACTGACGACTGACGACTGACAGCAGGTAGACCTGATTTTCGATCATTCGTCATTCATAATTCAAAATTAATCATACGTCCTTGGCCCAGGTCGCCAAGACGATATCCTTAAGCCAGGCTTCGTCCGCGCTGAACGTCGAGTGCTCGAGCGGTTTGCCTGCTCCCGCTTCAGTGCGAAGCTGATGCAAACGCGCTGAACGCAGGTTCGCGTCCGCGGTTTCGTAGCCGTAGCGGGCGTAGCGCTCCCGCTCGATCGCGATCTCCTGCTCGGGTGCGTCGGCAAACCAGAGCCACGCTTGCGCAAAGCCTCGCGCCATCCGATCCAGATCTTGAAAAATTGAATCCGCGATGGCAACCGGCTCCTGCCCCTCCTGAAAATCAAATTGCCGGGCTAAGAGGTTACCCGTCCAGACGGCCGCCCACTCCGGGGCGCCTTCCGTTGCGTAGAGGGTCAACTCGTCCCGTCCCGGTTCACGCAAGATCCGGAGCAGCGCGTCGCGCGTCGCGGTGACGCCGTAGCCAAGCCACTCGTTGCTCGCTACCCGCTCCAGCGTCAACGCCAGCGTCAGCGTTCCATCTGTTGCCACGGCAACGTATACCGGATGATCGGTCGCAGAGGCGGTGCCAATGCGCTCCGAGGTCTGCGCGGCGAGATGACCTCCGACAAAGCGCGCGCTGCCGCGCTCGCCCGCAGCGACGTTCACCCAATCGATCGCGAACTCAAGCGTCGGAAACTCTTCGGAGGCTCTTGCGAAAACGGGGAACGGTATTCCACCCTCGACCTTGAGGTCGTAACAAAGGGCATCCTTGCCGCTATGCTCCGTGACATCATCGCGGCGCAGCTGGCCCGCGAGCGCGCGCCGAAGCTGCGCTTCGCACGCTTCGCGCTCTTCAGGCGCTCCGGTGATGGTGACTGTTGCGTGAATTAACATTTCCCGAAATGGTGATGAAAGATGGTGATGAGAAATGGTGGTGAAAATTGGTGATGACAAACCGTCACCCGCGGTGTACATCACTAGTACTCATCACCAGTTTCCATCACCAGTAATCATCACTATTTAAGGGTCTGGATAATCTTCGAGGCTTGGCCCATCCGGTGGCGTGTGCCTTAGCGAACGATCGATTGCCAGAGCTTGTCCAGGCGCTTGAAGGATACCGGATAAGGCGTGCGCAGCTCCTGCGCAAAAAGCGATACGCGCAACTCCTCGATACGCCAGCGGAAGTCCTCGAGCCGCGGGTCGGACTCGTGCGCCCGGCGCAGCTTCGCCGCCCGCTCTTCGTACCGGCTCCAGAGCTCCCCGATGTGGGAGGCATGGCGCTCATCGCGCTCGGAGTCTTTCGCGTACTTGTCCAGTCGCGCCTGCATCGCCTTCAAATACCGCGGCAGGTCCTGCAGCCGCTCCCACGGCGTCGCGGCCATGAACCCTTTGAATACCAGCCGGGCCAGCTGGGCGCGCACGTCGGCGACCGGGCGTGGTGCCGTCTTTCCCGCTCCAGCGAGGCGCTGCTGCGCGCGCGGGTACTCCTCGGCGATCGTGCCGAACAGCCGGCACCCCCCGTCGGCGACTGCAGGAAGCCGCGTGCGGGCACGCGCCCGTAACGCCTCGAACGCCTTTGCCGTGCGCGGCAGCTCGTCCTCGCCGATAAATGCGCGATCGGCGATCGCCGTCAAGAGATCCTCTCTAAGGTCGTCCGCCGAGGCGAGCGTGCGCAAAGCAAGCGCAGCCTGGGTGAACCCAGGCAGGGTTTTCTCGCGCTGGCGCATCTGCTCTTTGAGCGAGAGCCAAATCATGCGCCGCACGCCCGCGCGCATCGCCGCATCCGCCGCCGGGCGCGTGTCGAACAACCGAATCGCGACGCTCTCGCCCTCGTCGGCGAGCGCGGGGTAACCCGTGAGCCGCCGGCCGCCGCGCGTAAACGAAATCTCCGCGGGCAGGTCGCCGAAATCCCAGACACGGATTCCGGTCTTCTCGATTCCCGGCTCGTCCGCACTGAACGTAAGACTCGCAGCCTGTCCGAGCTGCGTCTTCAGCGCCGCGAGATCCCGCCCGGTGGCGAGCTCACGCCCCACCTCGTCCACGACGCGAAAGTTCATGCATAAATGCGGCGGCGGCTCAACGTCATCCCATACGTCGGCCGCTACCGGCGCGCCAGCTGCGCGCTGGACATAGCGCCCCAGCGCCGCGGCCAGGCGTGGCCGGCTCTCCCCGGAATCCTGCTCTTCGAGGAAGGCCGTAACGTGCTGCGGTACGGGCACGAGATGCCGGCGCAGCTGCTTTGGCAGCGCTTTGAAGAGATGCGCTATTTTCTCGCGCACGAGCCCCGGCACTAACCACTCGAAATGCGCCGGCTCGAGGCGGTTCAGCAATTCGAGCGGAACAGTCACGGTCACGCCGTCGAGGGGATGGCCGGGCTCGAATCGATAGCCGAGCTTGAGATCGACGTCACCCGCGCGAAGGCGCTCCGGGAACTGCGCCTCGGTAATTTCCGCGGCGGCATGACGCATCAAGTACTCGCGCGTCAGATAGAGCAGCCGCGGGTTGGCGTGCTCGGCCTCCGCCCGCCACCGCTCGAAGCCCGCGCCATTGACGAGATCGAGCGCGACGATCCCGTCGTAGAAGTTGAAGATCACCTCCTCGTTCACGAGCACGTCACGCCGGCGCGCTTTGTGCTCCAACGCCTCGATCTCTTTTACCAGCCGACGGTTGTGTTCGAAAAACGGCGCCCGTGTGTCGAATTCGCCCGCCACCAGCGCCCGGCGGATAAATACCTCACGCGCCTCTTTCGGATTGATCGGCCCGTAGTTGACGCGCCGCCGTGGCACGAGCGTCAGCCCGTAGAGCGTCACGCGCTCGTAGGCGGACACCATCGCGCGCTCGCGCTGCCAGTGCGGGTCGAAGTAATGCCTCTTCACGAGCTCGCCCGCGGCCGCCTCCACCCATTCCGGCTCGATCCGCGCAACGCACCGGGCATAGAGCCGCGTGGTCTCGACCAGCTCTGCGGCGACGACCCATCGCGGCTGTTTCTTGCGCAGCCCGGATCCGGGGAAGATGGCGAACCGCACGCCCCGCGCGCCGAGGTACTCTCCGGCCTCCTCGCCCTTGCAGCCGATATTGCCCAGCAGCCCCGCGATGAGTGCGCGGTGCACCTGCTCGTCGGTTGCCGGCTTCTCGTTCGCGCGCATTCCCATCTGAGCGACGAGCGCCGCGAGCTGGTGGTGGACATCGCGCCACTCCCGCAGCCGCCGTTGCGAGAGAAACTGCTCGCGCAATTCCAGCGCCAGCTTGCGGTTCGACTTCCTGTGCTCAATCGCCTCCTGGAAGTGGTGCCAGACCTTGAGCAACACGAGGAAGTCCGACTGCTCGTCATGAAACCGGGCGTGTGCCCGGTCTGCCGCATCAGCCCGCTCGAAGGGGCGCTCACGCGGATCGTTCACTTCGAGCACGGCGGCGATGACGAGCATTTCGGCAAGGCATTGCTCGTGCTCGGCCGCGAGGATCATGCGTGCGACGCGCGGATCGATCTGGAAGCGCGCGAGCCGCCGCCCCAGCGGAGTAAGGGCATACGAATCATCCACCGCCCCCAGCTCGGCGAGAAGCTGGTAGCCGTCCGCAATCATGCGCGGCGCGGGCGGGTCGAGGAAGGGAAAGCGCTCGACATCGCCCAATCCCAGTGCCTTCATTCGCAGGATCACCGACGCGAGCGACGAGCGCAGGATCTCGGGATCGGTGTATTGCGGCCGGGCATCGTAATCTTCGCCGGAGTAGAGGCGGATGCAGATTCCGGCGGCAACCCGCCCGCAGCGGCCGGCGCGCTGATTGGCCGAGGCCTGGGACACCGGCTCCACCTGCAGCTGCTCGACCTT
>JAOTTL010000164.1:0-7819 GCA_029864385.1 Betaproteobacteria bacterium | reverse complement strand
CCTCCGCCCGGTAGGGGGCATCGGTTGGCAGCGCGGCGATCTGCAGGGTGAGACACTCGCTCAGGTTGCGCGCGCCGACCCCGACAGGCTCGAGATTTTGCAGATGCTTGAGCGCGATCTGGAGTTCCTCGGCCTCGGTCTCTGGCGGAAGCATCTGCAGCAGTTCGTCGAGGCTCTGTGTTAGGTAACCGCCATCGTCGAGAGAGTCGATCAGCAGCGTGACGAGCTTGCCGTCACGCTCGGACAACTTGGTCAGTGACAGCTGCGCGAGCAGGTGCGCACGCAGTGTCGGGGCGTCGGCTCGCTGTTGGTGATAGTCGCTGTCTTCCGCATCCTCCCGGGAACCAGGTCCGGGGAGATCGTCGAGCGCACCCAGCTCCGCGTTCTCGGGTTCGCGCGATTCGGCGTCACTCCCGGCCCCTTCAGTGGCGGGCGCTTCGTCGCGGGTGACGGTCGCCGTGTCGGCGGGCGGCGGCGCGGATTGGTCGCTCACCCCGTCTTCCCGCTCGAGCAGCGGGTTTTCCTGGAGGATGCGCTCGAGCTCCTGGTTTAACTCGATCGTCGAGAGCTGCAGCAGCCGTATCGACTGCTGCAGCTGTGGCGTCAGGGTGAGGTGCTGGGAGAGTCGGAGCTGTAGAGAATGCTTCATGCCTGGGTACGGGGTGACCGACGGGTTTCCCCGCGAGATTCGTTCCGCGCCGAAAAGAGCTGCGCGAGCAACTTAGAGCCTAAAGTGCTCTCCCAGATAAACTTGCCTTACTTCTTCATTGTAAACGATTTCATCCGGCTTACCGTAGGCGAGAACCGTCCCGTCGTTAATGATATAGGCCCGGTCGCAAATGCCCAGGGTTTCTCGCACATTATGGTCAGTAATCAGGATCCCGATGCCGCGCTTCTTGAGGAAGCCTATGATTTTCTGGATTTCCAGGACCGCAATCGGGTCGACCCCTGCAAATGGCTCGTCAAGCAGGATGAAACGCGGCTCGGTAGCCAGTGCCCGTGCGATTTCGGTGCGGCGCCGCTCGCCCCCCGACAGGCTTACCGCGGAGTTGTTGCGCAGATGCCCGATGGTCAGGTCGTGTAACAAGGCGTCGAGCTTGTTGCCGATCACGTCGGGATCCTGGTTGTAGAGCTCCAGCACCGCTTGCACGTTCTCGGCCACCGACAGCCGCCGAAAGATGGAGGCTTCCTGGGGCAGGTAGCTCACCCCGAGTCGGGCGCGGCGGTGCATCGGCATATGCGTCAATCGGACCCCGTCGAGGTGTAGCTCGCCCCCGTCCATCGGAATCAGGCCGACCATCATGTAAAAACACGTCGTCTTGCCCGCACCATTGGGCCCGAGCAACCCGATCACTTCGCTGCTGCGCACCTCGAGCGACACGTCCTTGACCACGACCCGTGAACGGTAGCGCTTGCGCAGCCGGTCGGCCCGCAGCTCGCTCTGCGGCCCGGGCGCGGCTGCGGGTGCGCCTCCGGGCGGCAAGGGGAGCGGTGCCTGCATCGCCTCTGCCACGCTGCTAATTTTTGCGAGTCTCAGATTCTTCACGTGGAGGCGTGAGCCCCTTTGACGGTTTAAGGCCGAGGGGCGGATTGGCAGCAGGCTTTTTCTTGGGCTTGGGCTGGATCACCGCGCGTACCCGGCCATCCGAGTGTTTCGGGTCCGCCGCCTTAGCGCCCCCGCCGATGACCTGATAGAACTCCGATTTCGCGTCGTAAGAGATGAAATTGCCGCTGATTTCGTCCTGACCGCGCTTGATGTTTGCCCGATTGAACATTTTCATGGTCTCGGCGCGGCCGTCATACTCCAGGCGCTCGGCCCAGCCCTCGATGTACTCGTCGAAGCCATCACGCTTCTGCCGGAAATACGCGCGATTTCCCCATGCGGTGCCGAACTTGAAGCCGCCTTTGTCCTGGCGTACTTCCATGCGATCGCCGCGGAGCTCGAGGGTGCCTTGACGCAAGATGACGTTGCCTTCGAACACGGCGATCTGCTTGGCCTCATTGATGGTGACCTTGTCCGCCTCCAGATTGACCGGCTTGTTGCGGTCGGCCTTTTCGGCCATTGCGACAGCGCTTGCGTGCAGCACTAGCCACCCGAGCGCGAGCGCCCGGAGCGCCCTGCGCCACGGCGCGCCAGGCTCAGCGCCTGTCGCCGCGTGGCGGTGCCTTGGTCGGGTCATAGGTGCTGCGAACATTGGAGAGCAGCTTGAGCTCGTGGCTACTAATGTTCAATTCTAAGCCAACGGCGGTCACCACGGTCGCATCGTCGACGATCGTGACGTACCGGTCCGTCTTGGCGAGGTCGGCATCAGGGATCACGTGCAGGAAGCTGGTGCGCAGGATAAGCTCGCTTTGATCGCCGTACGGGGCACGCGCGACGCGCACGTTGTCCTGGAAGTAAACATGGTCGCCTTTAGACGAGACGACGCCCTGATTTGCCGTGATCGTCACCGGGGCCTTGGTCTCGCCGTAGCTCACGAACCGGGGCTGGGTGAGCAGCGTGCTGTCGTCATCGGGGTAGTGCACCATCTTTACCGCGGTCAGCGCGTGGGCCGCCTTCCCGGTCTCGCCAATGCTCACTGCCGAGATATTTTGCACGATGAAATCGGGGTCGCTCCGGCTCGGGCCGACGATGTCTCGCGCGCCCGATTCGATCACCCGGTCGAGCCAGAAGGTGAGCGCGGCCATCACCCCGAGCACCACTATCGGCGCCCATGTCGTAAACCGACTGCCGATCACCAGTTTCCGTTCCCCCGTTCCGGCAACATCAATATTCCTGTCGCGGCAGACTCATGCCAGGTAAGCGGCCAGCCGCGCGGACAGCGTTCCCTGGGCCTGCATGATGAGCTCGCACAGCTCGCGCGCCGCACCGTGACCGCCCCGCGCGCGTGTGACGTAGTGTGCCTCCCGGCGCACGAAGGCCGGCGCATCGGGCACCGATGCCGCGAGCCCGCAGCGCCGCATTACCGGGAGGTCGACGACATCGTCGCCAATGAAGCTGCAGGTGTTCGCCGCGACTCCGCAATGGCTCAGCAGCGTGTTGAAGGCGGCGAGCTTGTCGCCGGCGCCTTGATACACGAGATCGACGCCGAGGTTGCGTGCACGCTCCTCCACGCAGCGCGAGCTGCGACTGCTGATTATTGCCAGTTTAACACCGCTCTCCTGGAGCATCTTCATTCCGTGGCCGTCGAGCACGTTGAACGCTTTCAGCTCTTCGCCTGAGGGGAGGTAATACAACGTGCCGTCGGTCAGCACCCCGTCCACGTCGAATACGGCGACCCGCAGGTTCCTGGCGCGCGCGTAGACTTCCTGCATCGCGTTTAACGTTCTGGGTTCAAAGTTCAAAGTTCAAAGTTTGAACCGCCAGCAATGGGACCTTGACCCTGAAACCTTGAACGCGGAACATTTAGAGGACCTTGCCCCGGAACAAGTCGTGCATGTTCAGGGCGCCGACCAGCTGCTGGCGGTCATCAACGACAAGCAGCTGATTCACTTTGTAGCGCTCCATGATCTCGACGGCCTCGGCCGCGAGGCGGTCCGGCCCGATGGTGCGCGGATTGCGAGTCATGACCTCATCGATCCGGGTCGAGCGCATGTCCGTGTCTTTTTCGATGTTGCGGCGCAAGTCGCCGTCGGTGAAAACTCCCACGACGCGGCCGGCATCGTCGAGGACGGCGGTCATGCCCATGCGTCCCCGCGACATCTCGAGCATGCCGTCCATGAGCGTGGCCTGGTGGCCGATACGGGGGGCGTTCGCGCTCGTGCGCATGACGTCGCGCACGTGCGTGAGCAGCTTGCGGCCCAGGGTCCCGCCGGGATGGGCTGCGGCGAAGTCGTCCTTCGTGAAGCCTTTCGTGCTCATTATCGCTACTGCGAGTGCGTCACCGAGGGCCAGCGCTGCCGTGGTGCTGGCAGTCGGCGCAAGGTTCAGAGGGCATGCTTCCTTCTCCGCACCTGCATAGAGGTGCGCATCGGCTTCCTGGGCGAGCGTAGACGCGGCATTGCCGGTCAAGGCGATCAGCTTCGCGCCCTGGCGCTTGAGCAAAGGAACAATCGCCAGCAGCTCCGCGCTTTCTCCCGAGTTGGAGAGCGCGATGAACACGTCGTCGCGGGTCACCATGCCGAGATCGCCATGGCTGGCCTCCGTGGGATGCACGAAGTAAGCAGGCGTGCCGGTGCTGGCAAGGGTCGATGCAATCTTGCGGGCGATGTGACCTGACTTGCCAATACCGCTGACGACCACACGCCCGCGGCGGCCCATGATCAGCTCTATGGCGCGCACAAAATGCGCATCGAGCCGGGCGACCAGTCCCGAAATAGCCTGCGCCTCGATCTCGAGCACCGTGCGCGCCATCGCGAGCGCCGGGTGCTGGTCGGGCGCGATGCCGCTGCTTGCAGGTGCCGTCTTCATGGCGCGTTAAGTATAGCAGAATCAATCGCTTCGACTGGTCCGTCCGCTTGCATTTCAGGCCCGATAGGGCATCATCCACTGGGGTGACCGGTGACTGGTGACCCGTTAACCATAAGCCGTTGGTCACGAGAGATTCGAAACCGCCGTTTACGATTCTCAGATCACTGTTCACCGTTCACTGTTTCCGCGATGCCTTCGACGCTGCAATCCGTTCTGATCCTGCTTGCGACCGCGGTGCTCATCGTGGTTGTGTTCCGCTCCCTCAGGCTTCCGCCGATGCTGGGCTACCTCATTGTCGGCGTCGCGATCGGTCCGCATGCACTGGCGTGGATCCCGGAAATGGAGGAGGCGAGTCAGCTGGCCGAGATCGGCATCGTGTTCCTGATGTTCAGTATCGGCCTCGAATTCAGCCTCCCAAAACTGATTACCATCCGCCGCCTCGTGTTCGGCCTCGGCGCCGCGCAGGTCGCGCTTACGATGCTGGCGGTCTGGGCAGTCGCGCACGCGCTTGCCTTCGAGTGGCGCGCAGGACTGATCCTCGGCGGGGTGCTGGCGATGTCGTCGACGGCGATCCTGGCGAAGATCCTCGCCGAGCGCCTGGAGCTCAACACACCCCACGGGCGGCAGATCATCGGCGTGCTCCTGTTCCAGGACCTGGCGGTGGTGCCGTTGTTGATCGTGGTGCCGGCGCTCGAGTCGGGCTCGGGAACTCTCGCCGCAGACCTTGGCCTGGCGTTGCTCAAGGCGGCGGCCGTGCTCGCGTTGCTGCTGTTCTTCGGCCAGCGGCTCATGCGCGCATGGTTCCATCTCGTAGCGAGGCAGAAGTCCGCCGAGCTTTTCGTTCTTAACGTCCTGCTGATCACGCTCGGGCTCGCGTACCTGACCGAAATGGCGGGGCTCTCGCTCGCGCTGGGGGCCTTTCTGGCCGGCGCACTGATCTCGGAGACCGAGTACCGCTACCAGGTGGAGGTGGACATCCGGCCGTTCCGCGACGTGCTGCTTGGCCTGTTTTTCGTCACGATCGGCATGCTGCTCGACCCCCAGGTCGTGATCGGGAACTTTGCGTGGGTCGCGCTATTGCTGCTGGCGCTCCTCGTGTTCAAGGCCGGTCTCATCTTCGGCTTGAGCGTGCTGTTCGAGCGCAACACCGGTGCCGCGATGCGCACCGGACTGGCGTTGGCCGGATGCGGCGAATTCGGGCTCGTGCTGCTGGCGCGTGCCGACGCCCTCGAACTGGTCGCGGCGGACGTAATGCAGCCGGTGCTCGGAGCGATGCTCCTCTCGATGCTCCTCGCGCCATTCATGGTCGAGCGCAGCGAGCACGTTGTACGCCGCTGGGTCCGGTCGGACTGGATGAACCGGGCGATGCAGGTGCACAACATTGCCGTGCAGGCCATGAGCGCCGACCGGCATGTCGTCATCTGCGGATTCGGGCGCAGCGGCCAGAACCTCGCGCGTCTGCTGCGTCAGGAATCGATCCCGTTCATTGCGCTTGACGTCGATCCCCAGCGCATCAAGGAAGCGGCGGCGGCTGGTGAAAGCGTCGTGTTCGGAGATGCGGCGCGCCCGGAGGTGCTAACGGCGGCGGGATTGCTACGCGCCCGCGCGCTTGCGATCACCTACGCCGATACAACGTCCGCGCTCAAGATCCTGCGGCACGTGGGGGAGTTGCGGCCCGCGCTGCCGGTTGTCGTGCGCACCCGCGACGAGAGCGACATCGACCGGTTGAAATCCGCTGGCGCCGTCGAGGTCGTCGCCGAGATTCTTGAGGGGAGCCTGATACTGGCTTCGACGACGCTCATGTTGCTCGGTGTTCCGCTGAACCGGGTTTTGCAGAGGATGCGCGAGACACGTGAGCAGCGCTACAGCCTGTTCCGCGGTTTCTTTCGCGGTATCACGGACGAGACCGAGGGGCTTGATCAGGCGAATCAGCCGCGCCTGCACTCGGTGTCGATCACGCCAGGCGCGGCAGCGATCGGCAAGCAGCTGGGAGAGCTTGAACTGAGACTCCTGGGCGTGGAGGTTACCGCTTTCCGTCGGAAGAATGCCCGGACGGTAACGCCGGACGCCGATACTCGCGTGGAGGAGGGCGACGTTCTGGTGCTGCTGGGCGCGGAGGAAGGCGTTGCAGCGGCGGAGATGAAGCTCATGCAAGGCTAGAAGCAAGTTCCGTGTTTCCGTGTTTCCGTGTTCTGGGTTCGGAGTTCAAGGTTCAAGGTTCAAGGTTCAAGGTTCAAGGTTCGGCGTTCGGTGTTCGGGGTTCGGTTCCGCCAGTGGCGCGCCGCCAACAAAAAAAGCCCGCGTCTTCCGCGGGCTTTTCGAACTTGAAACTTTGAACCTGGAACTTCGAACTTTTTGTTAGAACAGGCTGGTACCGCCACAAACGGGAACCGGCGCGTTCGCCACCCAGTTATTCGGAGCGGCTGCGGCATAGCAGCTGCCCGAGCCGACCGGAGCCGTGCCCCCGCCGGCGGACTGGCCGGGGTAGGCGGAGAAGCGGAAAGAGCCACCTGTCCCGCTTCCATCGTCGACCTTGCGGTCGACCTCGGCGAGGATGTCCGACGGGATCTGGTTCCCAGTCTTGAGATTATGGCGGACCGTCGGGGCGCCATCATACACGTTGTCGTAAATCATCTGCAGGTAGCGCGCGTACGGGTTGGTCGGCGCCGAGGCCGTGGTTTCCGCGCCCGCCGCATAGGTGTAGCTGCCGTTGATGAAGCCCGCGCGGGAGAGGTGTTCCCAGACAGCGATCTGTTCATCGATGACATCGCCGCCAGCAACGGAGCGGATCTGGCCGTTGTTATTGCCCTGGGCGCACGCCGCACAGCTCGGGATGTTGGCCTGCGCCTGGTTGTAGTCGCCGGGGTAGGCGCGATAACGGTCCAGGAAGCCGAAGAAGGCAGCCTTGATTCCGTCCTGCTGCGAAATGATATTGCGCACGCGGGCGCTGGTGATGAGTTCCTGGCCTTTCAACACGCCGCCGAGCAGGAGCCCGATGATCACGAGCACGATCGCAATTTCGATCAGCGTAAACCCACGTTGTCTATTCATGATGATGATCACCCAGGTCAGGTCGGGACTGGCGCGGGGCTCCTCTCAATGTCTCCATGCCGCTTAGAACAGGCTGGCACCGCCACAAACGGCAACCGGCGCGTTCGCCACCCAGTTATTCGGAGCGGCTGCGGCATAGCAGCTGCCCGAGCCGACCGGAGCCGTGCCCCCGCCGGCGGACTGGCCGGGGTAGGCGGAGAAGCGGAAAGAGCCGCCGATGGCGACGCCGTCGTCGATCTTGCGGTCGACCTCGGCGAGGATGTCCGACGGGATCTGGTTCCCAGTCTTGAGATTATGGCGGACCGTCGGGGCGCCATCATACACGTTGTCGTAAATCATCTGCAGGTAGCGCGCGTA